>JBJMQX010000101.1:0-10412 GCA_045802455.1 Phenylobacterium sp. | reverse complement strand
GTCGCCGTCGCGGCGCATGACGCCCACGTGGCTGCCCTTCTCCGGCTCCCAGGCGAACGGCGGGCGCCCGCTCATCGCACGCTCCAGGCTGGCGGTCAGCGGCAGCACCGGGAAGAGCACGTGGTTCCGGGTGACCATGAAGTCGTGGACCATGGCCGCGTAGGGCGCCTGAAAGTCCTGGCGGCTGACCACGGCGCCGTCGGCGCCGGTGACGCCGTAGCTCATGCCGGCGGAGAGCGGCATCTCGCCGACGCCGTAGGCGAACCAGACCATCTCGCCGGTCACCGGGTCGATCTTGGGATGGGCGGTGACCTTGCCGCCGTAGGGCCGGACGTAGCCGCGGCTCTCCAGCGTCTGGCGGTCCACCTCGAAGGGATGGTGGCCTTCCTCCAGCGCCATCAGCCTGCCGGCGTGCCAGACGATGTTGGTGTTGGCGACGCCGCCTTCGTTGCCGACGGTGAGCGGGTCGTTGGCCATCGGGTTGCCGGCGCCGAACAGCGAGCGGCCGTGCTCATGCTCCAGCTCCCACTTGGGCGTGCGGACGTAGCGGTTGCGGTAGCGGACCTTGCCGTCCTCGACATAGAAGCCGTGCACCATGCCGTCGCCGAAGAACCAGTGGTGGTTCGCGTCGCGCGGCTCGAACTGCGGGTTCGGCCCGATGCGGAAGAGCGCGCCGCGCAAGCCCCGCGGGATCTCGCCCTTCACCGCGAGGTCGAAGTCGTCCTCGCTGCGGACCGGGGCGAAATTGCCGGACAGGTAGGGGTTGATGCGCACATCGCCGTCCATCGGAACCTCCTATGATTCTTACGTTGTAAATTTATTTCGTACGCAGTAGCGATTTGCAAGCACTTTCGTGCAATTGTCCGAGTCGATATGCCCCGCGTGCTTTCCGACACCGACGTCGCCGACTTCCGCGAGCGGCTCTGCGAGGCCGCCGAGCGGCTGTTCGCCGAGCGGGGGCCCGATGCAGTGACCATGCGCCAGCTGGCCGCCGAGCTGGGCGTCTCGCCGATGACGCCCTACCGCTACTTCCGCGACAAGGACGACATCCTGGCGGCGGTCCGGACCAACGGCTTCAACCGCTTCGCCGACGCCCTGGAGGCGGCCCGCGCGGCCGCCGCCGGCCCGCGCGCCAAGGGCGCGGCGGTGGGCGAGGCCTACCTGACCTTCGCCTTCGAGCACCCGCACACCTACAAGCTGATGTTCGACCTGAACCAGCCGCACGAGGGCGACTATCCGGAGCTGGTGGCGGCCGGCCGGCGGGCGCGCCAGACGATGACGGGCTACGTCGACGACCAGGTCTCCGGCGGCGTCGTGAAGGGCGACCCGGAGAAGATCGGGATGATGTTCTGGGCCGCGACCCACGGGGCGGTGGTGCTGGAACTGGCCGGCAAGCTGCCGCCGGGAACCGCGCGCACCCTGCACCACGACCTTTCCGCGACCCTGGCGAAGGGGCTGCGGTCCGCGGAGTAGGCGCGCGGCAGCCTGAGAGGGTATAGCCTCACCGCGATCAACCGGGGGCCGGCCATGTCCGTCGCTGCAGATCCCGCACCGCTCGCCGGCCTCGAGCCGCCGCCCCTGAAGCCGCCGTCGCTGTGGCAACAGTTCGGCAATTCCGGCAACGCCTTCGCCCGCCTGCCGCTGGCCTATTTCGAGAAGCCGATCGTGCGGCTGACGTCGCCGTTCGGCGTCTCGGTGGCGGTGCACGATCCGGAAGGCGTGCGCCGCGTGCTGCTCGACAACGTGGCCAACTATCCGAAGGACGCGCTCTCCAACCGCATCTTCACGGCGATGTTCGGCGAGGGGCTGCTCTCGGCCGAACCGGAGATGTGGCGCAAGCACCGGCGGATCATGGCGCCGGCCTTCTCGCCGGCCGCCGTCGCCGCCTACGCGCCGGCCATGGCCAAGGCGGCGGCGGCCTTCGCCGACCGCTGGTCCGCGCTGCCCGCCGGCGCCGAGGTCGACATGACCGAGGAGATGAAGGCGGTCACATTGCGGATCATCTGCGAGACCATGTTCTCGTCCGATGCGCCGGAGCTGGTGGCGCTCGCCGGCAAGGCGCTTGGCCTCTCCGGCGACGGGCTGAACTTCGGCCTCCTCGACATCCTGCCGCTGATCGGCCCGATGCGGATGAAGGCCAAGACCAAGGCGCTGCACGACGATTTCAGCGCGATGGACGGGGCGATCTACCGGATGATCGAGGAACGCCAGCGCAACCTCGCCGACGCGCCGAACGACCTGCTCACCCGCCTCGTCGGGGCCAAGGACCCGGAAGGCGGGCCGGGGCTGACGCCGAAGGAGATCCGCGACGAGCTGATCACCATTTTCGAGGCTGGTCACGAGACGACCGCGGTGGCGCTGACCTTCACCTGGTACCTGCTCTCACAGCATCCGCACGCGGAGGCGAAGCTGCACGCCGAACTCGACCGCGTGCTGGGCGGCCGCACGGCGGCGCAGGGCGACATCGAGGCCCTGCCCTACACGCGCCAGGTGATCGAGGAGGCGATGCGGCTCTTCCCGCCCGCCCCGGCCGTGACCGGCCGCCGCGCGGCTGCGGACGACGAGATCTGCGGCCAGAAGGTCGCCCGCGGCGATCGGATCCTGGTCTCGACCTGGGTGCTGCACCGGCACCGCACGCTGTGGGACGCGCCGGAGACCTTCGATCCCGATCGGTTCTCGCCCGAGCGGAGCGCCGGGCGGCATCGGTTCGCCTACATGCCGTTCGGGGGCGGTCCGCGCATCTGCATCGGCATGGGCATGGCCATGCAGGAGATGGTCCTGGTCCTGGCGACCCTGGCCCAACGCTTCGAGCCGCGCCTGAAGACGCCGCAGGACATCCGGCTCTCCGCCAAGATCACGCTGGCGCCCGAGGGCGGCCTGAAGATGTGGCTGGAGCGCCGCGAGCCCGAGCGCGCAGCCGCGGCTTGACCGCCGTGGGGGCAGGCGTACGCAAATCCCTTTCCGTCATCCCGCGGCTGGGTCCCGGCTCTCCCGCCCGCTTTCGCGGGCGTACGGCCGGGATGACGGGTAGATGGGTTGCGGAGGAGCCCGCCATGTCGAAGCCCAAGCCGTTCGAGGTGCGCTGGAGCGAGGCTGAGGTGGAGGCCGTCCTCGCCAAGGTCCGCGACTATCCCTGGCCGCCGATCCCGGAGGTTCCCGATGGCTGGGCCTACGGCTGCGACGCGGGTTACCTGAAGGCCTTCTGCGAGCACTGGACGGGCGCCTACGACTGGCGCGCGGCGATGGCCGACCTGAACCGGTTCCCGCAGTTCACCGCCCGGGTCGAGGACTTCGACATCCACTTCCTGCACGTCGTGGGCGAAGCGGGCGGCAAGCGTCCCCTGCTGGTCACCCACGGCTGGCCCGGCTCGCACTACGAGTTCTGGGGCGCGATCGAGAAGCTGGCCTTCCCCAGCCGGTTCGGCGGCAAGGCCGAGGACGCCTTCGACCTGGTGGTCCCGTCGCTGCCCGGCTTCGGCTTCTCGTCCAAGCCCAAGCGGCCGGTCGGCCAGCGCACCACCGCCCGGCTCTTCAACGCCCTGATGACGCAGGTGCTGGGCTATCCGTCGTACCTGGCGCAGGGCGGCGACTGGGGCGCCATGGTGACGTCCTGGCTGGGCCGGGAGCATGGCGCGGCGGCCCGCGCGATCCACCTGAACATGCTGGGGTTCCGCCCGGCGGGCGGGCCGCAGGGTGACGCCGAGACGGCCTGGGCCGCGCGGCAGGCGGGCGCCATGGACGTGATGGGCGCCTATTTCCGCCTGCAGGTCTCCAAGCCGCAGTCCATCGCCTGGATGGGCGCGGGCAACCCGGTCGGCCAGGCCGCCTGGATCCTCGAGCGGTTCCACGACTGGTCGGACCTGTCGAAGAAACAAACCCTGGACGAGGCCTACGGCAAGGACGCGCTGATCACCAACGTCATGCTCTACGTGATGACCGGCAGCTTCACGACCGGCGCCTGGTATTACCGCGGCCTGGTCGAGGAGGGCGGACTCGGGTTCGCGCCCGGCGAGCGGGTGGAGACGCCGACCGCCTTCGCCAACTTCCCCGGCGAGCCGCTCTACCAGGCGCCGCCGCGCTCGTTCGCCGAGCGGGCCTACAACATCGTGCGCTGGACCGACATGCCGCGCGGCGGCCACTTCGCCGCGATGGAGGAGCCGGACCTCTACGTCGATGAGGTCAGGGCCTGGGCGCGGGAGGCGTAGCGGCCTCTCTTCGGCGGCGCTCATCGCCGCGCGTCGCCAAAGCGCGAGGTCTCCGAGGCCCCGGGGCTTTCGACGATCAGAACGCCAGCACGGCCTGGACCATCGGCACCCAGGCTGTCAGGCCAGCCGTATAGGGGGTGAACACGCCACCATAGGGCGCCTTGACCACACGCATGAGCTCTGCGGAGAGCCACATGCGCTCGGTCGGGACGAAATACCACTTCACGCCCAGACCAGCCTCCCAGGAGTCCCGGAATTCGCCCGATACAGCCGAGGCGCGGCCGTAGGCCATTAGCGTCTGGGGCACGACGAACGCGGCCGCCGACACCTCGAACCCCTGATCGAACGTGCTCTTGATCGGAATCGGACCGTCGGCTTTGAAGTCATCCAGCCAGCGGAAATAGTACTGCCCGTTGATCGACCACCCAGCCCGTTTCAGGCCGCCGTCAATCGCCCACATCCGGTATGTGGCCTTGTCCACGGTGACGCCGGGCGCGAAGGCGCCGGTGGCGAAGGTCAGCACGCCGTCTGAATTGTGAATGGATGTGTTCTCGGGGCTAGACGTGTCGAGGTCCGAAAAGCGGTCTTCCCTCGCCTGCGTGTACGAAGTTCCCAAGCGGATGCGCAGATTCGGCGAGGCGTAGTAGTCGTCATACATGTTGCGCGACTTGCCGGGCGGGCCGTAGTCACCGAGCGGTTCCCACCAGATGCTGCCGGCGCCCATCAGGTTTTCATCGATCTTGGCGGCCGAGATGTTCAGCGTATTGAGCCCGTTGCCGACGAACGCCAGGTAATGCAGGGCGCGGGTGAGATCGCCGTTCGCCCAGATCCCCTGCGTGAAACCGGGGCGGAAGAAGTTGTCCGCCATGGTGCGGTCGGTCGATTGGAAGAACGGGAAGGTGTTCACGAGCGAGCGGCTGCCCGGCACACCCGTGTAGCCGCCGGTAAGGGTGAAGGCCTTGCTGAATTGCCAGCCGATATTCCCGGCGATGACGATCGAGTTCGACCCTGCGGACGTCCACACGGTGGAGCTGTAGCGAAGCCTTGGATCGAAGATGTAGCCGCCCAGGATGAACATCGTGCGGTTGACGGTGATGTCGTTGCGCAGATTGACGCTGCGAACGGCGCCCAGGTGATCGGTGAAGCTTTCGCTGCCCGACGTGGTGTTGAGGTACCGGACCTGAGAGTTGATGTTGTACTTCAGCAGGAAGGGGACCTTGGCGTCGTTGGGGGTCTGCCAGATGACGATCCCGTCCTGGTAGCGCTCGGCGACCTTCTGAGTGATTGAACCGTCGGATTCTCTGCTGACGGGCGGCGATGCAATCGCGAGCGGAGCCGGCGCAGCCCCTGCAAGCGGCGGCTGGACGCCTTGCGGAGCCGCCGACGCAGGCTGACTGGCAAGCTGTTGCTGCAACCGGGCGAGCGCATCCGTCAGCCCCTTCTGCTGCTCCTGCATGGTGCGAAGCTGCTCACGCAGCGCCGTGACCTGCTGTTCCAGTTCGGCAGGCGTGGCCGCCCGCGCGGGAGCCTGCGCATGGGCGGCTGTCGCGAGCATCGTGGCTGCGGCGCCCACCAACGTGGCAAGCCGGACGCGCGCGCGACGGTCGTCTCGCGACCCGGCCGTCAGTCCTTTCTCGCCGGCCTGGTCCACCGGCGCCGCCTCAGCAGAGTACGACGGAAACCGCCAGGCCGCCTTCGGAGGTCTCCTTGTACTTGGAGTTCATCTCCTTGGCGGTGAGCGCGAGCGCATTCACCGTGGAGTCGAAGTCTATCCGCCGGTTCAGCGGGATCTCGTTCTTGGCGATGAGGTAGCCCGTCCAGGACTTCACCGCCCCGAACGCGCAGCGCTCGATGCAGGGGACCTGGACGTAGCCGGCGACGGGATCGCAGGTCATGCCCAGATGGTGCTCGAGCGCGCCCTCGGCGGCGTTGGCCGCCACCTGCGGCGGCTCGCCGTAGGCCTGGGCGATCGCCGCCGCGCCCATCGCGGAGGCCACGCCTATCTCCGCCTGGCAACCACCCTCGGCGGCCGACAGGGTGGCGTTGTGCTTGCACAGGTATCCGATCACCGCGGCGGCCATCAGCCCCTCGCGGATCTTGTCCTCGGGGAGCTTCGCGCCCTCGGGGCCCAGGGAATAGATCACCGCCGGCATGACCCCGGCCGAGCCGCCGGTGGGCGCTGTGATCACCAGGTGGCCGCGGGCGTTCTCCTCGGAGCCGGCCAGCGCATAGGCGGAGACCAGGCCGATGGCCTTGCGCGCCGTACCCTCCTGGTTGAGCGTGCTCTGGTAGACGTCGCGGGCCTTGGTCTTCAGCTTGATCGGGCCCGGCAGGGTGGAGGTGGGCGCGGCTATGCCCGTCTTCACCGTGGCGCGCATGGCGCCCAGGATCTTGTCGCAGAAGGCGTTGATATCGGCCTCGCTCTTGCCGGAGACCGCCATCTCGTTGGCCATCGCCAGCTGGGCGAGGGAGATGTTGTCCTTCTTGCAGTAGTCGATGACTTCCTTGATCGTCGAGTAGGGATACTTGGGCGAGTGCTTCTGCGGAGGCGTGTAGCCCTTCCACTCGATGAAGCCGCCGCCGACCGAATAGTACTCCTGCTCCAGCAGCACCTTGTCGCCCGCCATCAGCTTGCAGGTCATGGTGTTGGGATGATGGAAGTCGCCTTTCGGCGCGTCGTAGACGATGTCCTTCAGCGACACATTGATGGTCTTGGCGCCCAGCGTCACCGGGAAGACCTGATTGGGGTTCGCGGCCAGGCCGTCGAGGAAGGCGGGATCGACGGTGGCGGGCTCCTTGCCGACGATGCCGGCGAGCGCCGCGCGCTCGGTGCCGTGGCCCTTGCCGGTGGCGCTCAGGCTGCCGAACAGGTTGACCTTCATGGCCGTGGCCTGCGCCTGAGTCTCCGGCGGCAGCTTGGTGCAGCGCTGGTAGAAGTCGTAGGTGATCCGCATCGGCCCGATGGTGTGCGACGACGACGGGCCGGGACCGACCTTGTAGAACTCGTCGATGGTGGTCATCACGGGGCCCTTCGACTTCTGGACCACGTTCAGCTTCGGATCGAGGGACGCCGCCGGCCCGGCCGGCGACTTGGCGGGCGTCTTGCTGATGTCGGCCGGCTTGCAGCCGGTGAGCGCCGCGATCGCCACGGCGAGGCTGCTGCGCATCATGAACGCGCGGCGATCCGATCCGGGCGGCGGCTCGCTCATGTCCAACTGCGGGACCGGATTTGAATTCTCGAGCGCGACTTCGCTTGCCATCACCCTGGACCTTCCGAAGGATTCGAGAGCGTGGACGGTCCGATTTTATGCCTGGGCTTGGCATAGGGTGAGGACCTGAGGCGGGCCTCGCGTCCAATCCAGGCTCAGCCTGTTGTTCGCGGTGCGGGCCACTGCGGCGGCGGCGCGCTCGTGACCCCCACGTAGAGCGTACGGTTGCGCCCGCTCGCCATGATGTAGACGCCAATGAAGGGGTCGTTCGCCACCATGAGCGGAAGCTTAGCTGAGGGTCGGTGGGACGGCGATGCAGGAGCTGCTGGGTCCCGGATCTGCGCGCTCTGGCGAGCGCTCCGTCCGGGATGACGGTATGTTTGGGGAACGTCTGAGCTTCGCGCGCCCGGGGCCGGTCTCGCCCTAGCCGCAGCGTGGAAATCCGCTAACAAGCGGGAGTTGAGACTTGGAGCCGCCAGCGCATGCCCGCGACGCTTGACCCCGTGCGCCCGATCACGCTGGAGGACATCCGCGGGGCGGCGAGCCGCGTCTACGGGACGGCGATTCGTACGCCGCTGGTGAAGCTGGAGCTGGGCGCGGGGTTTCCGGACATCCGGCTCAAACTCGAGAACCTGCAGCCGATCAACGCCTACAAGCTGCGCGGGGCGGCCAATGCGGTGGCCATGCTGTCCGACGCGGCGCGGGCCAGGGGCGTCTGGACGATCAGCGCCGGCAACGCGGGCCAGGGTGTCGCCTATGCGGCGCGCCAGGCGGGCGTCCCCTGCACCGTCGTGGCGATCGAGACCGCGCCGAAGTCGAAGCTGGCGCGCATGGAGGCGCTGGGCGCGCGGCTGGTGCTGGTGTCCTACGACGACGCCTGGATCGCCCTGGGCGAGCGCGCCTATCCGGGCGTGGAGGGGACCTTCATCCATCCGTTCGACGACCACGACTTCATCGCCGGCCACGCCACGATGGGCCTCGAGATCCTGGAGGACGCGCCGGACGTGGCCGCGGTGATCTGCGGCGTCGGCGGCGGCGGATTGGTGACGGCGGTGGGCAGCGCCATGCGGGCGCTGAAGCCGACCGTGAAGGTGTGGACGGCGGAACCCGAGACGGCGGCGCCGGCCGCGCGCTCGTTCGCCATGGGCTCGGCCCAGGAGTTCCCGGGGTGGGAGGCCTCGTTCGTCGACGGCGCCGGCGGCCACAGCGTCTTTCCGCGCATGTGGGAACGCATGCGGCCCGTGGTGGACGGCAATATCGTGGTCAGCCTGGACCAGACGCGGCGCGCGATGCGGCTGATGGCCGAGAAGGCCCGGGTGATCGCCGAGGGGGCCGGCGCCCTGCCGCTGGCCGCGGCGCTCACCGGCGAGGCGGGCGGTCCTGAACTTGTGGGCCCGATCGTCTGCATCGTGTCGGGCGGCAACGTCGACCTGACGACCTTCTGCGACATCCTGCAGGCGACGGCGAGCTGACCGGGCCCATGGCGCGCTACGACTTCGCCTCCGACAACTCGGCTCCGGCCACACCTGAAACGATGGCCGCCCTGGCCCAGGCGAACTCCGGCTTCGCGTCGGGCTATGGGACTGATCCGGTGACCGGCCGCGCGGCCGACCTGATCCGCGGCCTCATCGACGCCGACGCGGAGGTGCGGTTCGTGGCGTCGGGGACCGCGGCCAACGCCATCGCGCTGGCGGCGCTGGCGCGGCCGTTCGAGGCGGTCCTCGCCCACGACCACGCCCACATCTGCACCGACGAGGCCGGCGCACCGGGCTTCTTCGGCCAGGGCCTGGGCCTGATCCCGCTGCCGGGCGCCTCGGGCCGGATAGAGCCTGCGGCGCTCGCCCAGGCGCTGGCCCAGCCCGACGTCTCCTACCGCCAGTCCGCGGCCGCCCTGTCGCTGACCAACGCCACCGAGTACGGCGTGGTCTATTCCAGCGACCAGATCGCCGCCCTCACGGGTCCGGCCAAGGCCAAGGGACTGGGCGTGCACCTGGACGGGGCGCGGCTCGCCAACGCGGTAGCGGCGGGCTTCGACCCGAAGGCGATCGCCGGCCTCGGCGTCGACGTCCTGGTGATCGGCGGGACCAAGGCCGGGATGACCGCGACCGAGGCTGTGGTGCTGCTGGACAAGAGCCTGGCCCGCCGCTTCGACGCGCGGCTGAAGCAGGCCGGGCAACTGCCGTCCAAGGCCCGGTTCCTGGCCGCGCCCTTCGTGGGGATGCTGGAGGACGGCGCGTTCACCCGCCACGCCGCCCACGCCAACGCCATGGCCGCGCGGCTCGCCGCCGGATGCCCGTTCCCGCGGGTCCACCCGGTCGAGACCAACGCGGTGTTCGTGGAGATGGACGAGCCGACGCTTGGGCGGCTGCACGCGGCGGGATGGTTCGCCTACCGGTTCACAGACGGGTCGGTGCGCTTCATGTGCTCCTGGGCCACGACGGCAGACGCGGTGGACGAGCTCTGCGTGGCTCTGCGCGGCCTGATCAAGTAATTTAAAGTCGAACTTACCTGTAATTACATGCGTATTCGCATGTATAGATGGGCGATGTGTGGCTTGAAAACCGCACAAATGAAGAAAGCTCCAGAAAAACCCTGACCTGAATGTATCAGTTCGGCGTCGGCTGTTGCTGGCGTGACGGCTGCGTGACAGCGTCCGCCGCCCGATTTCGTGCACGCGACGGTGGGATTCGCGCAGATTTATTGCCGGAAACCGCAGTTGTAAGCGCGATGCCGGCCCGTAACGCACCGGAAACCAGGCCGGGGGGCCTCCAGAATGAAAGACCTGAACCGAACCATGCTTCGCACGATCCTGCTGGCTGCCGCGGCGACCGCCGCCTGCCTGACCCTTCCGACCGTCGCCAGCGCCGCCGCAGCGGCCGCGCTGACCAACCCCGCAGAGGTGCTGACCCCGGCGCAGCGCTCCCGTTTCGCCCGCGCTCAGGCCAGCGACAAAACGGTGGTGATCCGTACGCCGGAGGAGGTGGCCGCCACGCCGCCG
>JBJMQX010000100.1:0-15309 GCA_045802455.1 Phenylobacterium sp. | reverse complement strand
GATCCCGCAGAGGAAGGAGGCGATGGTGAACATCACCACCGCGCCGACGAAGGTCTTCACCACCCCGTAGCGCATCATCAGCCAGCCGGTGAGCGGCACCGAGACGCCGTTGGCCACCGCGAAGGAGGTGATCACCCAGGTGCCCTGGTCGGAACTGACGCCCAGGTTGCCGGCGATGGTCGGCAGGGAGACGTTGGCGATCGTGGTGTCCAGCACCTGCATGAAGGTGCCGAGCGCGAGCGCGATCGAGGTGACGGCGAGCAGGGCCCCGGTCATCGGGGGCGGCATGCCCGCGGACGAACCTGGCGTGGCGGCGTTGGCCATCAGCCTCGAGCCTCAGCGCGCGCCGGCGACGTCGACGGAGGCCTTCATGGAAAGCCCCACGCGCAGCGGGTGCTCCTTCAGCTCCTTCGCATCCAGATCGATGCGCACCGGCAGGCGCTGGACCACCTTGATCCAGTTGCCCGACGCGTTCTGCGCCGGGATCAGCGAGAACGCCGAGCCCGTGCCGCCGGTCAGTCCACGGACCCGGCCGTGGAATTTCACGCCCCGTCCATACAGGTCGGAGGTCAGCGTCACCGGCTGGCCGGCGCGCACCCGCTCGAGCTGCACTTCCTTGAAGTTGGCGTCCACGAAGGCGTCCGTTGTGGGCACGATCGACATGATCGAGACGCCGGTCGAAAGCTGCTGGCCCGGCTCGACCTGCTTCTTGGAGACCTCGCCGTCGACCGGCGCGCGGATCACCGTGCGGTCGAGCGCCAGCTGGGCGGCGTCCAGGCGCGCGCGCGCAGCCGCGACCTCGGGGTTCTGGTCCAGCGCGACGCCGTCGATCAGCACGCGGTTGGCCTGGCGCGAGCCCTGCGCGGCGCGGCGCGCGGCGACCGCCTGGGCGACTTCCGCCTGGGCCTCGGCGAACTTGTTGCGGGCGTTGGTCAGCTCGTCGCCCGAGACCGCGCCGGAGGCCGAGAGCGCCTCGCGCCGCGACAGGTCCGTGCGGGCGCGGTCGAGGTCGGACCGGGCGCGGGCGACGTCGGCGTCGCGGGCCGCCTCCTGCCCGGCCAGCGCCAGGTCGTTGGCCTCGAAGCCGCGCACCTTGCGCTCGGCCTGGCCCAGCGCCGCCTGCGCCTGGGCGACCGCGATCCTGGCGTCGGCGTCGTCGAGCAGCACCAGCGGCTGGCCGGCCTTGACGATCTCGGTCTCGCGGACCAGCACCTTGGCGACCGGCCCGGAGACCAGCGGCGTCACCTGGGCCACGTCGGCGCCCACGTAGGCGTTGTCGGTGCTCACCGTCTTGCCGGAGAACACGAAGGACCAGACGCCGTAGAGCGCGGCCGCGGCGACCACGGCGATCGCCAGCCAGGTGAGGAGCTGGCGGCGTCGGCCGCGTGCGGCGGCCTGCTGGCTGGCGATGGCTGTCTCGGACATCGGGTCGGTCTTAGTAAGCATGGCGATGGCTCGGTCGGAAGGAGTTCAAGGGTTGGTCAGGCGGCGTGGAAGCCGCCGCCCAGGGCGCGGACCAGCTCGACGTCGAGAGCGAGCGCCCGGGCGTCCAGGTCGGCCACGATGCGCCGCCGCCTGAGCGCGCCCTGCTCGGCCAGCAGCACGGAGGGATAGGTGGAGAGCCCGCCCTCGTAGCGCAGCCGCGCGATCCGGTAGGCGTCCTCGCTGGCTGCCAGCGCCGCCCGCGAATCGGCCAGTTCGCCCTGCAGCGCCCGGGCCGAGGCGACCACGTCGGCGACCTGCCGGAAGGCCTCGGTGACCGCGGCGTCGTAGCTGGCCACGGCCTGGTCGCGGTCGGCCTCGGCGCCGCGCAGGTTGGCCTTCAGGCGCCCGCCGTTGAAGATCGGCAGGCTGACCGCCGGGCCCACCGAACCGATGTCGGAGCCGGTGGCGAACACCTTGCTCAGCGACAGCGCCGTCGAGCCCACGAAAGCGACCAGGTTTACGTCCGGATAGAAGGCGGCCCTCGCCTCGTGGATGCGCCGCGCGGCGGCCTCGGCGCGCAGCCGCGCGGCGGTGACGTCGGGCCTGCGGCCCACCAGGCTGGCGGCAAGCTCGGCCGGCACCCCGATCGGCTTCAGGGCGCCCACCGCCGGGCGGGCGATGGCGAGCCCGCGGTCCGGCCCCGCCCCGGCCAGCGCCGCCAGCCGGTTGCGAGTCAGCGCGATCCGCTCGTCGATGGCGGCGAGGTCGGCCTTGGCCTGCAGCGGCTCGGCCTCCGCCTGGCGCTGCTCGCCCAGGGTGTCGAGCCCGTTCGCCACCCGCTGGGCCACCAGCTTGGAGGTCTCGCCCTGCACGCTCAGCGACCGCTCGGCCACGTCGCGCTCAGCGTAGAGGCGCGCCAGGTCGGCGTAGGCCGCCGCGACGTTGGTCGCCAGCATCAGCCGCGCCTCGGCGGCGTCGGCTTCGGCGGCCCGGGTCTCGGTGATCGCGGCCGCCACCGCCGCGCGGTTCTTGCCCCAGAAGTCGAGCTCCCACGAGAAGTCCAGCGTGGCCCGGCCATAGTCGTTGTAGCCCTTCGGCACGAACGGCTTGGGGATGCCGATGTTGTAGCTCTGCTTCATCTCCTCGGCCGACGCGTTGGCGCTGATCGTCGGCAGCAGGCGGCCGCGCTGCTCCTGGGCCTGGGCCTTGCGCACCCGCGCCTCGGCCGCCGCCAGCGTCGGCGACCCCGCCAGCGCCTCGGCCACCAGGGCGTCGAGCTGCGGATCGCCATAGGCGCGCCACCACCCGTCTCCCGGCCACTCGCGGGTCGGGCCGGCCAGCGCCTGTGCGGCGGCGTAGCTCTGGACGGGCTTGGCGACGCGGGCCGGCGTCGGGGCCGGAAGCGTGGCGCAGCCGGCCAGCGCGGCGCCGGCGAACAGGCTGGCCAGGAGGGACGTATAATGACGTGACATCGCCGATAACCTTATCGTACCGTACTGTACGGTCAGATTGCGTTCGCAGATAGAGGCGACTATCTTTACCGTCAAGGTGACCACCCCGTACGGTTAGAAAAAATGCTGAAGCTTAAAGCCCGCCCGGATAAGCCTCGCCTACACCCTGACGCCCGCCGCGAGGCGATCCTCGACGTGGCCCAGGAGGTGTTCCTCGAGGAAGGCTTCGCGGCCGCCTCGATGTCCACCATCGCCGCGCGCCTGGGCGGCTCGAAGGGCACCCTCTACAACTACTTCCGCAGCAAGGACGAGCTCTTCAAGGCCTACGTGGAACGCCGCTGCCTCTGGCAGCAGGACACCCTCTTCGCGGTGAAGTCCGGCGAGACGCCGCAGGCGGCGCTGCAGCGCATCGCCCGCTCCTTCCTGGCCTTCATCCTCGACGACGTCACCTTGCGCAACTTCGCGGTCATCGCCGCCGAGGCCGAACGCGCGCCGGAGCTTGGCCGCATTTTCTACGAGACCGGGCCGAAGCGTGGCGCCGAGCGCCTGGCCGCCTTCCTGGCCGGCCTCGACGCCGCCGGCGGCCTCGACCTCGACGGCGATCCGCTGGGCGCCGCCCACCACCTGCTCGGCATACTGCAGAGCCCCAGCCTCAAGGCCCGCCTCTGCAACGCCGTCCCGCCCCTCACCCCCGCGCAGCTCGACGCCGAAGCCGCCCGGGGCGTGAAGACCTTCCTGAAGGCGTTCGGGCGGCGGGGCTAGCGCAACCCCGCCAGCTGCGCGCGCGGGCTTGCCCTTCTGCCCTGAGCCGTGGGTGTCAGTTGAAGCGGCCCGACGTGGCCTGCGCCTTGTGCCCCTTGCCGCTGCCGTTCTTGTCCTCCTCGCCCTTGGGCGGCGCGGGCGGCGGGTTGCACGGCCCACGCTCGGGCTCCCGGCGATTGACGGGCGTCCGGGTCGGCGCGCCGCCAGGCGTCAGGTTGGGGGGTTTCAGGTACCGGTCGAACCAGTCGATGGCGAACGTGATCGCCCGCTGCCGCTCGGCGCCGTAGACGCCGTAGTGGGTGATCTTGGGCAGCATCACCAGCTTGCGCGGCCCCGTCACCCGCTCGCAGGCCAGCTGGCCGTTGAAGACGTTGGAGAACAGTTCCTCCTTTTCCGCCAGGACGAACAGCGCAGGCTGGGTCACCCCGTCCGCTTCGTCGACCGGCGTCCAGCGTGGCGCCTTGTTCCCGACCGGCGCGCCGACCAGGCTGCCCCCGTCAGCGGCGGTCGCGCGCGCGCGCTCCGCCGGATACGGCGCCTGGCCGCTGGCGATGCGCGAGGCCGCCGCGTCCCCCCCGGCGATCACCCTGGCGGGGTCGGGCTGGTAGGGCTTGGAGGGGCGCAGATCCGCCCAGGTCACCTGGCTGACCAGCGCCTTGACCCTCAGGTCGTGGGCCGCGGCATAGACCACGTAGCCCCCGGCGAGGTCGGAGCCCAGGACGCCGATCCGCCCGGCCTCGACCATCGGATCGGCCGCCACGTAGCTGACGGCGTTGAACCAGTCCTCGCTCTGCTCCCCGGGATCGACGTAGCCGCGGAGCTCGCGCACCTGGGCCGTGAACGTCCCGCCCGCGCCCGGCCGCCCGGTCGCCAGCGTCACCCGGCCGTCGCTGTCGCCCCACCCCCGGTAGTCGAACAGCATGACCCGGTAGCCGGCGCGCGCCAGGTCGACCGCGTCCTCGCGCAAGCTGGCGGCCGTGGCGCCCCAGCCCGGCGCGACGATGATCGTGGGCAGCTTGCGGCCTTCGTTCTCTGCCGCATGGAACCACTCGGCCGTCAGGCGCACGTTCTCGCTGAGGAAGTCGGCGGCCTTGAACGCGATCCCCTCCGGCGGACGGTAGTCGCGCGCCGAAGGCAGGCCCTGCACCGTGGCGGGATCGACGGCCGCCTCCTTGGGGCCGCCATCGTTGTTCTGCAGCGATATGGGCTGCGCCAGGGCCGCGGACGCAAGCGCGAGCGCGGCGCCGCAGACCCAGAGACGGCAGACCCAAAGACGGCAGACCCAAAGACGGCAGACCAAGGATGCGAGACCGGATTTCATGCGCTTCGACAGCCCCGCCTAGCCGGGCTTCGCCGACGGTGTCGGGGCGCGGAAATAGTCGTCGTAGACGCCCAGCACCCGGTACTGCATCTCCAGCGTCTCATCCCCCTCCTTCTTATGCAGCACCACCGACCCGCTATAGAGGTAGGGCGTGATCCGCTTCAGCTGCCCCGCCTCCGAAGCCGTCTCCCAACGGTCGCCCGAGGCGGAAAGTCCGCAGGGCTCGAACCGGCCCAAGGCATCCTTCTCATCGCCCGTCGGAATGTCCTCCTTCGCCGTCGGGGACATCCAGGCCGTGCTCAGGTTGCTCCGCATCCAGACGGTGTTGATGCAGCGCCCATCCGGCGAGCGGAAGACGCGGACCGTGCGGGAATACGTCCAGCCCTCGCCGTCGAACACGGCGGGCCGCTGGTAGATGTTGAAGACGATGCCCAGGCGAAACGCCGGCTGCTCGGGGACCGGCTTGGGCGGCGGCTCGGGCTTGGGCTGGACGGGCTGGACCGTCTCGACCTTTTCCGTGTGCACGGCCTGCTGGTGCATCAGCATCAGCGCGGCCACCAGGATCAGGAACAGGAACAGGATGCCGATGAACAGGTCCGTGAAGGACGCGAACGGTCCCTCGTCCTCCACCGGCCTCGCGAAGCGAGGGACGCGTCGCGAACGCGCGGACATCACTCGGCCCCCCGTGGCGACGGCGCCGGCGAGGGCGCCGGACCGAAGGTGATGACCGAGCGGCCGGCGTTGGCCTTGATGGCCGCGGCCGTCTCGGCGATCGCCGCGTTGAGCGGCTCCAGATCCAGCTTCGCGATCCGGGCGAAGACGGCCTCCCTCACGAACCGCAGGTCGATCTCGTCCTGGCTGGCCGGGCCGGCGTCCGACGGGCACCAGGCGGCGGCGATCTCGGGATCGGTGAGCGCGTGGTCGAAGGCCTCGCCCAGGCGCACGATGTGCCGGGCCTTCTCCGAGGTGGAGCGATAGATCTGCACGACCAGGGCGCAGCCGATGCCCACCGCCGAGATCCAGAACTTGTTCGCGGCCGTCGCCAGCAGGACCTGGATGAAGTCCCGCATGTGGGCGCTTTGCGCCTCGGCCGACCCTTGCGCGGCGCCGATGTTGGAACTGGCGATGGTCAGCGCGGCGATCAGGCCCATGAACGTGCCGAGCAGCGACACGCGGATGATGAAGTCGCCAAACCCGCTCAGGCCTCGGTGAAGCCGGCGGTACTCGTCCTCCAGCATCGCCCTTGCGGGACGCAGGCCCTCGAGGCTGTGGCGCCCCGCGGGCACCGCCGCCATCACGCCCAGATAGTTGGCGGTCGCCCGGGCGGTCGCCGACTTCGGGTTCCGCCAGACCCGGTGCTCCACAAGGTCGTCCCTGCGGCACGCATCGTGCGTGAGGATGCGGGCGCCCGTGGACTCGTTCAGCAACAGCAGCTGCGCGACCTTGCCGGAGGCGTCAGGCGCATGGGCGCCATCGACAAGCCTGATGATGTCGCCCGACGTCTTGGTTTCCGATATAATCGAGAGATGGTTTCGAATAATACCGACGGCGGTTATTACAATCAGGAGCCCTGAATAGACAAACAGGAACGAACTCGAGGCAAATAATCTTGCTATATCCACGAATGCTTCCCCCGTGCGCCGCACTCAGCGCGGCTGGACCCCGTCCGTCCGCGTTCAGCCACGACGCCGCAGTTTCCTGGCTACGTCCTGAAACAGAGCCTCATCCCCGCCGCGCGTTCGCTGCGGCCAACGGACACAGCCCTACGACACCAGGACGGCCGCGACACCTCGGGCGGACCGGCTGAACGTCCCAACGGGTCGCAAACGGGCGCTGGCGTCGCGGCGTGAATAGGACACCGTCCGGTGAGCCCCGAATGTCCTATTTGTGGCGCGCCCGCAATGTCTCGTCCTGCCTCAAAGGCGACCTTGGCAGGGTCTGGTTCTGGGCGCTCCGCTTAGTCCGTAGATTTGAGCCGGGATGCGCGCTCTCCGACCACAGGTTGCAACAAAGGCAACCAGCCTCGTAAGCTGAGCAGGACCCTCTCGATTCAGGCTCGACCTACGATGGCCCATACCTTTCGACTAATACGGGCCGGCGGTGCAGCGCACGGTAGCGGATTACAATTGGCGGGCAATCTGCCTCCGACGGTCATCTTCTCTGATCCGAACGGGCCCAGTGGGTCGGAATGCACCTATTCAATTATCATCGGCAACAATGGATCGGGGAAGAGCCGTCTGCTCGGCAATATCGCGAGCGACTTCGCTAGTATGTACCGCGCCGGGTCAGGCCGCGACCGCTACCCTCGACTTGGCTGCCTTGAATACCTCTGCAATGAGGCCCGCGTTGCTCTGGGCGGGCGCCCGATTGAATCGCTCACCCTCGAAGAGCTAGAGGCGCCGACGCCGCTCCCGGCTCGGGTGATCGCCGTCGCGCTCACCCCGGTAGATAAATTCCCGCTAGAGCCGTCTAGCGACGGCGATGACATACCCCGCGGAGAGTTTGAGCAGCTCCGCGACGGCGTCTCTTTTTACCACTACGTCGGCATGCGCGATCGCACGAACCGCGCCTCGGTCGTCGCCTTGCTCTATCGCGCCTTGGAAGGACTCGGGGGGCAGCGGACCGCTGCCGAGGCCGCGCGGTTGCGCGGCGTGTTCGAATTACTCGGATATGAGCCGCGTATCCGCGCGAAGCTGAAGGCGACGATCGGGCGTGATGTGCAGGCCTTCCTGCAAGGCGCCTTCGACCTTGGTGAAGCCAAGGAGGACGATACAAGGCTTTTGAACCGTCTCCGGAACGTCGCGACATCCGGCGCCTTCAGCGAGACTTGGCTGCGCGAGAAGCTCGCCGGAATCACGCCCCTCTTGGCGAAGCAGGGCCTGGAGTTTGATCTGCGGTTCGGCGATGAGACCCCGGCTTTGCCGTTCGACGGCGAAGCCCTGCGTCTGCTCCGTCGCCTTGGCGCGCTCAGCCTGTCATCGATCGACGTTTGGAGGTCTGACGGAACCCGCCACGATCTGCGTGAAGCCAGTTCTGGTGAGATCAGTATCCTGACGGTGTTCTTGTCCATTGCCGCCCACCTTCGGGATGGAAGTCTCGTGTTGGTGGATGAGCCGGAGACGAGCCTGCACCCCGAATGGCAGAGCAAATATGTCCACCTGATGCGCGAGGTGTTTGCCGCTTACTCGGGCTGCCATTTCGTATTCAGCACACATAGCCCTCTGATCGTCGCCGACCTTCCCGAAAGGTCTTGGGTCTACTCGATGGACCGCGCCAGCAGCGTTTCGACCGACGAACTGCTCGGTCGTTCGCCGGACTACGTTATGGCCAGGGCCTTCGACGTGATCAGCCCGACCAACTTCTACCTGCGCGACGTGCTCGCCGAAGCCCTACGTCTGGTTGGAGAGCGGCAAATTCAGAGCCCAGAGTTTGACGCCAAGCTGTCCGAACTCGTCCGTCTGGCCAGCAACATGGACGGCGGGGAACAGATCAAGGAGATCGTTAAGGACCTGCAGGTCGCCAAGGATGAGCTCGCGACCGATGGCGATTAATCCGATCGTCTTCACCGCCGAAGAGCTTGCCCAGATCAAAACGGTTCGCGATCAAGGCGGCGGCTGGGACAGCGACGACCTCAACGCCCTCAGGTCTCGGATCAAGCAGTTCTACCTGCAGGGCCAACAATTCAAATGCTGCTATTGCCGTCGGGAAAATGTGGTTCAGCACGGTCGCGCATGGGACGTTGAACACGTCATTTCGCGAGCCGCCAACGCGGCCTTCATGTTCGAACCTGAGAACCTCGCGGTCGCCTGCATCGACTGTAACGGGGCCAAGTTGGATGCCGACATACTGAGGCGTCCACGGGTTCGGTTTCCGCGAAATTCAGACGCCTACACCATTGTCCACCCTCACTTCGACGACTGGGACGAGCACTTCTTATTCGGGGGTGTGGTCTACGCGCCGCTCACCGCTAAGGGGACTGAGACCCTCAAGGTTTGCAAGCTCTACCGGTTCTACAAGCTTGTCGGATCTGACGCCCTGTTCAACGAGGATCGTCGGTATGTCCGGCTCGCCGAACAAGTGCTCTTCGCCAAATCGGCCGACGACGCAGAACCCGCCGTCTTGGCCATGCGCGAGCTGATCCGAGACGCGAAGGACGGCGCCTGACGGCAGGCTAACCTTGCTGCTGCCGGCTGATCGCCAACGCATGATCCGCAAAACGGTGCAGGTCGATGTTGGTTCGTCCGAAGAGGCGCCCGAGACCTGGGTCGATGACATCCAGCCCGAGCCCAGCGCTTTCAGCGATCGAGAGGATCACAGCCGGCTCGGCGGCCCCGATGTAGAACGCCACGTAGGGGAACCGGGCCGAATGATGACCGCCGAACCCGCCGGCATTGCAGCTCGCGACTGGTACCGCGCCAAGTGCTGACAAGGCGAGCGTGGCGGCGGCCGTGCCAATGTCGAGAGCCCAGATCGCGTCGAGTTCGTCTAAGGCGTCGATACGCTCTTCGTCGAACAGCTCTGCTTCCTGATCCCGGTCGGGGACTGCGGCAAAGCGTTCGAAGAGCGCCCTTTCGCGTGGGAGGACGTCGGCGACGTCATCCCACGTGAAGCCCCTCAAATCGCGGTAGTGCAAGTTGCCGGCAAGGCAATCCTCCTCCCCGCTATCGAGCTCCTCGGCGCTGGGGTTGATCAGCTCGGCGGCGGGAAAACGCCGCACTAGCTTAACGGCGTAGGTTTCCATGGCGATAGCACGCTAAAGGTTGACTTCGGCGCAGGGTGGAACAAAATACGAACTGTACCAAGAGCCAGTGTGGCGTCACTCTGGCGCCATGTTAGTCGATTCGAAAACAGCCACAGTCAGGTCCCTAGACTGCGTCAATCTACGCCTGCCAGCGGAGACTTCTGGGGCGATCGACGCCGCTCGGGCCGCACGACCAGGTTCCGTTTCTCGTTACACTTGGATAACCGAAGCAATAGAAGAGAGGCTGGCGAGAGATCGCCTGCGTCGCACGCAAGGGGAAGGCGGCGAACATGCGTAGTTTTTACGAGTTCTTCGCTGGCGGCGGGCTGGCGCGAGCTGGACTAGGGTTGGGGTGGACCTGCCTATTCGCCAACGACTTCGACCCGAAGAAAGGCATGACTTACCAAAGAAACTGGGGGACCGGTGGCGAACTGTTGGTCGGCGACGTCGGCCGGATTAAAGCCGACGCTCTCCCGGGCATGGTTGATCTCGTGTGGGGATCGTTCCCCTGCCAGGACCTCTCCCTCGCAGGCGGCGGCGCCGGCCTCAAGGGCGAGCGGTCTGGAACCTTCTATCCATTCTGGGACGTCGTGACCGGCCTGATCAAGGACAATCGGGCACCCAAGATCATTGCGCTGGAGAACGTCCTTGGCACCTTGACCTCCCATGGCGGTCGAGATTTCGAGGCGATCTGCCGGACCTTTGCGGAGGCGAACTACCGCTTCGGTGCGCTCGTAATCAACGCGTCGCAGTTCCTCCCTCACTCTAGACCGCGCCTGTTCATGATCGGTGTGCACGAGAGCGTCGCCGTCGATCCAGCGCTTGTGTCTCCTGGACCGATCGAGCCGTTCCACACGCCGGCCCTGCGGCGGGCAGTGGACCGCGTCGGCGCTGAGACCCTGCAGTCGATGGTTTGGTGGAACATCCCGTCGCCGCCCTGGCGAAATTCAACCTTCGCGAATTTCATTGAAGAGCATCCCACGAGCGTCGAGTGGCACACGGAAGCCAAGCGCGATCAGATCGTGGGCATGATGTCGGCCGTCAACCTAGCCAAATTGGAAGCGGCCAAGCGCGCCGGCCGCCGTATGGTGGGCGGCGTGTATCGTCGCACCCGTTTCGATGAGCGCGGCAACAAGGTGCAACGTGCCGAGGTTCGCTTTGATGATGTGGCGGGCTGCCTACGCACCCCGGCTGGCGGTTCGAGCCGTCAGATCATTATGGTGGTGGACGGTGAACGGGTGCGCACGCGCCTGATTTCGGCGCGAGAGACCGCGCGCCTGATGGGCTTGGACGATAGCTACGTTCTGCCCAAGAACTACAACGAGGCCTATCACCTGACGGGCGATGGCGTGGCGGTTCCAGTTGTTCGACACCTGGCGGCGCATCTGTTCGAGCCTCTTTTAGGTGATCAGGCGTCAGCGAAGAGTCGAGCGCGATCCGCGCGACGTGCCTGATCCCGGACCGCTTTTCGGCCGCGACCCGGACGCGACGAACGTCCCGCCGTTCGAGACCGACGACCTTCGGGCGAACCTCGCGAGGTTCCTTGAAACGCCCTTTGCGGTCGGTAATGCGGCACCCTTGCCAGTGGGGAACTTCCGGTGGGGCGTCTACGCGTTCTTCGACTACGATGGCGAACCGATCTACGTCGGCCAAACCAACGAGCGTTTACGCTCGCGCATTCGCCGCCACCTGACGAACCAGCGGACTGACGCCGTGGCCATGTCGGTGCTGGATCCGTTCGAGGTCTTCGAGATCGAAGTCTGGCCGATGGCGGATTTGCAGAACGCGCCACGGACGGACGCAACGGCCCGCCAGCGGCTCGATGGCCTCGAGCGCCTAATCACGGCTCAGGCAGTCGAAAACTCTCAGTTCAAGGCCATCTTGAATGAGAAGGACCCGCCCCACGGCTCGGTAATGCTCGAGGCCCCGCCCTCATTGCGGGCGCGGATCGTTTCGGATCGCGTCTTCGAGATCCGCTCCCATCCCGATTTCCGCTTGGCGCGGCGCTCGCTGATCCTGTCGCGGTTGGCGCAGGTCATTTCGGAGCGGAAGGTTCAGGGCGGTTTGCGTCGTGTGCTCCTTACTCAGGCCAAGCGTCTGCAGTGGCTGGCGTCGCGCCGCTACGAGGCCCTGGGCGGCGCCGCTTCCGTCGCGACGGAAGCGGACGAGGACGCCGAAGGCTGAGCCGCTCCAGACCGGCCGTTGCGGGAAGGCCTTCAATCTGGAGCGGACCCAATGTCCGCTCCTGGCGCATTGCTGATGCTGGCCGCGCCTACGCAACGAATCCGGACCACGCGGTGACCCGAGCCCGTCGGAGCCGCAGGCCCCAACTTCACCGGGCACCACCCCTCACACCACCGCCCCGAACGCCCTTCCAATCAACGCCGTCGCCGCCAGCGCCAGAGCGCCCCAGAAGGTGACGCGCAGGGTGGGTTTCCACGGGCTTGCGCCGCCGGCGCGGGCGCCGACCCATCCGAGCAGGGCCAGGAAGCCCAGGGCGGCGACGGAGACCGCCCCGACCAGCGCTGGCAGCGGGGCCACGAGCACGACCGCGAGCGGCAAGGCGGCGCCGGCCGAGAACGTCGCCGCCGAGGTCAGGGCCGCCTGCACGGGCCTGGCCGTCGTGTGTTCCGAGATTCCGAGCTCGTCGCGCGCGTGCGCGGCCAGCGCATCGCCGGCGTTCAGCTGCTGCGCGACCTGGCGGGCCAGCTCGGGCGTGAGCCCGCGCGCGACGTAGATGGCGGTCATTTCGTCGAGCTCCTGCTCCGGCGCGGTCGCGAGCTCCCGGCGCTCCCTCGCCAGGTCCGCGGCTTCGCTGTCCGCCTGCGAGCTGACGGAGACATATTCCCCGGCCGCCATCGACATCGCGCCGGCGACCAGTCCGGCGAGCGCGGTCAGCACCAGGCTGGCGCGATCGGCATGGGCCGCGGCGACGCCGACGATCAGGCTCGCGGTCGAAACGATCCCGTCGTTGGCGCCCAGGACGGCGGCCCTCAGCCAGCCGATCCGCGCCACCGCATGACGCTCGACGTGGGACGCACCGCGCGCCATTGGCTATCCTCCGACCTGCCGCGCCGGCCGCGGCCGCCGCTGTCGCACCCTAGGCGCCGGGACGAATGTCGACCTCGGCGAGCCTGCTTGCACGCGGAGCCCGGCTGACGCAAACCGCCGCCGGTCAGGCGAGGTCGGCGATCGCGCCGCGGCGGGAATCGGGAAGGTGGACTTGAGCGAAGCGGTGACACGAGTAGCCCCCTGGTCGGCGGCCTGGAGCGGCGAACAGGCGTTCAGCGTCGACCCCTCGGCCGATTTCCCGGGCCTCCTGGAGCTCAACCAGCGGCAGGCCCCGGGCGTCGGCGAGCCGCTGTTCGGCGCCATGAACGCCACGCGCCTGCGGCGCGGCCTGATCGACCTGCTCTGCCATGTGTGCGGCAAGCCCACCGACCGGCATGACCGCCATATCTTTCCGGTGGCCTCCGGCGGGCTCGTCACGCTCCTGGACGGGTCGCAACAGTACGGCTGCAACATTCCGCCCATGCACCGGGCCTGCGCCGTGCGCGCATCGCACGCCTGCCCGCACCTGGCCAAGGTCATGGAGCCGCCGCTCAGGTGCAGCCGCGACGAGGGCCGCCTTATCCACCGCACCGACGTGACGCCGGGGCTCGAAGCGGTGGCCAGGACGCTGCCTCAGGGCGTCGACGTCGTCCTCTCCTGCTACCGGCTCTACGGGGACGAGTTCACCGCCAAGGTCATCGCCGCCCGCACCGCCTGGGAGCGCGCCGTGGCGGACCGCAGGCAGGCGAAGGCGCGACCCCGCCACTGACGCGCGCAGCCGGCCATCCACAAAAAGCTGGACAGCGCGTCGCGCTTGTGAACAAATCGGGAACTTCCGCTCTTTGTCAAGTGAATCCCGTCACCTCCGCGCCCGAAAGAGCGTTCGGGGCCGGCAGTCGACCCGATCCTCCCCTGCGATTCCCGGGAAACCTTCTCTGGTCCAAGAATAACTGGGTTCGGGTCCGGGGCGGGGAGCGGGCGGGCGTCTGCGCCGCACTGGACATCGGGGACCCGAGACCGCATCCTCGGCGTTCAAACGACTGTTCGTCGCGCAAGGACCCGACGCATGTTCATGCGTTTCTTCACCGAGCTTCGCCAGGCCAAGGTGCCGGTGACGCTGAAGGAATACCTGGCCCTCATGGAGGGCATGGACAAAGGGGTCATCGACCGCACGGTCGAGGACTTCTACTACCTGTCGCGCACCGCGCTCGTGAAGGACGAGAAGAACCTCGACCGCTTCGACCAGGTGTTCAGCCACGTGTTCAAGGGGCTGGAGCGGCTGGGCGAGGATGTCACCACCGACATCCCGGCCGAGTGGCTGAAGAAGCTCTCCGACCAGTTCCTCACCGACGAGGAGAAGGCGCAGATCGAGGCCATGGGCGGCTTCGACAAGCTGATGGAGATGCTGGCCGAGCGCATCAAGGAGCAGAAGGAGCGCCACGAGAAGGGCGACAAGGCGATCGGCACCGGCGGCACCTCGCCCTTCGGCGCCAACGGCTATCACCCCGAGGGCGTGCGCATCGGCCAGGACAAGGGCCGCCACGGCAAGGCGATCAAGGTCTGGGACAAGCGCGAGTACAAGAACCTCGACGACCAGGTCGAGCTCGGCACCCGCAACATCAAGGTGGCGCTGCGCCGGCTGCGCAAATGGGTCCGCGAGGGCTCCCCCGACGAGATCGACATGGGCGGCACCATCAAGGGCACCGCCGAGAAGGGCTATCTGGACATCCAGATGCGCCCGGAGCGCCGCAACAAGATCAGCGTGCTGATCTTCTTCGACATCGGCGGCTCGATGGACAGCCACATCAAGGTCTGCGAGGAGCTGTTCTCCGCGGCGCGGACCGAGTTCAAGAACATGGAGTTCTACTACTTCCACAACTGCCTCTATGAGAGCGTGTGGAAGGACAATCGCCGCCGCCATGCCGAGAAGATGGCCACCTGGGACGTGCTCCACAAATTCCCCAGCGACTACAAGGTGATCTTCGTCGGCGACGCCACCATGAGCCCCTATGAGATCACCTATCCGGGCGGCTCGGTGGAGCACTGGAACGAGGAGGCCGGCGCCATCTGGATGGACCGGGTCGCCCAGATCTTCGAAAGCGTCGTCTGGCTGAACCCCACCGCCGAGCGCCACTGGGACTACACGCCCTCCCTCGAGGTCATGCGCCAGCTGGTCGGCGACCGGATGTTCCCGCTGACCATCGAGGGCCTGGAGAAGGCCATGAAGGAGCTGGCGCGATAGGAGCGTTTGCGAGCGACGGTGTTACGCCTAATCTCTCGCAAACCTTGAAGGATTCGCACGCGTGACCGAGCCCGTTACGGCTCCGACCGAAGCCAACGAAGCCGCCACCAAGGCTGCGGTGTTCACCGCCGCCGAGCGGCTGTTCGCCCTGCACGGTTTCCAGAACGTCTCGGTGCGCGACATCACCGCCGAGGCCGGGGTCAATCTCGCCTCGGTGAACTACCATTTCGGCTCCAAGGACGCCCTGCTGTTCGAGATCTTCCGGCGGCGCACCGGCGAGCTGAACCGCGAGCGCGCCCGCATGCTGCACGAGGCG
>JBJMQX010000099.1:0-11437 GCA_045802455.1 Phenylobacterium sp. | reverse complement strand
GACCTGACCGGCCGCGCCGCCACCCTGGAGCTGGACGGCGGTGAGCTGTTCATCGAGTGGAACGCCGACGACCACGTGGTCATGACCGGCCCGGCGGCGGTCGACTTCATGGGCGAGCTGCCATGAGCGGCCCCGACCTGGATATCGTCACGTTCGGCTGCCGCCTGAACGCCTACGAAAGCGAGATCATCCGCGCGCAGGCTGCGGCCGACAGGCTTACCAACGCGGTGGTGTTCAACACCTGCGCGGTGACCGGCGAAGCCGTGCGCCAGGCGCGTCAGGCGATCCGCAAGGCACGGCGCGAGCGGCCCGGCGCGAAGCTGATCGTCACCGGCTGCGCGGCCCAGATCGACCCCGCCGCCTTCGCGGCCATGGCCGAGGTGGACCTGGTGCTGGGCAATGCCGAGAAGTCTGCGCCCGGCTCGTACCTGCCGAGGCCGGAGCTCGGCCGGGTTCGGGTCAACGACATCATGAGCGTGCGCGAGACCGCCGGCCACCTGGTGGACGGGCTGAAGGACCGGGCGCGGGCCTACGTCGAGGTGCAGAACGGCTGCGACCACCGCTGCACCTTCTGCATCATTCCCTACGGCCGCGGGAATTCCCGCTCGGCGCCGGCCGGCGAGGTGGTCGAGCAGGTGCGGCGGCTCTCTGCCCAAGGCTACCGCGAGGTGGTGCTGACCGGCGTCGACGTGACCAGCTGGGGCGCCGACCTGCCGGGCCAGCCGACGCTGGGACAGCTTGTGGCGCGAATCCTCAAGCTGGTCCCCGAGCTTCCCCGGCTGCGGCTCTCCTCCATCGACGCCGCCGAAATCGACGCCGACCTGCTGCGCTGCCTGGCCGACGAGCCGCGGCTGATGCCCTACCTGCACCTTTCGCTGCAGGCCGGCGACGACATGATCCTGAAGCGGATGAAGCGCCGTCACAGCCGCGCCGACGCCTTGAAGCTGGTGGCCGAAGTGCGGGCCGTGCGCCCCGACACCGCCTTTGGCGCCGACCTGATCGCCGGCTTTCCGACCGAGACCGAGGCGATGTTCGAGAACACCCTCTCGCTGATCGAGGACGCGGGGCTTTCGTTCCTGCACGTCTTCCCGTTCAGCCCCAGGCCCGGCACGCCGGCCGCGCGGATGCCGCCAGTAGCGAAGTCGGTGGTGAAGGAACGCGCCGCACGCCTGCGCGCCGCCGGCGAGGCCGCGCTCGCCGACCACCTGGACCGCCAGGTCGGCCGTACGTTGATGGCGCTGGTCGAGCGCCCGGACACTGGGAACGGCGGCGTGGCCCGCGCTGAAGACTTCACCGAAATCGCATTTTCGGGCGCGGCGACCGTCGGTGAGGTCTGCGCCTTCGTGGTGGAGGCCCACGACGGGAAGCGGGCGCTGGCCCGCGCTGATGTGCTGGAGGCGGCATGAGCGTGACGGGCGGATGCCAGTGCGGCGCGGTGCGGTTCGCGGCGGAGGGGCTGGGCGCCGCCAGCATCTGCCATTGCCGTATGTGCCAGAAGGCGACCGGCGGCTTCTTCGGTCCCTACGTTGACGTCCTGGACTTTGCGTGGACGAGAGGCGCGCCGAAGTATTTCCAGAGCTCGGCGGCCGTGCAGCGCGGCTTCTGCGAGGCCTGCGGCACGCCGCTCAGCTTCGAGTCCCACGGCCAGGTCGGGGTCAGCATCGGGGCGCTCGACAACCCCAAGCTTGCGCCGCCCACCACCCAGCTTTCCTGGCCCGAGAAGCTGTCGTTCGTCGACCATCTGGGCGAGCTGGCGGAATGGAAGAGCGGCAAGACCGGCCAGAGCGCCGTGGAGACCTTTGCCTCGGTGGAATCGCGCCAGCACCCTGGCGGCAGCGCCCGCTAACCGGGATCCTCCGGCAGCGGCCCGCCGAAGCCCGGCAACGCCCAACCCCACAGGATCGCACCGGCGCGGACCACGAACGCCGCCAGGAAGCCGGCGACGCCCGCGGCGATCACCGGGACGCCGAGCAGCCCTGCCGAGACGAAGACGCCGGCGCCCAGCAGCGCGGGCGTCACGTAGAGCTCGTGCCGCAGCAGCAGCGACGGCTCGTGGGCGAGTACGTCGCGGATAACCCCGCCGAAGGTGGCGGTCAGCACGCCCATGACCACCGCCGGGAACGGAGGCACCCCCAGCGACTGGGCCTTCAGCGCGCCCACGACGGCGTAGGCGGCCATGCCCAGCGCATCCAGCCAGGTGAGGATGCGCGGCCGGAAGCGGCGCGGGCCCAGCACCCAGACCGCCGCCGCGGCCGCTAGGCAGACGATGACATAGGCCGGCCGCCCGACCCAGAACACCGGCGCGCCGATCAGGAGGTCGCGCAGGGTGCCGCCGCCGACCCCGGTCACCGCGGCGAAGAACCCGAAGGTGACGATGTCGTGCCGGCTGCGGGCCGCGGCCAGGGCGCCGGTCGCGCCGAACACCGCGACGGCGGCGTAGTCGAAGATCGTGAGCGTGAGCGCGAGGCGGTCCATGGCCGCGCACCCTGGAAGGGCGGGTGACGGCGCGCAAGCGTGCGGCTATAGCCCCCGCCCATGACCGAACCCAAACGCGGCTGGTTCCAGCGGCTGAGCGAAGGCCTGTCGCGCTCCTCCAAGCAGATGGGCGACCAGATCTCCCAGGCGTTCGTCGCCAAGGCGCCGCTCGACAAGGCCAAGCTCGACGAGCTGGAGGAGATGCTGATCGAGGCGGACCTGGGTCCCTATTCCGCCGCGCGCATCACCGAGCGGTTCGCTGCGGAGAAGTTCGGCAAGGACGTGGACGAGGCCGAGATCAAGACGGCGCTGGCCCAGGCGATCGGCGACGAGCTCAGCGCCCGCCAGGGCGACTTCGATCCGCTGGCGCCGGGTCCGCGGCCATATGTCGTGCTGTTCATCGGCGTCAACGGCTCGGGCAAGACCACGACGCTGGGCAAGATCGCCGCCGATCTCACCGGCCGTGGGGCGAAGGTGCTGGTGGTGGCCGGCGACACCTTCCGCGCCGCCGCCGTCGAGCAGCTGAAGGTCTGGGCGGAGCGGGCCAAGGCCGACTTCATGTCGCGGCCCATGAACTCCGATGCGGCGGGTCTGGCGTTCGAGGCCGTCGAGCGCGCCAAGGCGCAGGGCTATGACGTCGTGCTGATCGACACCGCGGGTCGGCTGCAGAACAAGCAAGGGCTGATGGACGAGCTCCTGAAGATCATCCGCGTGGTGAAGAAGCTCGATCCGGACGCGCCGCATGAGACGCTGCTCGTGCTGGACGCCACCGTCGGCCGCAACGCGCTCGCCCAGGAAAACATCTTCGGCAACCAGATCGGGGTCTCCGGCATCGTCATGACCAAGCTCGACGGCACCGCCCGCGGCGGGGTGCTGGTGCCGGTGGCCCAGGCTTCGGACAGTCCGATCAAGCTGATCGGCGTGGGCGAGGCGATCGACGACCTGCAGCCGTTCGACGCCCACGCCTTCGCCCGCTCGCTGGTCGGCCTCGAGGAGCCGGTGCGTTGAGCGACGATCCCTACGTTCCGCACCGCCGGGCCCCCAAGTGGGTGCACTGGTTCGTGGACTACGCCGGCCTGGTGATATTCCTCGCCACGCTGCTGGTGATGAAGCTCACCCATCATAGCGATGATGAAACTGCGGTGGCGTCCAGTTGGGCCATCGTCGGCGGGTCCCTCCTGGCGCTCCTCATCGGATTGCTTTGGGAGCGGCGCGTCGCGCCGATGCCGTTGGTGACCGCGGTCCTTGGGTTGATCTTCGCGGGCCTGACACTCGTCTTCCACGACAAGCGCTTCCTGCAAATGAAGCCCACCATTCTCTACTGCCTGTTTGGCCTTTTCCTGTTGACCGGCCTCGTGCGGGGCAAGAACCCGCTGAAGGCGCTTATGGGCGACGCGTTCCACTTGCCAGACCCGGTCGTCCGTACGCTCACGCTCCGCTATGCGGTGTTCTTCTTCGCGCTGGCGGCGTTGAACGAGGCGGTTTGGCGCACTCAGACTTTCGTGGTCTGGGGCTTCTTCAAGTTCCCGGGCGTGGCGATCCTCATCTTCCTCTTCGCGCTCTCCCAGGCGCCCTTGATGATGAAGCACATGCCCGAGGAGGAGAGCGCCGATCCTGCCCCGCCCATGGACGCCCCATAGGGCCCATCGCTGCGCCGCCTACGGAAGGTCTGTAATCAAAACGACGTAATCGCGTTCTACGGTTAAGCCGAGCCTCGTTGGGGAACGGCCGATGGCCAAGAGCAAGTCCGGGCAAAAGAGCGGCGTGGCGGCGCTGGACCGATCGCCGAGCCACCTGCTGCACCGCGCGCTGCAGCGGGCGCTGGACATCTACGCGGAGGAGTTCGGCGAGGGCGCCATCACTCAGCGGCAATACGCCGTGCTGGCCGCGGCCGAGGCGCGCGAAGGCGCCGCGCAGGCCGACCTTGTGCGGATCACCGGCATCGATCGCTCGACGCTGGCCGACATGGCGCGGCGGATGATCGACAAGGGCCTCTTGGAGCGGGAGCGCTCGACGCAGGACGCGCGCGCCAACGCTGTTCGGCTGACCGAGGCCGGGCGGATGGCCCTGGCCGAAGCGGGTCCGCGGATGATCGCCGCCGACGCCCGGCTCCTGAAGCTGATCGGTGGCGGCGGCCGGCGCCAGGCGTTCGTCAGCCTGCTGCAGGACCTCGTGAAACGCCCGGAGGCCAAGCCCGCCAAAGCGCCAAAGGCTGCCAAGGCCCGCAAGGCGGCCAAGCCGGTCAAGGCGCGCAAGAAGGCGAAGAAGAAGGCTGCCTAGCCCTTCGGTCGAACGACCAGCGAAGGGCGCAAGTACGGCGACCGCATGCGGTCGTAGCCGACCTCGGGCAGGGATCCCGTGATGATCTTGAGCATGGCGTCGCCGTCCGCCTGCGGCGGTGGCGGGCCCCCGAAGATCTCATGCCACAGCGCCGTGACCTCTTCGGTGATGCGCCTGTCCCTGCTGGTCATGATTTCCAAACACCGCTCCAGGAGGAGCGTTCCGGGTTTCGGAAAGTTAATTATTGCAAGGGTTTATCATACAGGCCCAAACAAAGTGTTAGACCCGGATATCCAGCAGCGAACCGGGCCGCAAAGGCCGGGTGGGGGCTTCGGCGCCGATCTCCGGTCGAAGATCAGTTGGCTGGACCGGCGCACTGGAAGACTTGGGCGCAGCCGCAGGGGCCGCCTGGACCGGCGCCTGCGAAGGCGGGACGCCCATCGCGCGCCCGAGCGCCTGGTCGAAGAAGGCCCGCTGGGCCGCCAAGCGCGCCGCGTCGGCCGTCGGACCGGCGGGTGGCGGAGCGGGATAGCCGGCGGGCCGGATCGGCGTCACGAAAGCGCCTTCACAATTATGGTTAACGCCGGGGCCCAATCTGCCGCGCCGCCCTCAACGGCGGGTTAACGCCCGGTGACCCCCGGCGCCTGAGCGTCCAGCGCCTGATCACTCAGCGCCTGGGCGTCGGCCTCGCTGAGCGGGCCGGTGTGCTTGGCCAGCACCTTGCCGTCGCGGCCGATCAGATAGGTCTCCGGCACGCCGGTGATGCCGAACTCGATGCCGGCTCGTCCGTCGCGGTCGACCAGCGTTTGCGCGTAGGGGTCGCCCATCCGGGTGAGCAGGCCTTGCGTGTTCGGCGGCGCGTCCTTGTAGGCGATCCCCACCATCCTGACATGCCGGCCGTGCATGGCCATCAGCACCGGGTGCTCGATCTCGCACGGGCCGCACCAGGAGGCGAAGAAGTTGACCAGCAGCGGCCCGGCCTGGAGCGCATCCTTCAGGCGCGCGGGCTGGCCGCCGGAAAGGTCGGGCAGGGTCAGGTCCGGCATCGGCTTGCCGACCAGGGTGTGCGGCTCGACGTGCGGATTGCGGTGCAGGGCGTAGCCCGCGAAGAGGATCGCCAGCGCCGCCAGCGCGACCAGCGGCAAGGCTGCCAGCCATCGGGTCATAGGCCCGACCTCATTTCCGGCTCAGCGCCTCGGCGCGCTTCCGCCAGCGCCGCGCGTGCAACAGGGACGAGACCACGAGGCCGCCCAGCACCAGGGCGCTGATCGCATAGGCCGGCCAGATGTAGGCCGCATAGTCGTGCGCCTGGGGCATGCCTCAGGCCCTCGCCGCGCGCAGGGCGGCGGCCTCGGCGCGCCGGCGCCAGACTTCGGCCCGTATCCGCACCAGCCACAGCGACCCGAACGCCGCCATGTAGGCCAGCACCAGCAGGATCACCGGCCAGAGATAGACGCCGGCCAGCTTGCCGGTCATTACCGAGGCGCCCTGGTGCAGGCTGTTCCACCAGACAACGCTGTAGTGGATGATCGGCAGGTTCACCGCCCCCACGAGCGCCAGCACCGCGGCGTTGCGGGCGGCTTTGGTCTCGTCGTCCATCGAGGCCCGGAGCGCCATATAGGCGATGTAGATCAACAGCAGGATCAGCACCGAGGTGACCCGGGCGTCCCATACCCACCAGGCGCCCCACATCGGACGGCCCCAGAGCGAGCCGGTGACCAGCGCCAGCACGGTGAAGCCCGCGCCCAGCGGCGCGGCCGCCTGGGCCGCGGCGTCGGCCAGGGCGTGACGGAAGACCAGCGCCAGGAAACTCGCCACCGTCAGGCACGCGTAGACGAACTCGGCGAGCCAGGCGGCGGGGATGTGCAGGAAGAGGATGCGCACGGTGAGGCCCTGCTGGTAGTCCGGCGGCGCATGAAAGCCGAGCCACAGGCCCGCAAGGCCGCAGACCACCGCAATCGCGCCGAACATCGGCGCCGCCCAGCGCGAGAAGGCCATGAACCGCTCGGGATTGGCCAGGAAGGCGGGCGCCCAACTCATCAGGCGGGCTTAGACCGGGCGCCCGACCCCTGCAAGGGCAGGGGCCGGATACGCCGGCGGGCCTATAGACGCGGCGGCGGCGGAGCCCTCGGCGGCCCCGGTGGGGCGGGCGGAACGGGCGGGACGGGCGGAACAGGCGGGTGCTCGAAGCGGATCTTCATCGGACCCGGCAGCATCATCGGGCCGATCGGGCCCATGGGGCCGATCATCAGCATCGGCATCTCGTCGAACACCTTCTTCTGGGAAGGCTCCAACTGGGCATAGAACCGGCGCGTGGCCTCGATGCGGGCGTGGGCGGCGGCCTGGTTCTCGGCCATCCGCTTTTCCATGTCCGCCAGCCGCTCGGTGGTCGTCTTCGGCCCCTCGGCGCGGGACATCTCGACCATGTGGTCGTGTTCGCGGTGCTGCGGCTTGAGGGCCGCGACGTAGGCGGCCAGCGCAGCTTCCTGGCCGGGCTTCAGCTGCAGCATGGTGCGAAGGTGCTCGGTCATGTCCATGTGCTGGCCGTCGCGCATCATCTCGAAGTGGCGGTCACCGTCGCGGATGATGATCCGGTGCTCTTCGCGGCGGACTTCGCGGTCCTCGTGGCGCATCGCCTGTCGGTCGAGGCCCTTCGCCGCATCGCCGTCGGCTTCCCGCACCGCGCGGTCACGTGCGCCGGCGTCCGGCGCAGGCGCGCCCTGCGCATAGGCCGCGACCGCCGTCGCCGCCGAGAGGGCGAACGCCGCCCCTGCGAGATATCCCATCCACGGTCGCGACATGTCCTGGCCTCCTTGGCTCGCTGTCGAGCTTAACCGTCACGCCGGAAATTGGCGAAACGGCGCCATGCGGAATGAAGCTTTGGTAATCTTGGACACGCTACGGCAACCTCAGGAGAGCGCGTTGCGGCAGGCTGCGGCCATGGCCAGCGGACCCAGCGCAACGGCCGCGGCGGCATAGGCGCAGAGGAGCACGAACCCGCTCTCCCAGGGCAACCCGCTCAGGAAGGCGGCCAGAGCGCCGCCGCCGAAGATCACCGGCGGGGTGAAGAGCGGCAGCACGATCACCGCCGTCAAGAGGCCGCCGCGCCGGGCGCCGAGGCTCAGGGCCGCGCCGATACCGCCGGTGAAGGCGAACGCCAGGCCGCCGACCAGGGCGGTGGCCAGGATCAGCGGCGTTAGCTCCAGAGGCGCCCCAAGCGCCACGGCCGCGACCGGGGCGGCCAGCGCCAGCGGCGCTCCGGTGGCGAGCCACTGGCCCGCGCATTTCACGGCGCAGGTCAGCTCGAGCGGGACCGGAGACAGCGCCAGCTGGTCGAGGGCGCCGTCCTCGTAGTCGCGCTCGAAGAGGCGATCGAGCGAGAGCAGGGACGCCAGCGCCAGCGCCACCCAGGCGGCCCCGGGGGCGATCGCGGCCAGCCTGGCAGGCTCCGGCCCGATGCCCAGCGGCAGCAGGGTGGCCACGCCCGCATAGAAGCCGACGCTGACCAGCGGCCCGCCGCCGCGGCCCCAGGCCAGCGCCGTCTCGCGCCGGAACAGCGCGCCCAGCCGGCTCACGAAGCGATCTCCAGCACCTTGGCCGGGATAGGCAGCGGGTCGTGCACGGCGGCCAGGATCAGTCCGCCGCCCGCCAGGTGCGCGGCCATCATCTCCCCGAAGCGCGTGCGCCAGCCGGCGTCCAGCGGGCTCAGCGGCTCGTCGAGCAGCCACAGCCGCCTGGGCGCTGCGACCAGGCGGGCGAGCGCCAGGCGCCGCCGCTGGCCGGCCGACAGGCGCCGGACCTCCAGGCCGAGCAGGGCCGAAAGCCCCAGGGCCTCGACGGCGGCGTCGGTCGCCGCGCCGGTCCCGCCGCCCCAGCGGCTCCAGAACTGAAGCTCCTCGGCGGTGGTCCGCGCCGGCTTCAAGCCATCCTGGTGGCCGACCAGGTGCAGGCCGCCGGCCCTGGCTTCCGAGGGGTCCATGCGCCCGAACGCGATCCTGCCCGCTTCCAGCGGCGCGAGACCGGCGACCGCGCGCAGCAGGGTCGTCTTGCCCGCCCCGTTGGCGCCGGTGAGCGCGCAGGCCTCGCCGGGCGCCAGCACCAGCGAAAGGCCCTCGAACAGCCGCCGCCCGCCCCGCTGTACGGCGACGCCCGCAAGCTCCAGCCGGTCGATCACGCGGCGGTCCTCAAAGGTATCGGGTTCGACCTTGGCCGCTCATGGACGGGGCAGACTCGCAGGTCTATGAAGCGCGCGGCCGCCGCCCTCTTGAGGGGCTCTCGCCGCGCACCACCGGACGCTGTGTGTCCGGCCCGGACAGCGCGCGATCCTCGGGCTGGGCGTGATGCGGCCGGGAACAGAGAGAGGATCTCCCCACATGGCGTCAGTTGACAGCCTGAAGACCCGCCGCGAGCTCGTGGTGGGCGACAAGACCTACGCTTACTACAGCCTTCGCGCCGCCGAGGAAGCCGGACTTTCGGGCGTGTCGCGTCTTCCGATCTCGATGAAGGTGCTGCTCGAGAACCTGCTGCGCAACGAGGACGGCCAATCGGTGGGCCGCGACGACCTGCAGGCGGTCGCCGCCTGGGCCGAGAACAAGGGCGCCGTCGAGCACGAGATCAGCTTCCGCCCGGCGCGGGTGCTGATGCAGGACTTCACCGGCGTTCCTGCCGTCGTCGACCTGGCCGCCATGCGCGACGCCATGACCAAGCTCAGCGCCGACCCGGAGAAGATCAACCCGCTGAACCCCGTCGACCTGGTCATCGACCACTCGGTGATGGTCGACTACTTCGGCACCGCCAAGGCCTTCGGCGAGAACGTCGAGCGCGAGTACGAACGCAACATGGAACGCTACCGCTTCCTGCGCTGGGGCTCGTCGGCGTTCAACAATTTCCGCGTCGTGCCGCCCGGCACCGGCATCTGCCACCAGGTGAACCTGGAGTACCTGGCCCAGACCGTCTGGGTGAACGAGGACCTGGGCCACGCCGTGGCCTATCCGGACACCGTCGTCGGCACCGACAGCCACACCACGATGGTGAACGGCCTAGCCGTGCTGGGCTGGGGCGTCGGCGGCATCGAGGCCGAGGCCGCCATGCTGGGCCAGCCGATCCCGATGCTGATCCCGGAGGTCATCGGCTTCCGCCTGGACGGCCAGCTGCCGGAGGGCGCGACGGCCACCGACCTGGTGCTGACCGTCACCCAGATGCTGCGCAGGAAGGGCGTGGTCGGCAAGTTCGTGGAGTTCTACGGGCCGGGCCTCGCCAACCTGACGCTCGAGGACCAGGCCACGATCGCCAACATGGCCCCGGAGTACGGCGCCACCTGCGGCTTCTTCCCGGTCACCCAGTCGACCATCGACTACCTGAACGCCACTGGCCGCGCGCCGGACCGCGTCGCCCTGGTGGAGGCCTACGCCAAGGAGCAGGGAATGTGGCGCGACGCCGCCGATCCGGACCCGGTGTTCTCCGACATCCTGGACCTCGACCTAGGCGAGGTTGCGCCGTCGCTGGCCGGGCCGAAGCGGCCGCAGGATCGAGTCGTGCTGACCGGTGCCGCCAACGAGTTCAAGGCGGCCCTGGCCGGCGACTTCGGCAAGGCCGACGACATGGCCACGCGCATCAAGGTGGAGGGGGAGAACTTCGACGTCGGGCACGGCGACGTGGTCATCGCCGCCATCACCTCCTGCACCAATACGTCGAACCCCAGCGTGCTGATCGCCGCCGGCCTGGTCGCCAAGAAGGCGGTGGAGAAGGGCCTGCGCGTGAAGCCCTGGGTGAAGACCTCGCTCGCCCCCGGCTCCCAGGTCGTGACCGACTATCTGAAGGCGGCCGGGCTGACGAAGAGCCTGGATGCGCTGGGCTTCAACCTGGTCGGCTACGGCTGCACCACCTGCATCGGCAACTCCGGCCCGCTACCAGAGCCGATTTCCGACGCCGTGCAGAAGGGCGACCTGGTGGCCGTCAGCGTGCTCTCCGGCAACCGCAACTTCGAAGGCCGGGTGAACCCGGACGTGCGCGCCAACTACCTGGCCTCGCCGCCGCTGGTGGTGGCCTATGCGCTGGCCGGCTCCATGTCGATCGACATCACGACCGAGCCTCTGGGCGAGGGCAAGGGCGGCAAGCCCGTGTACCTGAAGGACATCTGGCCCACGACGGAAGAAGTGGCCGCCCTGCAGCGCAAGTTCGTGACGCAGAAGATGTTCGCCACCCGTTACGCCGACGTCTTCAAGGGCGACAAGTCCTGGCAGGCGATCAAGGTCGAGGGCGGCCAGACCTACGGCTGGGACATGGGCTCCACCTACGTCCAGAACCCGCCCTACTTCCAGGACATGTCCATGGACCCCACGCCGGTCACCGACCTGGTGGAGGCCCGCGTCCTGGCGGTGTTCGGCGACTCGATCACCACCGACCACATCTCCCCGGCCGGCTCGATCAAGGCCTCCAGTCCGGCGGGCGAGTATCTGCGCGACCGGCAGGTGCCGACCACCGACTTCAACTCCTACGGCGCGCGCCGCGGCAACCACGAGATCATGATGCGGGGCACCTTCGCCAATATCCGTATCCGCAACCGCATCACGCCGGAGATCTCCAAGACGATCGCCGACCACGAGCTGGTCGTCGTCAGCGTCCTGAGCGGCAACCGCAACTTCGAGGGCCGGGTCCACCCCGAGGTGCGGGCCAACTACCT
>JBJMQX010000098.1:0-9112 GCA_045802455.1 Phenylobacterium sp. | reverse complement strand
CGAAGAGGGCTTCATCGGCGCCGAGGACGTGGACGATCACCTGCTGCCGCGGCCGCCGGTGGTGACGGTCATGGGCCACGTCGACCACGGCAAGACCAGCCTGCTCGACGCCCTGCGCTCCACCGACGTGGTCTCGGGCGAGCACGGCGGCATCACCCAGCACATCGGCGCCTACCAGGTGCGCCTGGAAGGCGGCCAGCGGGTCACCTTCCTGGACACCCCCGGCCACGCGGCCTTCTCCGCCATGCGCATGCGCGGGGCGACGGTGACCGACATCGTGGTGCTGGTGGTGGCCGCCGACGACGGCGTGATGCCGCAGACGGTCGAGGCCATCAACCACGCCAAGGCGGCCGGCGCGCCGATCATCGTGGCGATCAACAAGATCGACAAACCCGAGGCCGATCCGACCCGGGTGATCAACGAGCTGCTGCAGCACGAGATCGTCGTCGAGAGCCTGGGTGGCGACACCCAGGTGGTCGAGGTCTCCGCGACCCAGAAGCTGGGCCTCGATGACCTGATCGAGAACATCCTGGTGCAGGCCGAGATCCTCGACCTGAAAGCCAACCCCGACCGCACCGCCGACGGCGTGGTGATCGAGGCGAAGCTGGATCGCGGACGCGGCGCCGTCTCCACCGTGCTGGTGAAGCGCGGCACGCTGCGGCGCGGCGACATCGTGGTGGCCGGCGCCAACTTCGGCCGCGTCCGCGCGCTGCTCAACGAGCGCGAGGAGCAGGTCACCGAAGCGGGTCCATCGGTCCCGGTCGAAATCCTCGGCCTCGATGGCACGCCCGATCCGGGCGAGCCCTTCGCCGTGGTCGAGACCGAGGCGCGCGCCCGCGAGCTCACCGACTACCGGACGCGGCTGAAGCGCGAAAAGACCGGCGCCCCGGTCCAGGGCGCCTCGCTCGCCGAGATGATGGCCAAGATCACCGACAAGAAGGTCAGTGAGCTGCCGGTGATCATCAAGGCCGACGTGCAGGGCTCGGCGGAAGCGATCGTCGGCGCGCTCGACAAGATGGCCCACGAAGAGGTGCGTGCGCGCATCATCCTCTCCGGCGCGGGCGCGATCAGCGAAAGCGACGTCATGCTCGCCAAGGGCTCGGGCTCGCCGATCCTCGGCTTCAACGTCCGCGCCTCGAAGCAGGCCCGCGACCTGGCCGAGCGCGAGGGCGTGGAGATCCGGTACTACGCGATCATCTACGACCTGATCGACGACATCAAAGGCGTGCTCTCGGGCATGCTGGCGCCGATGCAGCGCGAGACCTTCCTCGGCAACGCCGAGGTGCTGCAGGCCTTCGACATCTCCAAGGTCGGCCGGGTCGCCGGGTGCAAGGTCACCGAGGGCGTGGTCCGCAAGGGCGCCCGCGTCCGGATCGTGCGCGAGAACGTGGTCATCCTCGAGCTCGGCGTCCTGCAGACGCTCAAGCGCTTCAAGGACGAGGTCAACGAGGTGCAGTCCGGCCAGGAATGCGGCATGGCCTTCCAGGGCTTCCAGGACATCAAGCCCGGCGACACCATCGAGTGCTTCAACCTCGAAGAGGTGAAGCGGTCGCTCTGAGGCCGCTCGTCGCAGCCCGCCTTCCGGCGAGCCGAAAACCGTGGTTCGCTCCGCCTGAAACGGGGGAGTGAACGACCATGACCGCAGCCATCGCAGCCGCGCAGCCGTCGAGGGTCTCGCGCGTCGCCGCCGCCATCATCGGCGGCGGGCTGATGGCGGGCGCCTTCGACTTCACGGTCGCCTGCGTGGAGTCCGGCCTGCCGCCCGTCACCATCGGCAAGGCGGTGGCCCGCGGCTGGTTCGGCAAGGCGGCCATGCAGGGCGGGCTCGACGTGGCCATGATCGGCATGGCCTCGCATTTCACGATCGTCCTGGCGTTCGCCGCGGCCTTCGTGCTGGCCTCGCTGCGGGAGCCCGCGTTGAGGCGCTGGTTCTTCGTGGCCGGGCCGCTCTACGGCGCGGTGATCTTCGACATCATGCGCTTCATCGTCCTGCCGATCTCGGCCGCGGGCTATGCGATGCCGAAGCCGCCCGTGCTGTTCTTCGAGTTCGCCGGCCACGTCTTCCTGGTGGGACTGGTCATCGCCGCCTGGGCGCGAGCTCTGCTCGGCAGGGATTAGGAGGGCCGCTTCAGCCGGTAGTAGGCGCAGAGGTCGCCGTGCCGGTCGGCGTCGCCCTCGAACACCATGCCGACCTTTTCCAGCACGCGGCGCGAAGCGAGGTTCTCGGCGACCGCGAACGCCGTCAGCTCCGGCGCGTCGGTGTTGGCCCACATCCAGTCGACGATCGCCCGCGCCGCCTCGCTGGCGAGACCCTGGCCCCAGGCCCGCTGGGCGAAGCTGTAGCCGAGCTCCGGGTCGCCGGTGTGCAGGTCCAGCGAGACCCCGGCCCGGCCCACGAATTCGCCGTCGCGCAGATAGGCCTTCCACTTGGAATAGCCGCGCTCGACCTGCTGGCCGACATAGAAGTCCAGCCGCCGCTGAACCTCCTCGGCCGTCCACATCCCGCCGATGAAGCGCTGCACCTCGGGGTCGGAATGCAGCTCGGCGAGCAGGTCGAAGTCGTCCGGCGTGAACGGCCGGAAGACCAGGCGCTCGGTTTCGAGGATGGGCGTGTCCAATGCGACGATCCGTTTCTGGCGTGCGCTCCGGTGTTCCCATTGATCCGCCCGTCGCTCAACGGGCAAGGTTGCGCCATGAGATCGATGCCGTTCCTCGCCGTCCTCGCCGCCGGTCTGGCCATCGCCGGTCTTCCGGCGTCGGCGCGGGCTGCTGCGTGCGCCTACACCGCCGGCGCGGCGCGCGTCGCTGTTCCAGGCAGCCCCGTCGGCGTGAAGCCGACCGCCGATGGCTGCTGGTTGTTCGTGTCCCTGATCGCCGGCCCGCAAGGTCCGGGCGTCGCGGTGCTGCGCAATGAGGGCGGCGCCTTCCGTCTGGCGCGCTTCGTCTCCACGCCGGGCCAGCCGGGAGGCCTGTCACTCAGCCATGACGGGCGCCTGCTCGCCGCGGCCGCTCAGGATCGAACGTTGTTGCTGGATGTCGCGAAGCTGGAGACGGACGCCGCCGCCGCGCTGGTCGGCGAAGCGCCGCAAGGCCCCGGGACCGGCGCCATCTACGCACAATTCGCGCTCGACGACCGCACTCTGTTCGTCAGTGAGGAGAGCCGCGAGCACCTGGCCGTCGTCGACGTGGCGCGCGCCCTCTCAGGCGCCGGGTCGGCGGCGATCCTCGGCCGCGTGCCCCAGGCGCATGGCCCGGTGGGGCTGGCGCTCTCCGCCGACGGCCGGCGGCTCTACGCCACCAGCGAGATCGCGACGGCTCAGATGGGCTTTCCGCGCCGCTGCACGCCGCCGCGGCCCGGGTCTGCGCCGGGCGCGCCCGAGGGCGTGCTCTTCGTGGTCGATGTCGCGACCGCGGTGAAAGATCCGGAGCACAGCGTCGCGGCGGCCTGGGCCGCGGGTTGCAGCCCGGTGCGGGTGGCGCTCTCGCCCGATGGGGCGACGGCGTGGGTCACCGCGCGCAGCGACGACGCCTTGCTCGCCTTCAAGACGGCCGACCTGAAGGGCGTGCAGCCCGCGCCCTCGCCGGAGCGGCGCAAGGTCGGCCGGGCGCCCGTGGGCGTTCTGTCGCAGCCAGACGGCGGAGCCGTCTGGGTCGCCAACTCCGACCGGTTCTCGTCGACGGGCGAGGGCAGCCTGACCGCCACGCCGGTCGCGGCCGGCGAGGCGCGCACCGTGGCTTCCGGCAAGTTCCCGCGCGAGCTGGCCTTCCTGCCGTCCGGCAGGACCCTGGTCGCCACCGTGTTCGGCTCCGGCGAGCTGCAGTTCGTCACCGTACAGGGGCCGTGAAGCCGCCGTCATTCCGCGCTATGCAGCATCGCCGCCCAAGGACCCGACCATGCGCCGCCTGATCCTCGTCCTGGCCGCCACCCTGACGCTGGCGGCCTGCGCCACCGCCCAGAAGCTGGGCGCGGCCAGCGACGTCCACGCCCTGCTCGTGGCGATCCGCGACAACGACAGCCGGACGTTCGACGCGCACGTGGACCACGAGGCGCTGAAGGCGCAGTTGCACGGGGTCATCGAACAGCAGCTCTCCCGCAACAAGGAGCTGAAGGGCCTGGCGGGCCTGCTGGGCCCCTCGGTGGTCGAGTTCGCCGACGAGGCGCTGGTGCAACCGAAGACCTTCCGGATGGTCGCCGAGCAGTACGGCTACAAGCCCGACACCAGGATCCCCAACGTCGTGGTGATCGCCCAGGCTCTGAAGCCGATGCCCGACGGCCGGGTCTGCGCCACCAAGGGCAAGAACGGACCTTGCATGCTGATCTTCGCCAAGGAGAACGGCGTCTGGAAGCTGACCGGCTTCCAGGGCGACTTTTCCATGCTGCGGATCAAGCTCGGCCGGTTCTAAGGTCTCCCCTCGGTTCAGGCGGGGACGGCATGGCGTACGAAGAAGCCCTGAAGGCCTACGAGAAGTTCGAGTTCACTGACGGCCCGTGGACACGGCCGGTCTACCGGCGCGGGTCCGGTCCCGCGGTGATCATCATCCACGAAGTGCCCGGCCTGCACCCGCTCGTGGTCCGCTTCGCCGACCGGGTGGCCGCCGCCGGGATGACCGTCTTCCTGCCCAGCCTCTTCGGCACGCCCGGCAAGCCGGTCAGCCGCGGCTATGCGCTGAGATCGATGCTGGGCGCGATCTGCATCCACCGCGAGTTCAACGTCTGGCGCGCCGGCAGGTCGAGCCCGATCGTCGAATGGCTGCGGGCGCTCGCCCGCAAGGCCCACGCCGAGTGCGGCGGCAAGGGCGTGGGCGCGGTCGGCATGTGCTTCACCGGCGGCTACGCCCTGGCGATGATGACCGAGGCCTCGGTGGTCGCCCCGGTGCTGTCCCAGCCGTCGATGCCCGCCGCGGCGGGATCGAAAGCGCGCGCCGCCGGGCTCGACGCGTCGCCCAAGGAGATCGCCTGCGCCAAGGCGCGCTTCGCCGCCGAGGACCTGTCGATGATCGGTCTGCGCTACAAGAGCGACGTGCTGGTCCCCGACGCCCGGTTCGAGACCTACCGCCGGACCTTCGGCGACCGCTTCGAGGGCATCGAGCTCGACGACGAAGACGCCGCGCCGGCCGAGATCCCGCCCCACTCGGTGCTGACCCTGCACCTGAAGGAGAACGGGCCAAGCAAGGCGGCCGAGCAGCGCGTGATCCAGTTCTTCCGCGACCGGACCGGGGCGGCCTAGGCGCTGGACAGGCGGACGCTGGGCCACTAGAAGCGCGCCCTTCCCCTGCGTCGGCGCGTCCGATCCGCGCCCCAGGCCCAAGACGAGCCGGCATGAAGCGTCAGTCCCATCAGAGCCATGCCCCGCAGGGGCCCACCCAGCGCCAGCTGCGCGCCGGCGAGCTGGTCCGTCACGCGTTGGTGGAGATCCTGCGCGAGGAGGAATTCTCGGACGAGGCGCTGGCCGGCGTCTCGGTGACCATCACCGAGGTGCGGGTGAGCCCGGACCTGCGCCACGCCACCGTGTTCGCCGAGCCGCTGGGCGGCGGCCATGCGCCGGCGGTGATCGAGGCGCTGAACCGGCACGCGAAGTTCCTGCGCGGCCGGCTCGGCCACGCCATCGAGATGAAGTTCACGCCGGACCTGAAGTTCCTGCACGACGAGAGCTTCGACGAGGCCGCCCGGATGACCCGCCTCTTCCAGGACCCGCGGGTCGCCCGCGATCTGGCTCCGCAGTCGCCGTCCGATGGCTGGAAGGACGAGGACTAGGTGGCGCGCCGCCGCAAGGGCGAGGCCATCTCCGGCTGGATTTGCCTCGACAAGCCGTACGACCTGACCTCCACCCACGCCGTCAGCCGCGTTCGCCGGGTGTTCAACGCCCAGAAGGCGGGCCATGCCGGCACGCTCGACCCGCTGGCCACCGGGATCCTGCCGATCGCGCTCGGCGAGGCGACCAAGACGGTCCCCTTCCTGGTCGACGCCGACAAGGCCTACCGCTTCACCATCGCCTGGGGCCGCACCACCGCCACCTATGACCGCGAGGGCGAGACCATCGCGGAGTCGGCGGCCCGCCCGACGCGCGCCGAGGTCGAGGCGGCGTTGCCGGCCTTCGTCGGCGAGATCAGCCAGGTTCCCCCGGCCTATTCGGCGATCAAGGTGGCGGGAGAGCGGGCCTACGACCTCGCCCGCGCGGGCGAGACCGTCGAGCTCGCGCCGCGCCCAGTGACCATCCACGCCGCCCGGGTAGCCGACGTGCCGGACGCCGATCACGTCACCCTGGAGATCGAGTGCGGCAAGGGGACCTATGTCCGCGCGCTGGCCCGCGACCTGGCCCAGCGCCTGGGCGCCTGCGGCCACGTCAGCGCCCTTCGCCGGACGCGCGTCGGCCGGTTCACGGAGCAATCTGCGGTCACGCTGGAATTGCTGGAGGATTTAGGGCATAAGGCCCGCCAGTCGGAGGCCCTGCTTCCGGTCGAGACCGCACTGGACGACATCCCGGTGCTGGCCGTGACCGCAGAAGACGCCTTTCGGCTGAAGCAGGGACGATCGATCGTTCTCGTTCCCCGACAGGTGGAAACCGTGAAGGCCGGGCTCAAACCCGGCTCCCGCACCGTTTCCGCCATGGCCGAGGGCAGGATGGTGGCGCTCTGCGAGATGCGTGCGGGCCGGCTCGAGCCTTCGCGGGTCTTTCACCTGGAAATGAGCGGAGACTGACCGATGTCGATTACAGCCGAACGCAAGGCTGAGGTGATCAAGACGCATGCCCGCGGCGAAGCCGATACGGGAAGCGCCGAGGTCCAGGTGGCGATCATGTCCGAACGGATCGCCAACCTCACCGAGCACTTCAAGACCCACAAGAAGGACAACCACTCGCGCCGCGGCCTGCTGAAGCTGGTCTCGGCCCGCCGGTCGCTCCTCGATCACCTGAAGGCGTCCGATCCGGACCGCTATTCCAAGCTGATCGAAACCCTGGGGCTCCGCCGCTAGGGACTTGGGCCCGTCCTCGGACGGGCCGGACTTTGACGACTTGCCGCTCCTCCGCAACAGGCCGGGGGACCCATGCGGCGACCCAGGCGGTTTCTGGTCGCAGACACCGCCGACACGCCGAGGGCTCAGTTCGAAGTCCTCTTCGCCTGTTCAACTGGAGAGGATTTCGGAAGACCGATCCCTGTCCGTCCCCGCCGGGAATGCGCCCGCGGGATAGAAAGAAGCGAAAATGTTCGACATCAAACGCAAGACCATCGAGTGGGGCGGCAAGACGCTGACGCTCGAAACCGGCCGCATGGCCCGTCAGGCTGACGGCGCGGTGCTGGCCACCTACGGCGAGACCATGGTGCTGGCCACCGCGGTGTTCGCCAAGAGCGCGAAGCCCGGCCAGGACTTCTTCCCGCTCACCGTGAACTACCAGGAGAAGTTCTACGCCGCGGGCAAGATCCCCGGCAGCTTCCCCCGCCGCGAGGGCGCGCCCTCGCAGAAGGAAACCCTGACCTCCCGCCTCATTGACCGGCCGATCCGGCCGCTGTTCGTCAAGGGCTTCAAGAACGAGGTCCAGGTGGTCGCCACGGTGATGGCCCACGACCTCGAGAACGATCCCGACATCATCGCCATGGTCGCCGCCTCGGCCGCTCTGGTGATCTCCGGCGCGCCCTTCATGGGCCCGATCGCCGGCGCCCGCGTCGGCTTCGTGAACGGCGAGTACGTGCTGAACCCGACCCTCGACGAGATGAAGGACAGCCGGATGGACCTGGTGGTCGCCGGCACCCAGGACGCGGTCATGATGGTCGAGTCCGAAATCCAGGAGATGACCGAGGACGAGGTGCTCAAGGGCGTGATGTTCGCCCACGCCGGCATGCAGCCGGTGATCGACGCGATCATCGAGCTCGCCGAACACTCGGCCAAGGAGCCCTTCGACTTCCAGCCGGAAGACACCGAGGCTTTCAAGGCCGAGATGAAGAAGCTGGTCGGCAAGGACCTGGCCGCGGCCTACAAGATCGTCGCCAAGGGCGAGCGTCACGACGCCGTCAGCGCGGCCAAGGCCAAGGCCACCGCGCAGTTCGGCAAGTCCGACGAGAACCCGGCGGGCGTCAGCCCGGACAAGCTGGGCGCGGTCTTCAAGGAGCTCGAGGCCGACGTCGTGCGTCGCAACATCCTCGACACCGGCGTCCGCATCGACGGCCGCAAGGTCGACCAGGTCCGCCAGATCGTTTCGGAAGTGGGCGTGCTGACCCGGGCCCACGGCTCAGCCCTGTTCACCCGCGGCGAGACCCAGGCGCTTTGCGTGGTCACCCTGGGCACCGGCGACGACGAGCAGCTCATGGATGCCCTCGAGGGCAAGTACTATGAGAAGTTCATGCTGCACTACAACTTCCCGCCGTTCTCGGTCGGGGAGACGGGCCGCATGGGCGCGCCGAGCCGGAGAGACGTCGGCCACGGCAAGCTGGCCTGGCGGGCGATCCGCCCGATGCTGCCGGCCTATGATGACTTCCCGTACACGATCCGCATCGTGTCCGAGATCTTCGAGTCCAACGGCTCGTCCTCGATGGCCACGGTCTGCGGCTCGTCGCTGGCGCTGATGGACGCGGGCGTGCCCCTGAAGAAACCGGTCTCCGGCATCGCCATGGGCCTGATCCTGGAAAAGGACGGCTTCGCCGTGCTCTCCGACATCCTGGGCGACGAGGACCACCTCGGCGACATGGACTTCAAGGTCGCCGGCACCGCCGACGGCATCACCTCGCTGCAGATGGACATCAAGATCGCCGGCATCACCGAGCAGATCATGAAGCAGGCGCTCGCCCAGGCGAAGGGCGGCCGCGAGCACATCCTCGGCGAGATGAACAAGGCCATGGAAGCGCCCCGCCACGAGCTGGGCGAGTTCGCGCCGAAGATCGAGACGGTGAAGATCCCGGTCGACAAGATCCGGGAAGTGATCGGTTCGGGCGGCAAGGTGATCCGCGAGATCGTCGCGGAGACCGGCGCCAAGGTGGACATCGGCGAGGACGGCACGATCAAGATCGCGGCCGCCGAGCAATCGAAGATCGACGCGGCGCGCGACTGGATCAAGTCCATCGCCTCGGAAGCGGAAGTCGGCAAGATCTACACCGGCAAGGTGGTCAAGGTCGTCGACTT
>JBJMQX010000097.1:0-11743 GCA_045802455.1 Phenylobacterium sp. | reverse complement strand
CTTCGTGCGCAGCCACGGCTCGATCAAGGAGATGGAGCAGGTGTTCGGCGTCTCCTATCCGACCGTGAAGGCGCGCCTGAACCGCATTTCCGAGGCGCTGCAGCTGGTCGAGGTCGACCCGAAACCCGGCCGCGCCGAGGTGCTGGAGCGCCTGAAGCGCGGCGAGATCACCGCCGACCAGGCTGTCGCCGAACTGGAGGGCCGCTAGATGACCGCCGCCTACCCCCGCGCCGTGCGCCACTTCGCCTTGGCCGCCCTGCAGGGCCGCGCGGCCAACACCGACCAGGTGAGGCCGGCGGAGCCTCCGCGGCCGGCGCCGCGACGGCGCACGGTCGTGCGGCTGTGGCTGCCGCTGACGCCGCTGTTCCTGCTGCTGGCCCCCTTCGCTCTCGTGCTGGCGCTGTTCGGTTACCTCGTCCCACCCAGGTGGCGGCCCGACCCGATCCTGGCGGCGCTGGCGATCGGCGCCCTGCTGCTGGCGTTGAGCGGCAGCGACATCCTCGTCGACACCCCGGACGCCCACGTCCGCATCAAGATCCTCTAGGAGCTGATCCCATGAACGACGATCGACGCTCGATCCTGCAGATGCTGGCGGAAGGCAAGATCACCGCCGACGAGGCCGAGCGCCTGCTCTCGGCCCTCGACCGCAGCGAGCCCGCGCCCCTGCGGCAGGTGGCGGGCGGCTCCAACGGCGCGCCCAAGTACCTCAGGATCTCGGTGGACACCGACGAGCCGGAGGAGGGCCCGACCAAGGTCAACATCCGCGTGCCGATGTCGCTGCTCAGGGCCGGGGTGCGGCTGACCAGCCTGATCCCGCCGCAGGCCCGCGACCAGGTGAACGCCGAGCTGGCCAAGAACGGCGTGCCCTTCGACATCAGCCAGCTGAAGCCGGAGAACCTGGAAGACCTGATCGACCAGCTCAATGACCTGACCGTCGACGTCGACCAGGAGAAGACCAAGGTCAGGATCTATTGCGAGTAGAAATTCCTCCCCCAGCGCGAAGCGCGGTGCGGGGGAGGTGACCCGAAGGGTCGGAGGGGGTTTCCGCCGCTGCCGGTGGGGATGAAACCCCCTCACCCGCTCCGCGGGAGCTCCCCCTGAAGGGGAGCAACACCTACCCACATTACGCCGAATCCACTTGCCTGCCCCTGAGGCGGGGCGGCTAACGTCCATCCCTGATCGGCCCGCCAGAGGCCCGGCTCAGGAGGACCCGCGTGGCCAAGGCCCAAACCCAGTCTGCGCAAACCCAGTTGTCACTGGGCGCCGCGCTCGCCTTCGCCTGCGCCTACATCCCCTTCGCCGCCCTGCAGCTGTCGGTCGCCGTTCAGTTGCCGAGGTTCTTCGCGAGCTCGCTCGGCGTGGGCGCGGCGGCCGGCGGCGTCTTCTTCCTGGTTCGGCTGATCGACATCCCGGTCGACCCGGCGCTGGGGCTCCTGATGGACCGCACGCGAACGCGCTTCGGGCGCTACCGCCCGTGGCTGGTGCTTTCGGCGCCGGTGCTGATGCTGGCGCTCTACATGGCCTACCAGGCGCAGCCCGGGGTCGGCGTCCCTTACCTCACCCTATGGCTGCTGATCCTTTACCTGGGCATGTCCTTCCTGCTGGTCGGCGGCAACGCCTGGGCGTCCACGCTGGCCTCCACTTATGGCGGCCGCTCCCGCATCTTCGGGGCACAGTCGGCGATGGGCGTGGTGGGCGCGGCCAGCGTGCTGGCGATTCCCACCGTCGCGGCGCTGCAGCACGTGGGCGAGGCCGAGGGCGTGCGCATGGTCGGCTGGTTCATGATGGGCCTGGCGCCGCTCTGCGTGCTGATCGCGCTGGCGCGCACGCCGGAGCGGATCACCACGGACGGTGGCGCGCACGCGTTCAAGCTCGCGGACTACGCCGCCCTGCTGGCCCGCCCAAACGTCGTGCGGCTGCTGGCGGCGGATTTCTTTGTGACGCTCGGCCCCGGTTGGATGGCGGCGCTCTACCTCTACTTCTTCGAGGACTCGCGGAAGTTCGGCGTCGCCCAGGCCAACATCCTCCTCGCGATCTACATCCTGGCTGGGTTCGTGGGCGCGCCGGTGACCGCCTGGCTGGCCAACCGGATCAGCAAACACCGGGCGCTGATGGTCACCACCACCGGCTATTCGCTGATGCTGATCGTGATTTTCCTGTTGCCCAAGGGGCAGTTCGGTCCGATGGCCCCGGCGATGTTCACGGCTGGCGCATTCGCCGCCGGCTTCGTGGTGGCGATCCGCTCGATCACGGCCGATATCGGCGACGAGATCCGGCTGGAGAAGCACCGCAACCTGGTGGGCCTGCTCTACGCCCTGACCAGCGCCACGACCAAAGCGGCCTCGGCGCTCGCCGCGGGCCTCACCTTCACCATCCTCGGCATGGTCGGCTACAACTTCAAGCCGGGCGCGCACAACGGGGCGGACCAGATCTTCGGGCTCGAGATGGCCTATGTGATCGGCCCGATCGTGTTCGTGATGATCGCCGGCGCCTGCTTCATCGGCTATCGCCTGAGCGCCGAGCGGCACGCCGAGATTCGCCGCGAGCTCGACGCCCGCGACGGCGCATTCGACCCGGCGGCCAGCCTCGAATCGCTGGCGGGCGACGCGGAAGTCGCCAGCGTGCGCTGACGCCGCCGCCACATCGTGACCGCCTGCCGCACCGGAAAGCCCTTGCGCCGCGGCGATCTGCAAGCTTCCCTGTCTAGATAAGCGCCCCTCCAGAGGGCGACCTAAGCATATTGGGAGACGCCGAGTGACCACTGCCGCCGCCGCGGAGGCCCGCGCGGGCCGTCTGTCGCTACCCCGCCTGCTCGCCTTCTCGTCCGGGAGCATCCCGGCCTACCTGCTGCTCGGCGTGATGGGCGTCTACCTGCCGAAATTCTACGCCAGCCATCTCGGCATCAGCCTGCTGGCGCTGGGCGGCACCATCGCCCTCATCCGCCTCGCCGACCTTGGCGTCGACATCTTGCTCGGCATCCTGATGGACAAGACCAAGACGCCGATCGGTCGCTACCGGCCCTGGTACCTGCTGGGCCTCCCGGTCCTGTGCTTTGCGGTCTTCAAGACGTTCAACCCGCCGGAAGACGCGGGCGTCAGCTACCTGGTCGCCTGGTACATGCTGCTCTATGTCGCGTACTCGCTGCTGGTGCTCGGCCACTCCGCCTGGGCGGGCACGATTTCCGGCCAGTACGACGAACGTTCGAGAATCTTCGGCTGGATGATGGGCCTCGGGTTCGCCGGCAGCGTCACCATCAACCTGCTGGCCAAGGTCACCAACGGCGCGATCAACCCGGCTAAGGCGGCCAGCATCCCGACCATCGGCTGGATCATCATCGGCTCGGCGTTGATCACCGTGCCGCTGGCGGTGCTGCTGACGCCGGAGCGCGCGCCGCCCGTGGCCAAGAAGGAGCGCCTGACCCTGAAGGACTACGCGGCGGTGATCACCACGCCCTCGATGCTGCGGCTGATCCTGGCGGACCTGTGCCTGACGCTGGGCCCCGGCACGACGGCGCCGATGTACATTTTCTTCTTCCACGAGGCGAAGAAGTTCTCGCTGATCGACGTGCCGACGCTGCTGGTCTTCTACGTCGCCGCAGGCGTCTTCGGCGCGCCGCTCTGGGGCCGGCTGGCGCAGCGCGTCGGCAAGCACCGGACGGTGCAGATCGCCTGCGTGGCCTACGCCATCACCCAGACCACGCTGATGATGCTGCCGGCCGGCGCGTTCTGGCTGACCGCCGCCGGCATGGCCGCGGTGGGCTTCTGCGGCTCCGCCTTCATCCTGCTGGTCCGCGCCATGGTCGCCGACGTCGCCGACCAATTGCGGCTGGAAACGGGTCAGGAGCGCTCGGGCGTGCTGTTCGCCCTGGTGACCATGACCCAGAAGTTCGGCACCTCGATCACCATCTCGATCGTCTATCCGATCCTGGGCGCGGTCGGCTTCAACCCGAAGGACGGGGCGGTGAACACCCCGCACGCCATCTGGGGCCTGGAGATGTGCTACCTGTTCGCGCCGATCATCCTGGTGGTCGTCGGCGGGCTGTTCTTCTTCGGTTACAGCCTGACCAAGGAGCGCCAGAGCGAAATCCGCGCCAAGCTGGAGGCTCTGGCCGCCAAGGATGTGCTGGCGGCGGAGGAGTCCATGGTCGGGCCGGGCGAGACGGTGGCCGCGGCGGAATAGCGGTCAGGGCGCGAGGCGACGGGCGATCTCGACGAACACCTTCGCCGCTTCGCTCTCCGGCGTCGTTGCGACGATCGGCCGGCCCTCGTCGCCTGACTGGCGCACGGCGACCTCGATCGGAACCTGGCCCAGCAGCGGCACGCCCAGCTTCTGCGCCTCCTTGACGCCGCCGCCTTCGCCGAAGATCGGGATCCGGGCGCCGCTGGAAGGGTCGGCGAACCAGGCCATGTTCTCCACCACCCCCAGGATCGCGGCGCCGGTCTTGCGGAACATGGTGGCCGCGCGCCGGGCGTCGATCAGCGCGATCTCCTGCGGCGTCGAGACGATGATCACGCCGTCGAGCTGCAGGCGCTGAACCAGCGTCAGCTGGATGTCGCCGGTGCCGGGCGGCAGGTCGATGACCAGCACGTCGAGCGGTTCCTCCTTCGTCCCCCAGACGCTGTTCATCAGGGTGCGTAGCGCCGACGAGGCCATCGGCCCGCGCCAGATGTTCGCCGTGCCGTCCTCGACGATGAAGCCGATGGACATCACCTTCACGCCCCAGGCCGCCAGCGGGATCAGCCGCTTGTCGGCGTCGAAGCCCGGCTCGTCGGTGATCCCCATCATGTGCGGCGCGGACGGCCCGTAGATGTCGGCATCCAGCAGGCCCGCCCGCATGCCCAGCCGGGCGAACGCCGCGGCCAGGTTGACGGCCACGGTGGACTTGCCGACCCCGCCCTTGCCGCTGGCCACCGCGATCACCTTGCCGACGAAGGGCGGCCGCTCGGCCTCCGGCATAGTCCCGAGCCTGGCCTGCGGGTCGTCCTGGACCCTGGCCCGCGGCGGGCGGCGGGGTGTCACCTGCAGCGGGACGGCGGCCTCGGCGGTCAGTACCACCTGCGCGGCCTCGACCCCCGGCACGGCGGCCAGCGCCCGCTCCGCGGCGTCGCGGACCGGACCGTAGGCGGCGATCTCGGCGGCCGGGACCTCCAGCATGAAGCCCGCCTTGCCGCCGCGGATCGACAGGCCCCGCACCAGCCCGGCGGCCGTCAGTCCCTGGCCGGTCTTCGGATCCTTCACGGCGTCCAGCGCAGCCAGGATCTGTGATCGGTCGGGTTGGGCCGCTTCGTCCATTACGCCTTGAGCTTGCTTTGGCCCCGCAGGGGTCTCATATCCAACTGGACCGCGCCGGTTTACACGCCTGCGTCGCCTGGATCGACTGGAAGACCAAAAAGAACCTCGCGCGGCATGCCCTGGAACGACAACGCCAACCCTGGACCCTGGGGCTCGCCGCCTCCGGGCGACGACGATGGGCGCAAGGACACGCCGCAGCGCCGGCCGCAGGGCAACGGCCCAGGCCGCGGCCCGCGCAGCCCCGGCGGGCCTCCTGACCTGAACGCCGGCTTCGAACGGCTGCGCCAGCGGCTGGGCGACCTGTTCGGCGGCGGCGGGCGCGGCATCCGGCCGGGCGCCATCGCGGCCATCGCGGGCGGCGCCTTCGCTCTCTGGGCGCTCTCCGGCTTCTACGTCGTCCAGCCGAACGAACAGGCGGTGGTGACCACCTTCGGGGCCTATACGCGCTCCGAGGCGCCGGGCCTGCGCTACCACCTGCCGACGCCGATCGAGCGGGTCGAGAAGGTGCCAGTCACCAGCCTGCAGCGCCTGGACATCGGCGGCGGCACCACGCCCGACACCGACGTGCCGCAGGAAAGCCTGATGCTGACCAGCGACCAGAACATCATCGACCTGACGTTCAGCGTCACCTGGCGGGTGGCGGACGCGGGCCGCTATCTCTTCTCGACGCGCAATCCCGAAGAGGCCGTGAAGGCGGTCGCCGAAAGCGCGATGCGCGACGTGATCGGCAAGACCGAGCTCAATTCAATCTTCGAGAGCGGCCGCGGCAAGGTGCAGCTGGAGACCGCCGACCTGATCCAGAAGACGCTGGACAAGTGGGGCGCCGGGATCACCGTCGTCGAGGTGCAGATCCGCTCGGTGAACCCGCCGCAAGACGTGATCGGCGCCTTCCGGGACGTGCAGAGCGCCAAGCAGGACCGCGACTCGGCCGTCAACGAGGCCAACGCCTACCGCAACCGCGTCGTGAACGAGGCCAAGGGCACCGCCGCCCAGATCACCCAGTCCGCGGAGGCCTACCGCGAGCAGGCTGTCCGCACCGCCACTGGCGACGCCGCGCGCTTCAATTCGATCGAGACCGAATATCGCCGCTCGCCAGACGCGACGCGCGAGCGGCTCTACCTCGAGACCATGCAGCGGGTGCTGGCCAATTCGCGCAAGGTGGTGATCCCCGGCAAGGGCGGAGCCACCGCCCCGATCATCCTGCCGCCGAGCCTCTTCGCCCCGCGCGGCGAGCCCGCCTCCGCTTCCCAGGCCCCTGCTCCGCCGGCCCAGCCGCAGGCGCCGCAGCAATGACCCGCACGCCTTTCATCGCCTGGGCCATCCTGGCCGTCGCCGTGCTGATCCTGCTCGCCAACACCCTGTTCATCGTCGAGCAGCGCGAAGAGGCGATCGTCCTGCAGCTCGGCCAGCCGGTGCGCGTGATCCACGCGCCCAACGACAGCTCGGGCGCCGGCCTGAACTTCAAAATCCCGTTCATGCAGCACGTGGTGAAGCTCGACCGGCGCAACATCGCCATGGAGGCCGACCAGGAAGAGGTGATCGATGGCAACGAGCAGCGGCTCGTGATCGACGCCTTCCTGCGCTACCGCATCTCCGATCCGCTGCAGTTCTTCCGCACCCTGCACGACGAGCGGACGGCGAACGACCGGCTGGAGCGGCTGGTCAACTCGTCGCTGCGCCAGGTGGTCGGCTCCACCACCACCGACGACATCGTCTCCGGCCGGCGCGACGAGCTCATGCAGCAGTCCAAGCTCGACGTCGAGCGGCGCGCGAAGGCCTCGCGGCTCGGGATCGACGTCATCGACCTCCGGATCAAGCGGGTGGACTTCCCCGCCGCCAACCGCGCCTCGGTCTATCGCCGCATGCAGACCCAGCGCCAGCAGGAGGCGGCCCAGTACCGCGCCCAGGGCGAGCAGCAGAAGCGCGAGATCATCGCGTCGGCCGACAAGGAGGTCACCATCACGCTCGCCCAGGCCCAGGAGCAGGGCGAGACCGTCCGCGGCCAGGGCGACGCGCAGCGCACGCGCATTTTCGCCCAGAGCTTCGGGCGCGATCCCAGCTTCGCGCGCTTCTACCGCCAGCTGCAGGTCTACGAGCAGGCGATGACCTCGGGAGACACCACCCTGGTGCTGACGCCGGACGCCTTCCCGGGCCTGATGGGCACCTTCGGCAACGGCCCGAGCGGAAAGCGCTAGCCTGGGCTAGCGGCGTTGCGCTTCCAGCAGCTCGCGGACCTCGTGCAGGTCGCGGGCGATGCGGACGCAGAGGCTCTCCATCTCCTCCGTCGCATCGAGCAGGTCGGGGACCATGATGGTCATCATGCCGGCCGCATGCGCGGCGCGGACGCCGTTGTGGCTGTCCTCCAGCGCCAGGCAGTCCTGGGCCGGCAGGTTCAACCGGGCCGCGGCCGCCAGGTAGGGCGCCGGATGCGGCTTGGGCTGCGGATATTCGCCGTTCGCCAGCACGAAATCGAACCGGTCGAAGATCCCGTGCGAGCCCAGGTGGTGCTCGACCTCCTGGCGCCGGGACGAGGTGACCACGCCGCGCGGAAGCCCTGCAGCGTCCAGGTGGTCGAGGATCTCGCCGACCCCGGCCTTCAGCGTGATCCCGGCCCGCGCCAGCTCATAGAACCGCTCCACCGAGCGGGTGCGGAGCAGGTCCGTGTCGAAACCGTCGCCGAAGTGGTCTCTCAGCACCGCCGCGCTGCCCGGCCAGGTGTGGCCGATCATCCGCAGCACCACCTCGACCGGCAGGTCCGCGCCGAGCTCCGAAGCGGTGGCGATCAGAGCGTCGCGATACAGCGTTTCGCTGTCGAGCAGCAGGCCGTCCATGTCGAAGACGACGGCTTTGGCGGGTCGCGGCAGGGCCATGGGCCGGATTAGCCGAGTCGCCGGCTGGCCCCAAATCAACGACCGCTTCAGTCGGTTACGAAGCTGTCGGCCTCATAGCCCTGGAAATAGAGCAGCGCGGTCAGGTCGGCGTGGTTCACCTGGGCGTCGGCCCGGGCGGCGACGATGGGCTTGGCGCGGTAGGCGACGCCGAGGCCCGCCGCCTCGATCATCGCCAGGTCGTTGGCCCCGTCGCCGACCGCCAGCGTGGCGGAGAGCGGCAGGCGACGCGCCTCGGCCTCCTGTTTCAGCGCGGCGAGCTTGGCCTCGCGGCCCAGGATCGGCTCGGCGACGAACCCGGTCAGCTTGCCATCGGCCGCCAGCAGCTCGTTGGCCTGGTGCGAGTGGAACAGCGCCGCCTGGGCCACTCGGGCCGTGAAGAAGCTGAAGCCGCCGGAGACCAGCACGCAGCGCGCGCCGTTCTGGGCCATGGTCCGCACCAGCGTCCGCGCGCCCGGATTGAGCCGCACGCGCTGGTCATAGGCGGCCTGCAGCGCCGTGACCGGCAGGTCCTTCAGCATCGCCACGCGTTCGCGCAGCGCGCCCTCGAACTCCAGCTCGCCGCGCATGGCGCGCTCGGTGATCGCGCTGATCTCGGCCTTCAGGCCCGCGAAGTCGGCGAGCTCGTCCAGGCACTCGACGTTGATGATCGTCGAATCCATGTCGGCGACCAGCAGCTGCTTCTTCCGCCCGGCCGTCGGTTGCAAGCACCAGTCCAGCGCCTGGCCGGCCAGCGCGGGCGCGAGCGCGGCCTTCACCGGGGCCGGATCCTCGGCCTCCAGGAACACGTCGGTGACCGCCATCTCGCCGGCCTCGAGCTTGGTCGACGCCTTGCCCTTCGCCCCGCCCGCCGCGAACACTTCGCGCAGGTTCAGCGAGAAGGCGCCTGCGTTCGGCGGCGCGACCAGGGTAAGGACAAGCTCCATGAAGCCTCGCTTTGGGGAGCCCCGCATCTGGCTGATCGCCGGACCGACCGCAAGCGGCAAGTCGGCGCTTGCGCTCCGCCTGGCCGAGGCCACCGGCGGCGAGATCGTCAATGCGGACTCCATGCAGCTCTACCGCGAGCTGCGGCTGCTCACCGCCCGGCCGTCACCGCAGGAGGAGGCGCGCGCGCCGCACCACCTGTTCGGGACGGTGGACGCCGCCGACGGCTGGTCGGTGGGGCGCTGGGTGCGCGCGGCGACCCAGGTGCTGGGAGAGATCGCGAGTCGGGGCCGGTCCGCCATCGTGGTCGGCGGGACGGGCCTCTACTTCCGCGCGCTCACCGAGGGCTTGGCGGACATCCCCGCCGTGCCGGGCGCGGTCCGCCGCAGGGCCGAGGCTGAGTACGGGCAGATGGGCGAGGCCGCGTTCCGCGAGCGGCTGGCGGGCGCAGACCCCGCGGCGGCGGCCCGCATCGCGCCCGGCGACCGCCAGCGGCTGGTGCGCGCCTGGGAGGTGTTCGCCGCCACCGGCTCGGCGCTCAGCGCGTGGCAGGCGACGGGAACGCCGGCGCTCGCGCCCGGCTCCTGGGCCGCCGTGGCGCTCGAGCCGCCCAGGCCCATCCTTTACGGTCGCTGCGACGCCCGCCTGGCGGCCATGGTCGAAGCCGGCGTGCTGGATGAGGTGGCGGCTTTATCCGCCCGCAACCTCGCCCCCGCCCTGCCGCTGATGAAGGCGGTCGGCGTGCGCGAGTTCGCCGCCCACCTGCGCGGCGAGACCAGCCTCGCCGAGGCGCTGGCCGCGGCCCAGCAGGAGACCCGCCGCTACGCCAAGCGCCAGTCGACCTGGATGCGCGGCCAGATGGCCGACTGGCCACGCCTGACCGAAATCGACGCCGAGGCCCAGTGGCGGCAGTTTCTTGCCCTTAACCCCGCCTTGACGCCCTAGGGCCAGCATGCGACACGCCTGACCCAACGTTTTCGAGGAAATCTCGTGCGCGCCATTCTTGTACTCGTAAGGCGACCCGCCGCGGACTGACCCCAGCGTCAGCCCGTCGAAGGTCGCTTGCACCAGGCCCCCCGCGGGCCTTTTTTATTGCCCCAAAGAACGCAAAGTCTGCAGAGCTCAGCCATGACCGCCCACCAGACGATCGAAGCCGACCAGACCACCCTCTCCGGAGCCGAGATGGTCGTGCGCGCGCTCATCGACCAGGGCGTCGACGTGCTGTTCGGCTATCCGGGCGGCGCGGTGCTGCCGATCTATGACGCCCTCTTCGCCGAGCCGCGGCTGAAGCACGTCCTGGTCCGCCACGAACAGGGCGCGACCCACGCCGCCGAGGGCTACGCCCGCTCCACCGGCAAGTGCGGCGTGGTGCTGGTCACCTCCGGGCCGGGCGCGACCAACGCGGTGACCGGCATCGTCGACGCCCTGATGGACTCGATTCCGCTGATCGTGATCACCGGCCAGGTCGCCACCCACCTGATCGGCACCGACGCCTTCCAGGAATGCGACACCATCGGCATCACCCGGCCCTGCACCAAGCACAACTACCTGGTGAAGGACGTCGCCGACCTGCCCCGGATCATGCACGAGGCGTTCCACATCGCGACCTCGGGCCGGCCGGGCCCGGTGGTCATCGACATCCCCAAGGACGTGCAGTTCGCCAAGGGCGCCTACCAGGGTCCGGCGGAGGTCAAGCACGCCCACAACTACCGGCCGAAGACCAAGGGCGATCCGGCGCGGATCGCGGAGGCCGCGGCGATGATCGCCAAGGCCAAGCGGCCGATCTTCTACACCGGCGGCGGGATCATCAACGCAGGCCCCGAGGCCTCGAGGCTGCTGCGCGAATTCCAGGCGCTGGTCGGCGCGCCGGTGACGTCCACCCTGATGGGCCTGGGCGCCTTCCCGGCGTCGGACCCGGCCTGGCTCGGCATGCTGGGGATGCACGGCTCGTTCGAGAGCAACAACGCCATGCACGACTGCGACGTGATGATCGCCATCGGCGCGCGGTTCGACGACCGGGTGACCGGACGCCTCGACGCCTTCGCCCCGACCTCGCGCAAGATCCACGTCGACATCGACGCCTCGTCGATCGGCAAGAACGTCCGCGCCGACATCGGCATCGTCGGCGACGCCGCCAGCGTGCTGGCGGACCTGATCGCGGTCTGGAAGGCGCGCGGCTACCAGACCAGCAAACAGGCGCTCTCCGGCTGGTGGAAGCAGATCGACGGCTGGCGGGCGCGCGACAGCTTCCGCTTCCGGCCCGACGCCAAGCTGATCAAGCCGCAGCAGGCGGTCCAGCGGCTCTACGAGCTGACCCGCGGACAGGACGTCTACATCACCACCGAGGTCGGCCAGCACCAGATGTGGGCCGCCCAGTTCTACCGCTTCGAGGAGCCCAACCGCTGGATGACCTCCGGTGGCCTGGGGACCATGGGCTACGGCCTGCCCGCCGCCGTCGGCGTGCAGATGGCGCATCCGGACTCGCTCGTCATCGACATCGCCGGCGACGCCAGCGTGCTGATGACCATGCAGGAGATGTCGACGGCCGTGCAGCACGACCTGCCGATCAAGGTCTTCATCCTCAACAACGAGTGGATGGGCATGGTGCGCCAGTGGCAGCAGCTGCTGCACGGCGAGCG
>JBJMQX010000096.1:0-26161 GCA_045802455.1 Phenylobacterium sp. | reverse complement strand
GCCATCGCGGCGAACGCGGCCTTCGCCTCGGTGAAAGGGAATACCTTGTCCACCACGGGCGCAATGCGGTGCAGCTCGATGGCCCGGCACATGGCTTCGAACATGTCGCGTGAGCCGACCGACAGGCCCTGCAGCTTCGCCGAATTGCCGATCAGCGCCGCGGGATTGAACGGTTCGCCCGCGCCGGCCACCACGCCGATGATGGCGATGTGGCCGCCGCTCCTGACCGCGCGCATGCTTTCCTGGATCGTGCCGCCGCCGCCCACCTCCATGATGAAGTCGGCGCCGCGGCCGCCGGAGGCCTCGCGCACCGGCGCCGACCAGGCGGGCGTCGTCTTGTAGTTGACCAGGTGATCGGCCCCCAGCGCCTTGGCCCGCGCCAGCTTCTCGTCCGACGACGAGGTGATCAGGGTCCTGAGCCCCGCCGCATGGGCGAACTGCAGCCCGAAGACCGACACCCCGCCGGTGCCCTGCAGGACGACCAGGTCGCCGGGCTGCAGGCTGGCGTCCTCGAAGAGCCCGCGCCAGGCGGTCAGCGCCGCGCAGGGCAGCGTCGCCACCTGCTGGTCGGTGAGGAAGGCCGGGACCTTGGAAAGCCCGTCCTCCCGGAAGGTCTGCAGCTCCGCGCCCGCGCCGGGGATCGGGAAGCCCAGCGCCGACGTCAGCTTGGCCAGGTCCGGCGGGCCGGAGATCCAGTTCTGGAAGAACAGCGTCGCGACCCGGTCACCGGGCTCGAACCGGGTCACGCCTGCGCCCACCGCCTCGACGACGCCGCAGCCGTCGGAGAACGGCGTGATCACGTCCTTCGAGGTCGCGGCGCCGCGGCCGTACATGCCGTTGATCATCAGCCAGTCGCGGTAGTTGAGCGACACGGCGCGCATCCGCACCAGCACCTCGCCGGGCGCGGGCTGCGGCTCAGGCTTCTCCACCACCTGGATGGCGTCGAGCCCCCAGGGGGCGGCGACGTTCAGCGCGCGCATGGGCATCCTCCGTCGCCTGCATCATGACGCCGCGAGAAGGCCCGGCAAGCCTGTCGCCACGTCAGGCGCGCAGGCTGGGCAGCACCGCGCCCTCGCCCCACTGGCCCGGATCGTGGCCGAAGACCATCACCGTCTCCGGTCCGCGCAGCGCCAGCAGGGCGTCCAGCGAGGCGTTCATCGCGGCGTGGTCGGAGAACTCCGGGAACATCCGGGTCTCGACGACGCCCGCATGATAGCAGGCGTCGCTGACCAGCATGTGGTCGCCGGCCGGGCCGCGCACCCGCAGCGACTGGTGCCCGGGCGTGTGGCCGTAGCTGGGCGTGCACACCACCGAGCCGTCGCCGAACAGGTCGTGCTCGCCGTCCACCAGCTTCACCTGATGGCCCAGGTCGAAGTAGCGCCGCGGCAGGAAATAGCGCCCGGCGACGTCGCGGTCGTGTCCCGCCTCCCATTCGCGCCGCTGCACCACCAGCGTGGCGTTGGGGATCTGGTGCAGGCCGCCGACATGGTCGAAGTGCAGGTGCGAGGCCACCACGTAGCGGATGTCGCCGGGGTCGATGTCGAGCCGCTCCAGGTGGGCGGTCACCGTCTCGCTCGCATCCGAGGTGACGTCCTGTCCCGCGGCCTGCAGGCGCAGCCGGTAGTCGTCGTCAGGATCGCCGGCGTTGGCGTGCAGGCCGCAATCGAAGAGGGTCAGCCCGTCCGGGTGCTCGATCACGTAGAACGGCACCGGCGCCTGCACGCGTCCTGTCGTGCGCATGCCGAAGCTGGACGCATCGGTGTGGAACTGGCCGCAGACGCATCCGAACAGCCGCATGGCTCGCCTCCCTCAGGCCGGATCCAGCCGGCGCAGCCCATAGAGCCTGAGCGCGCCCACGGAGCCAACCACGCACATGGCGGTCATCAGCAGGTAGCCCTTGGCCCCGAAGCGGTCGAACAGCGGCCCTGACGCCATGGTGGCCAGGCCCGCCAGCACCCCGCCGGAAAGCGCCGAGTTCAGGGTCTGTGCGGCCGAGGCGGTGCGCGGCGTCGAGAGCCGCTCGGCAAGCTGCAGCGAGGCGAGGAACGTCGCCGCATAGCCCAGGGCGTGCAGGGTCTGCAGCGGGAACAGCGCCCAGAGCGGCGGCGAAAAGGCCAGCGCCGTCCAGCGCAGGATGGCCGCCAGTCCGCCCAGCAGCAGCAGGTTGCGCGGCCCCACCCGCCGCCGCCACGGCTCCATGAACCACATGAAGCCGATCTCGGCGGCCACGCCAGTGGCCCACAGCAGGCCCACCATGTCCTCGGCGATCCCCTGCTGCTTCCAGGCCAGCGTCGAGAAGCCGTAGTAGAAGGCATGCGCCGACTGGATCAGGCCGGCGGACACCACCGCCGTCATGAAGCCAGGGTCCTTCAGGAGGCCGCCGAGCCCGGACATCCGGGCGGAGAGGCTCGCCGGATGGCCTTCCTCGTGCACAGGGTCGGGCGGCAGCAGCAGGCGCGCCGCCAGCGACGTCAGCGCGACCGCGGCCGTCATCCACACCAGCACCAGCTCCGGCGAGCCCCGCGTCAGCAGCGCGCCCATGCCCAGGTTGCCGACGATGAACGCGGCCGAGCCGATGCCCCTGGGCCAGCCGAAGTTGAAGCCGTCGCGCCGGGCGCGGGCCAGCACGATCACGTCCGCCAGCGGCGAGAGCGTGGTGTACATCGAAGAGGCCGCGAACCAGACCACGGCCCACCAGGCAAAGCCGCCGGGAAAGGCCATGAAGGCGTAAAGCCCGGTCACCGCCGCCGCCAGCAGAATCAGCGCCGTGCGCCGCAGCCGGAAGCTGTCGGCCCAGACCGCCAGCAGCGGCGCCGTGAAGGCGCGTCCCAGCATCGGCAACGACAGGATCAACCCGATCTGGCTGCCCGTCAGGCCATGGTGGGCGAACCACACCGGCAGGTAGGGCGAGCTCGCCCCCGTGCCGACGAAGATCGCCCCGTAGAACAGGCCCAGGCGAACGGTGATCGGCATGGTTCAGGTTCTAAGCGAGCCCGCTTCGAGTCGCGACCTTGGAGGAGGATCTCCCCCGTTTGCGGGGCGCTCGATCTCAGTTCAGCCGGTGCAGCTCGACCCGGCGGTTCTCGTCGGCCACCGGGTTGGCGGGATTGGCCAGGTGCTCGGACCCGAAGCCGGTCACCTTCAGCCGCTCGGGCTCGACGTTGAGCGCGATCAGCGCCTTGCGGACAGCCTCCGCGCGCCGCACCGAGAGCTCGACGTTGTGTCCGGGAGAGCCGCTGGCGTCCGTATAGCCCGCCACCTCGAACTGGATGGGCTTCAGGGCCGGTTTCTTCAGGGCCGCGGCGATGCTTTCCAGGTTGCGGCTGCCGGCCAGGGTGATCTCGGCGGAATCCACGTCGAAGGTGACCAGGATGTCCGACGCGCTGACGCGGCGCCGCACCGCCATCGCCGTTGGGCCCGCAGGCGCGCTTGCGGCGGTGTGCGTCGGCGGCGTCGCCAGGCTGAAGCGGCGCGTCTTCGGGTTGGCCTCGCAGGCGGCGAGCGCCTGGCCCGGCGGACACGGCTGCGGGCCGGACAGGATCGCCCGCACGAACTCGTCCGGCGAATAGTCCGGCTTCGGCTCCGCCTGCTGCGCCTGCGTCGACGGCGCCGCCAGCACCATCAACAAGCCCGCGAGCAGAGCAGCCTTGGTTGGATGCTTCATCTGCGCTCGTTTGCCCCGCCTGGTTTTCGAGACGAATGCTTGTGCATCGCCCCAATGACGCCGATATTCTGCCACATTGCAGCGGTCGCGCCTACTGCGGCCGCAGGCGCCGGGTTCGGGGTATGTCGATAGCCAGCAAGCCGATGTTGCGTCTGAGCGCGTGCCTTCTGGTCGCGCTTTCGCTCGTTTGCGTCGCGATCGCCCCGAAGGCGTCGGCGCAGGCCGCCCCCGCGCGCCGCATCGCCCTGGTCATGGGCAACGCGACCTATACGAACGGCGGCGTGCTCGACAATCCGGAGAACGACGCCGACGCCGTCACCGCCAAGCTGACCTCGCTCGGCTTCGAGGTGACCGAGCAGAAGAACCTCGGCCAGGCCGGGATGCGGACCCTGCTGGGCAGCTTCATGAGCAAGGTGCGCGATGGCGACCTGGTGCTCGTCTACTACGCCGGCCACGGGATCGAGGTCGACGGACGCGACTACATGCTTCCCGTCGACGTCAATCTCGACACGCCCGCCTCCGTCCAGTTCCAGGGCATCCCGATCGACATGGCCTATTCGGCCAAGGCCACCTTCGGGCTGGTCATCGTCTTCGACGCCTGCCGCGACAACCCGTTCCTGCGGCGGGTCGGCGGCGACGTGCCCGGAACCCACTCGGTCAGCCCTCCCGTCGGGTCCATGGTCCTGTTCTCGGCCGCGACCGGACAGGTGGCCCAGGATGGCCCTGTCGCGACCCAGTCGGAGACCCGCAAGAACAGCGTCTTCGCCGACGCCCTGCTTACGGCGCTGTCGACGCCCGGCGCGTCGCTGGGCAGGATCTACCAGATCACCCTGAAGCAGGTGCGGCTGGCGACCGACAACCGCCAGGCGCCGCAGCGCTTCGGCGACCTCGCCGAGGATTTCATCTTCAACCCCGGCGGCAGCCAGGTCGCGGCCGCCTATTCCGCTCCGCCGCCGCCGCCCCCCGCGCCCGCGCCACCGGTCCAGGTCGCAGCCGCCACGCCGCCTCCCGAAGTCCCCGGCCAGCCCGCCGGCGCGACCTATCGCTCGGCTCCGCTCAACGCCCCGGCGGCCACCCCGCCGCCGGCGCCCGCCCCCGCTGCGCCCATCGTGGTCGCGACCGCCTCCCCGCCGCCGCCGCCGGCGGCTCCGGTCGCCAGGGCCGAGTCGCGCCTGGCGTCCGGGCCCTCTCCGGTCGCCAGCTTCGAGATCGCCAGCCTGGGTGAAAACGTGCTGCCGCCGCCACCGCCGCTGGCCGCCGTCCCGCCGGTGAACATCCCGGCCAGCTTCTGCAGGATCGAGGACGAGATCGCCTTCCTGAAGGACGTCTTCCAGCCCGCTTACAACGTCGCCTACAAGAACAACCAGCTCGCCATCGCCTACCTCTCCGGACTGATCCATCTGGGCGAACAGTACAAGGCGCGGCAGAGCGGCTTCGTGTTCCAGATCAAGGACCAGTTCGAGCGCTTCGCCCCGGTCGCGGCGCACGCCAACGACGAGAGCAACAGCACGCTCGGCCTCGACGCCAGGATCCGCGCCGTCCCGGTGGGCGGCTGTTCCAAGTAGCGAGCCGGGACTACCCGTCAGCTAGCGTGCTGCGGTCGCGGCCTGGGCCTTGGCCCGCGCCACCTCTTCCTCGCGCCGGGCGCCGGCCAGGATGTTGGGCAGGCCGTAGTTGCCCTCGTGGCACGCGTATTCGTAGATCGGCCCCTTGTCGGCCAGGAACGGCATCTCCGCGCGCCAGGCCTGCGTGTAGCTCGCCGGATCGTCGACCTCGAAACTGTAGCGCAGCTCGGTCTTCGACACGCGGGTGAAGCGTTCCGTCACCCGCGCCTGCGGCGACATCATGAACCACAGCCGGTAGCCTTCCTGCGGGTGGAAATTGGTGGTCTCCACCACCAGGGTCGCGCCGTCCCACCAGCCGATGGAATCGCCCATCCAGGGCCGCACGCTGGCCGGCAGGTGCTTGCTCCCGAGGCGCACGATGCGCACGTCGTGGTTCAATTCCGAAAGGATCGCGACCTCGTTCCGTGTTTGGACGATCTGCTTGAAGCCTGCGGCGGGCGAAGTGAGGATCGGCGGCCCGGCCGAGCCGCTGCCGGCGGTGAGGCAGCGTTCGGTCGGATCGCGGGTCTCCGGCCCGTCGAAGTTCTCGCCGTCATCCACCTGCTGGTAGTGCTTCAGGGCCTCAGGACGGTAGGGCACCCGCCCGTCCGGCGGGTCCACGATAAACGACGTGCGCAACTTGCCGTCGATGCGGGCCATCCGATAGGTCGGCAGCCATTCCGACGCGCCCTGACCCACGCCTTCGGCGCCCTGCGCCGCCCACCGCTTGGCCGCGGCCGCCTCGTAGGCGTCTTCCTCGGCGCGGGTGGCGAAGGTGAGCGGCGCGCCCGCGCGCCGCTGTAGCTTGGTCAGGGACCCATTGGCCCAGAGGCCTTCGAGGTCGGGTTGGCCGTAGGCGTTGCGCGCAACATGCGACGCGTGCGGCGGCCGCGCGAGACTGGCCGGCGCGGCGACGCCGATCATCGCGGCGAGCGCCACCGTCAAGCTCAACTGCCGGCCCATGCGCGCCTCCTGCCGCGCGATGATCGTGCTCGCAACGCCTGGAACCCGCAACCCGGCCTGGGCGCCGCGCGGTGGACGCCGGCTCAGGCGCGCGTAATGTCTGATCAGCGTTCAGGGAGGATCCCATGTCGAATGGCCGGCGAGGCGCCAACAGCCGCGATCGCGAGCTGCGCGAACGCGCGGCGGCGGTGATCCCCGGCGGCATGTACGGCCACCAGTCGACGGCGCTGCTGCCCGACGACTATCCGCAGTATTTCGCGCGCGGCGAAGGCGCCCACATCTGGGACGTCGACGGCAACCGCTACCTCGACATGATGTGCGCCTATGGGCCGAACCTGTTCGGCTACGCGAACCCGCAGATCGACGCGGCCTTCGTGCGCCAGCTGGGCCTGGGCGACACCATGACCGGGCCGACCGCGCTGATGGTCGAGCTGGCCGAGGCGTTCGTCGCCATGGTCAGCCACGCCGACTGGGCGATGTTCTGCAAGAACGGCACGGACGCCACCACCATGGCGCTGACCACCGCCCGCGCGCACACCCGGCGCAAGACGGTGATCCGGGCCAAGGGCGCCTACCATGGCGCCGCGCCCTGGTGCGTGCCGCGGCCGACCGGAACCGTGGAGACCGACCGGGCCTATCAGATCATCTGCGACTACAACGATGTCGCCAGCCTGGAGGCCGCTGTCGCGCAAGCCGGGGACGACTTGGCCTGCATCTTCGCCGCGCCCTTCAAGCACGACGCCTTCATCGACCAAGCCCTGCCGGACCCCGCCTATGCACGCCGGGCCCGCGAGCTCTGCGATGCGACCGGCGCGCTGCTGATCATCGACGACGTGCGCGCCGGCCTGCGGATCGCCCGCGACTGCTCCTGGACCAAGGTCGGCGTGCAGCCCGACCTCTCGACCTGGGGCAAGTGCCTGGCGAACGGCCATCCGCTCTCCGTCCTGCTGGGCTCGGACAAGGCCAAGAAGGCGGCCTCGGCGATCTTCGTCACCGGCTCCTTCTGGTACCAGGCCGCGCCGATGGCCGCCGCGTTGGAGACGCTCAGCCTGGTGCGCGACACCGACTACCTCGAGCGCATCACCGCGCTCGGCGAGCGCCTGCGCGGCGGCCTGGCCGAGCGCGCCAAGGCGGCGGGCTTCTCCCTGCGCCAGACGGGTCCGGTGACCATGCCGCTCTTCCTGTTCGACGACGACCCGGACCTGCGGAAAGGCTTCTGCTTCTCCTCGGAGATGCTGGCGCGCGGCGTCTACGTGCACCCCTGGCACAACATGTTCCTGTGCGCGGCCATGACCGAGGCCGACATCGAGAACGCCCTGGCCGCCGCCGAGGGCGCGTTCGGCGCGCTGAAGCAGCAGGCGCCGGGCCTTCCCCCGGTCGAGAAGCTGGCGTTCCTCGCCGCCGGCGGAACCCGCTAAGCTCTAAGGGACAATCCCATGGAAATGCCGGACTATTCCGACTACGACGGCCTGGGCCTGGCCGAGCTGGTCGCCAGGCGCGCGGTGACGCCCGCTGAGCTGGTCGAGGCCGCCATCGAGCGGATCGAGCGGCACAATCCGACCCTCAACGCGGTGGTCTACAAGGGCTACGACGACGCGCGCCGCCGCGCCCTCGCAGCCCTCCCGGATGGCGCGTTCAAGGGCGTGCCGTTCCTGATCAAGGACCTGGGCATGCCGGTGGCCGGCTGGCCGCGCAGCTCCGGCTCGAAGTTCGCCCGCGGGGTGGTGGACGACGAGGACTGCGGCCTCACCCGGCGCTATCGCGAGGCCGGCGTGATCCCGGTCGGCAAGTCGAACACGCCGGAGTACGGCATCACCGGCACGACCGAGAGCGCCGCGCTCGGCCCCTGCCGCAACCCCTGGAACCCGAAGCACATCGCCGGCGGCTCGTCTGGCGGCGCGGCGAGCGCGGTCGCGTCGGGCATGGTGCCGCTGGCCCACGCCTCCGACGGACTGGGCTCGATCCGCATCCCGGCCGCCTGCTGCGGCCTGGTGGGCCTGAAGGTCACCCGCGACCGCAACCCGAACCTGCCGGACGGCTACGACTACGCCTTCGGCAACGTGGTCGACCACGTGGTCAGCCGCACGGTGCGCGACTCGGCCGCCATGCTGGACGCCACCGGCTATGCCGAGCCGAACTCTCCCTACCCTGCCCCGCCCAAGGATCGGCCCTACCTCGAGGAGGTGGCGGCGAGCCCCGGCAAACTGCGCATCGCCTGGTCCTCGGAGACCCCGTCAGGCCGGCCGATCGAGCCGGAGATCCAGGCCGCGCTGGGACGCACCGCGGCCCTGCTGAAGGGCCTCGGCCACGAGGTGGTGGAAAAGGGCATGGGCATCGACTACCGCGCGCTCTTCGCTTCGCGCGGGCCGGCGGCGGCGGCCAACTTCGCGGCGGGCATGGCGCGCCTGATCGAGACCGTCGGCCGCGAACCGGAAGAGGACGAGCTGGAGCCGCTGACCTGGGCCTCGCTGAAAGCCGGCCGGCGGCAGACCGGCGCCGACGTCATGCGCTCGCTGCAGGAAACCCGCATGCTGAACCGCCACGTGCTGGCCTTCTTCGAGGACGTCGACGTCTACCTGACCCCGGTGCTGGGCACGCCGGTTCCGGAGATCGGCTTCATCGACCCGGTCAAGCTGGAGCCGCGCGAGGTGAACCGCCGCCAGGGCCGCACCTTCCCCTTCACCCCGCCGTTCAACTTCTCCGGCCAGCCCTCGATGTCGCTGCCGATCGAGGTCGACGCGAACGGCCTGCCGATCGGCATGATGTTCTCGGGCCGCTACGCCGACGAGGCGACCCTGTTCCGCCTGGCCGGTCAGCTTGAGAAGGAAGCGCCCTGGAAGGACCGCCGGCCGCAGGTCTGGGGGTGAGCGGCGTCTGGAGTCGCCGGAACTGGATGACCCTGGGCGCGGTCGGCGGCTTCGTGGCCGTCGCGGTCGGCGCCTTCGCCGCCCACGGCGTCACCGACCCGCGGGCCCAGGAGCTGCTGCGCACCGGCGCCATGTACGGCTTCATGCACACCATGGCGACCTTCGCCTGCGCCACCTTCATGCAGGTCGGCGCGAGGCGGGCGCGGTTCGCCCCGGCCTTCTTCCTCTCGGGCGTGGCGCTGTTCTCCGGCTCGGTCTACGCCCTGGCCCTCGGCGCGCCCCGCTGGGTGGGCGCGGTGACGCCAATCGGCGGCCTGAGCTTCCTCGCCGGCTGGGCCGTGCTGGCCTGGGCCGCCCGCGGGGTAGACCCGGTCTAGGCCGCGGCAGCTTCCTTCTTCGGTAGCGCCAGCAGGTGCAGGAAGAGCGCCGAGCCCAGGAGGGCTGCGAACATCACCAGCGCCATCGGCCTGGGCGTGCCGTCGTGCAGCGCCCCGGCGGCGGCCGAGGCCAGCGCGCCCGCGCCGAACGAGATGCCGCCCATCAGCGCCGAGATCGCGCCGGCCCGCCGGGGGTCGACGTTCAGCGCGCCGGCCATGGTGTTGCCCTGGATGAAGCCGTAGCTGGCCAGCAGCGCGAAGAGCAGCGGCAGCACGCTGTAGCGTCCGCCCACCCCGCTCACCGCCGCCGCCAGCAGGAGCACGGCGAACCCCGTCGCGATAACGCTGGACCGCGCCAGCACTTGGTCGGGCGTGCGCCGCCTGAGCAGGTAGCGGTTCACCTGGTTGCCGCCGATGACGCCGACCGCATTCAACCCGAACACCCAGCCGAACGCCTGCGGGGTGATCCCATAGATGCGGATCAACAGTTCCGGCGACGAGGCGATGTAGGTGAAGAGCGTCGCCCCGTTCAGCGCGCCGGCCATGGCGTAGCCGACCAGCCGGGGCTCTCGCGCGAGCGCCAGGTAGGCGGCGAGCGGGCTCTCGGTGCGGGCGTGGGCGGTGGTCTCCTCCGAGCGGCTCTCCTTGAGGCGGAAGAAGCCGGCGAGGCCGACCGCGATCCCGAAGGCCGCCATGAACCAGAAGTTCAGCCGCCAGCCGCCGAACCCGAGCAGCGCGCCGCCCAGCAGCGGGGCCAGGATCGGCGCCAGGCCCATGATCAGCATCATCAGGCTGAGCATGCGCGCGGTCTCGATGTGGCTGAACCGGTCGCGGATCACCGCGCGGGCGACCACCCCGCCGGCGCAGGCGCCCAGGGCCTGGACGAAGCGCCCGCCGATCAAGAGGGCCGGGGTCGTCGCCAGCGCGCAGCCGACCGAGGCGGCGGTGAAGATCACCGTCCCCAGCAGGATGGGCGGCCGCCGCCCCAGCCGGTCCGACGCCGGGCCATAGAAGAACTGGCCGATCGCCATGCCGGCCAGGAAGGCCGAGACGGTCGCCTGGGCCTCGCCGGACGCGGCCTGCAGCGACGCCGCGATGGCCGGCAGGCTCGGCAGGTACATGTCGATGGCGACCGGCCCCATGGCGGTCAGCGCGCCCAGCAGGATCACCAGGCCCCAGGGCGTCCGTTCCGTCTCGAGGCGCTCGCTCATCCCGGCTTCTTAGCGGCTTCTCCGCCGTCGCGTTCCGACTTTCCTGGCCCCTTTGCTCCCCCGGCGTAACTGCGGCAAAGCTGGCGCGAACGGGAGACGCCGATGACCGCCCAAAGCCCAGCCCAGAGCCCTGCGATGCAACGCCAGATGCCCCCGGTGAAGCGGGCGGACGTCAACGGGATCGAGCTCGCCTACTACGAAGCCGGGCCGCGCCAGGGCGTTCCGATCATCCTCTGCCACGGCTTCCCGGAGCTGGCGTTCTCGTGGCGCCATCAGCTGAAGGCGCTGGGCGAAGCCGGCCGCTGGGTGATCGCGCCGGACCAGCGCGGCTATGGCCTCTCGTCCCGCCCCGAGCCGGTCACCGACTACGACATGGAGCACCTGACCGGCGACATGGTTGGCCTGCTGGACCACCTGGGCGTCGAGAAGGCGATCTTCTGCGGCCACGACTGGGGCGGCATCGTCGTGTGGCAGATGCCGCTGATGCACCCAAGCCGCGTGGCCGGGGTCATCGGGCTCAACACGCCCTTCATGCCGCGCAGCCCGGTCGATCCGATCGCGGCCATGCGCTTCCGCTTCGGGCCCGACATGTACATCGTCTGGTTCCAGACGCCGGGCGACGCGGACGCGACGCTCGCCCGCGACGTCGAGAAGACCATGCGCTTTTTCATGCGCAAGGCCGATGCGCTGGCCCGGCCGCGGGAGCCGACCGAGGGCGAGTCCAACTTCGCGTTCAAGGCGCTGCTCGACGCCTGGGACCCCAGCGACCGGCACGGCCAGCTGCTGAGCGCCGACGAGCTTGCCGCCTTCGTCGAGACCTTCCAGGCGACCGGCTTCACCGGCGGGATCAACTGGTACCGCAACTTCACCCGCAACTGGGAGCGCTCCGAAGGCCAGCCGGGCCGCATCGATGGCCTGCCCTGCCTGATGATCACCGCCGAGCTGGACCCGGTCTTGTCGCCCGCCATGGCCGAGGGGATGCCCGGCCTGATCGGCGATCTCGAGATGCACATGGTCGCGGGCTCGGGGCACTGGACGCAGCAGGAGAAACCCGACGAGGTCAACCGGCTGATCCTCGACTGGCTGGCCAGACGATTTCCCACTTAGGATTCGCGCTTCCCGCAGTAGAAGAGCGCATGGAACGCACCACGCCCGCGCCCGGCGTCTCGGCCTCGACCCACCGGCGTGGCCTCTATCCGGACAACGAGCCGTTCGCCTCCGGCTGGCTCCCGGCGGACGGCGCTCACGAGATCTACTACGAGGAATGCGGCGCCCCAGACGGCAGGCCCTGCGTGATCCTGCACGGCGGCCCCGGCGGGGCGATCAACCCGACCATGCGGCGGTTCTTCGATCCGGCGAAGTGGCGGATGGCCCTCTTCGACCAGCGCGGCTGCGGCAAGAGCCGGCCGAACGCCAGCCTGGAGGACAACACCACCTGGACCCTGATCGCCGACATCGAGCGGCTGCGCGAGCACCTGGGCGTCGAGAAATGGTGTGTGTTCGGCGGCTCCTGGGGCTCGACCCTGGCGCTGGCCTACGCGATCACCCATCCCGAGCGCGTCGAGAGTCTGGTGCTGCGCGGCGTGTTCCTGCTGACCCCGCGCGAGCTCGCCTGGTTCTACCAGGACGGCGCCTCGATGCTGTTCCCCGACGCCTGGGCCAGGTTCTGCGCGCCGATCCCCGAGGCCGAGCGCACCGACATGATCGGCGCCTACCACAAGCGCCTCACCCACCCCGACCGCCGCGTCCAGGCCGAGGCGGCGGCCGCCTGGAGCCAGTGGGAAGGCGACACGATCTCGATCCGCGGGCCCGAGGCGCGACCCTCGAAGTTCAACGAGATCGACTTCGCCATCGCCTTCGCCCGCATCGAGTGCCACTTCTTCGCCAACGGCGGCTTCTTCCCCGAGGAGGGATGGATCCTGAAGAACGCGGCGGCGCTGAAGGCCATTCCGGGCTGGGTCGTGCAGGGGCGCTTCGACGTGGTGACCCCGATGGAGGCCGCCTGGAAGCTGAAGGCCGCCTGGCCCGGCGCCCGCTTCGAGGTGGTCTGGGACGCCGGCCACGCCTCCACCGAGCCCGGCATCGTCGACGCCCTGGTGCGCGCCACGGATCAGGCTCTGAGCGTCTAGCTCTGGGTTGCGCAAGGCCGCGCCCGGGCGCAATCCTGTCGCCAATCGGGTCCTGGAGCCCGTTTCCACGGGGAGATATTCCATGCGTCATTCGCTGTTCGTCGCGGTTGCGGCCGCGGGCCTGCTGGCCGCCAGCGCCGCCTCCGCGCAGATGGCCCACTATTCCGCCAAGCTGGCCGGCGCGGCCGGCGTGAAGGGGTCCGGCGAGGTCACCGCCATGCTGGACGGCAAGACCTTCACCTATACGGCGAGCTACAAGGACCTGACCGGCCCGCCGGTGGCGGCCCACTTCCACGCGGCCGCCGCGCCGGGCGGCAACGGCCCGCCGGTTGTGCCTGCGACCGTGAGCCCGAGCCCGATCAAGGGCACGGCCACCCTGACCGACGCCCAGATCGCCGACCTCAACGCCGGCAAGTGGTACTTCAACGTCCACACCGCGGCGAACCCCGGCGGCGAGATCCGCGGGACCCTCGAAAAGGCCAAGTAGCCTTCCGAGCTGTTGCGCCTGGCCGGGGCGAGCCGCTAAATCCCCGCACGGGATGACGCGGTGTCCCGGTCAGGCGCCTCGCCCAACCACCGTCTGGCTTCCGTTGGGAGCAGGTCATGGGACGGGTTCCAACCACACACATCTTGGATCGTCGGCACGTGCTGGGTGCGCTCGGCGCGTTCGCCGCGGCGCCGGCGATCGCCGCCTGCCCGCCGGCGCGCGTGCTGTTCGTCTGCCAGTTCGGGACGGTGAAAAGCCCGTTCGCGCGCGAGCTGCTCCGCCGCCGGGCGCGCGAACGTGGGCTGGCGGTCAGCGTCTCGGCCCGCGGCCTGACGCCGGCCGACCACGCCACCACCGCCTTCCTGGCGTCCGCCAGGGCCGATGGTGTCGATCCGCGCGCCGAACAGGTCCGCAGGCTCGAGCCGCGGGACCTGGCGCAGGCCGACGTCGTGGTCAGTTTCGAGCCGCCGCAGCCGGCCGGTCTTCCCGGCGCGCGGGACTGGTCGGACACGCCGTCGTTCGGCGACTACCCGGCCGCCCGTCGCAACGTGCTGGCCCGCATCGAGGCGTTGCTGGACGAGATCGCGCGCCGCCCCTGCCGGTCCTAGAGCAGGGTGCCCTTGCCGCTGGTGATTTCCGCATAGCGGTGCACGCGTACGGCCATCACCAGGCCGAAGCCGACCATCACCGTCAGCATCACCGTGCCGCCGTAGGAGAGCAGCGGCATCGGCACGCCCACGACCGGCGCCAGGCCCATGACCATTGAGCCGTTGATCAGCACGTAGAGGGCGAAGGTGATGGTCACACCCGCCGCCGCCAGCCGGCCGAAGTGGCTGTGGCTGAGGTAGGCGGTCCTGAGCGCCATGAAGATCACCGCCGCATAGAGCACCAGCACCGAGGCGCAGCCCACGAAGCCGAACTCCTCGGCCAGGGTGGAGAAGATGAAGTCGGTCTGCTTCTCTGGCAGGAAGTTGAGCTGGCTCTGCGAGCCCAGGCCGTAGCCCTTGCCCAGCAGGCCGCCCGACCCCAGCGCGATCTTCGACTGCAGGATGTGGTAGCCGGAGCCGGAGGGATCGTTTTCCGGGTCGAGGAAGGTGGTCAAGCGCTGCTTCTGGTAGCCGTGCAGCCCGAACATGATCACCGGCGGGACCAGCGCCACCGCCCCCAGCACGCCCGCCGCGATCACCTTCCACGAGAGCCCGGCGAGCACCACCACCAGCGCGCCGGTGAGCAGGATCAGGATCGCCGTGCCGAGGTCCGGCTCCTTGGCCACCAGGCCCACCGGGGCCAGGATCAGGACCGCCGGCACCAGCAGCCACCACGAGAGCTGGGCGCTCTTGCCGGAGAGGCCGTGGTAGAAGCGGGCGAGCGCGAGGACGACGCCGACCTTCATGATCTCCGACGGCTGGATGGTGATCGGCCCGGCCTGCAGCCAGCGCTGGGCGCCCAGCGCATGGTGGCCGACGAGGTCGACGGCGATCAGCAGCAGGAAGCCAACGCCGTAGATCGGATAGGCCAGCGCGAACCAGACCCGAAGGTCGATCAGGCTGAGCACGATCATGATTGCGAAGAACAGCGCATAGCGCGCCATGTGCGGGGCCGCCCACGGCATCCACGAGGAGCCGGCGATCGAGAACAGCATCACCGCGCCGGCCCCGGCGATCAGGGTGATCGCCAGGCAGAAGATCCAGTCGATCTCGCCGAACTTGACGATCAGCCGGTCGCGTTCGCCGGGTCGGGTAAGGGCGGAGACGGTCATGTGGGCTGGGCCGCGTTCTGCACCGCCGCGGCCGCCGGTGTGGGCGGATCGACGACATCGGGATCGGTCTGCACCTGCGGCGCCTCGGGCAGCGGCAGCGGCTTTTCGATCTGAGCGCGAAGCTCCGGGTCCTTCAGCAGGGCCACCCGCATGAGCTCACGCGCCCGAGGCGCGGAGGCTGTGCCTCCGAACCCGCCGTGCTCGACCAGGACGCTCATCGCGTAGCGCGGATTGTCGTACGGGGCGAAGCAGATGAACCAGGCGTGGTCGCGAAGCTCCCAGGCGCCATGCGCGCCATGCACGCCGGTCCCCCCGGCATAGCCTCTCGACTGGGCCGTGCCGGTCTTGCCGGCCATCTTGAACGGTCCCAGGCCCAGGTCGGCCTGACCGGCGCCGGTCGCGCCCGAAATGTGCTCGCCGTTGGCGCCCGTGACCGACCCCATGCCATAGCGGACGAAGTCGATGTTTTCGGGCCTGAACGGCAGGTCTCCGAAGCTCGCGCCGGACGGCCGCTCGACGCCGCCGATGGACTTGATCAGACGCGGGTGCAGCGCCTTGCGGCCGTTGGCGAGCCGCGCGGCCTGTACGCAGAGCTGCAGCGGGTTCAGGTGGGTGTAGCCCTGGCCGATGCCCATGCTGGGCGTCTCGCCGGGGTGCCAGACCGGGTCCTTGGGGAAGGTCCTGCGCTTGTACGCGGTGTCGGGCACAAGTCCCTTCTTCTGCCCCGGAATGCCGATGTCGAAGATCTGGCCGAGCCCGAACTCGTGCGCGACCTTGGCGATCTTGTCGGGACCGACCGCCAGCGCGCATTGGTAGAAATAGATGTCGCACGACGTGGCGATCGCAGAGTGCAGGGTCTGCGCCCCGTGCGCCTGGTCGCAGTGCCAGGGCCGCCCGCCCCAGAACCACACCTTGCCGCAGACGTGGACGGTCTTGGGATCGTAGCCGTTCTCGAGCGCCGCAAGGGCGACCATCGTCTTGAACGTCGAGCCGGGCGGGTAGGTCGCGGTCAGCGCCTTGTTGAAGAGAGGCTTGTGGTCGTAGGTCGCCAGCGAGCGGTACTCCGCGCCCGTGAGGCCGCGGACGAAGCGGTTCGCGTCGAAGCTCGGCCCGGAGAACATGCACAGGATGTCGCCGTTGCGGCAGTCCATCATCACCGCCGCGCCGCTCTCGGCGCCGAAGATCTCCATCGCCCGCGTCTGGATATCGGCGTCCAGGGTGAGCACGATCTCCTTGCCCGGGATCGCCTTGATGTCGCCGGCCGGGTCGGCGGAGACCTCGTGCCCGTTGGCGTCGACCTCGACCTTCTGGGCCCCCGGCTTGCCGCGCAGGTCCAGGTCGAAGGCCTGCTCGACGCCCTGGCGGCCGATGCGGAAGCCGGGGTTGAGCAGGATCGGGTCGGCGTTCGGCCCCGTGGCCGTGATGTCGCTCTTGTTGACCTTGGCCACATAGCCGATCACGTGGGCGAACGCGCCGCCGTAGGGATAGACCCGCACCTCGCCCATGTCGGCGGTGACCCCGGGCAGCTCGGGCGCGCGGATATTGATCGCGCTGAACTGCTCCCAGCTCATGTCCTCCATCACCTGCACCGGCGAGCGGCGCGGCGCGTTGGAGATGTCCCTGAGCAAGCGCGCCTGGCGGGAATCGTCCAGCGGCACGTACTGGGCCAGCGTCTTCAGCGTCGCCTTCGGATCGATGCCCTTGTCCTTGGCCACCATCAGCCGGAAGTTCGGGCGGTTGGAGGCCAGCACCACGCCGTTGCGGTCGACGATCAGCCCGCGCGGCGGCGGCATGAGCTTGAAGTTGAACTGGTTGGAGGCGGAAAGCTTCTCGTAGCGCTGGGTCTCGATCAGCTGCAGGTGCGCGAGCCGGCCGCCCAGCGCCACCAGGCCCACGCCCGCGAACCCGCCCAGCAGGAAGGCCCGGCGGTGGAACACGCCCTGCCGCTCGTTGACCTCGGCGAAGAAGATTGACGGCTCAGCCAATGCCGCCTTCCCCCTAACGGAACCGCACGTCGGCGTCTTCGAACCGGTCGATGAGCCGCTGGGCGAAGGGATAGAGCACGATTGTGGCGACGAATTGCCAAGCCAGCGGCACGATCCCCGGCGAGGACTTGGCGTCGAGCATCACGAACAGGTAGCCGGCCACGAAGGCGGTGGCGGTGACCAGGGCGTACCAGACCGCCAGGATGATCTGGTTCTGGCCGGCCATCATGCTGCGCCCGGCGAAGGCCGAGCCGTAGGCGATCAGCAGGCACAGCGCCCAGAACCCCAGCGGCCCGCTCCAGTAGATGTCGAGCAGAAGGCCGCAGACCAGGAGCGCCAGCGGCGCCAGCACCGAGGGCCGGATCACCGCCCAGGCGAAGGCCAGCGCCATTGGGAAGACCGGCTGCGGCAGCTGCCATTGCAGCACGTGCAGCGGGATGCCGAACAGGATGGTCGCCGCCAGCGCATAGACCAGCGGCAGCCCAAGCCACCGCCACGGCTCCAGCGGCCGCGCGGCGCTCATAGGCTCCTCTCCCCCGAGCGCAGCGAGAGAGGGAGAGGGTAGGGAGAGGGCGGCGCCTGGCTCAACGCTTGCAAAGATGTTCCACAAATGTTCACGTCGGTCTCATGGGAACGGTTCGCACAGTCAAACGCGCCGCCGCGGTTAGCCGGGCTCGCGAATTTCGGCGCGACGACACAGAAGCTGAGGCGCGGCTGTGGAATGCTCTGCGGGCGCGCCGCCTGGGCGGATGGAAGTGGAAACGGCAGGTTCCTTGGGGACCCTACTTCGTGGATTTCCTGTGTCGCGAAGCGTTGCTTGCGGTCGAGGTCGATGGGGGTCAACACGCAGATCGGATCGCGTATGACGAACGGCGCACGGCATACTTGGCGCGAGCGGGCTTTCGCGTGCTGCGCTTCTGGAACTCCGACGTCCTGACGAACCGCGATGGCGTCTGCCTTACGATTCTTGACGCGTGTGGCGGCGAGTGCGGGAATCCGCGAGGCGCAGATTAGCGCCCGCCCACTCGGCGCCGCCCTCTCCCTACCCTCTCCCTCTCCGCTTCGCGGGGGGAGAGGAGATTGACGCGCCAGGCTCATAGCGGCGCCTCCTGGGGCGCCGCAGGCCTCGGCTTCGGCTTGGCGGCCGCGGGCTTTGCCGCATCGGTGGCGGTCTTCGCGGCGGACGGCTTCGCCGCGGCGCTCTTGCCATCGGCTGGTTTGGCCGCGGGAGACGCGCCGTCTTTCGACTTCGCGCCGTCCGCTGGCTTCGCGGGGGTCTTGCCATCCGCGCTGGGCTTCGCGGTCGCCGTCGCACCGTCCTTCGGCTTCGCTGGGGAAGCCTTCGCAGCATCGGTGGCGGGCTTGGGGCCGGACGCGGCCGGCTTGGCCTCGGCGGGCTTGACGTCTCCAACCTTCGCGGCGGCCGGCGTCGCCGCGTCAGCGGTCTTGGCCGCCGGTGCCGGGCTCGGCGGGAGGGGAGCGGTCGTGCGGTCGCCGGGGGTGGGCGGCGGCGGCGGGCTTTGGGAGAGCTCCTTCTGGTTCACCACCTGGGTGAAGTCCTCGAAGAGCAGGATGCGGACGAAATCGATCGGCGCGCGGTCGGAGGCCAGCACCACCCGCCAGCGGCCGTCCAGGCCGCGCACCGCGGTGCCCACCGGCAGGCCGCGCGGCACCACGCCGCCGTCCCCCGAGGTCAGCACCCGGTCGCCCTCGCGGATCGGGTCGCGCCCGCGCAGGTAGTCGAGCCGCGGGTTGGGCCCGCCGTCGCCGGTCAGGATGGCGCGGGCGTTGGTACGGTCGATCATCACCGGCGTGCGCGAGGCGATGTCGGTGAGCAGCAGCACCCGGCTCGCCCCGTCGGTCACCCCGATCACCCGGCCCACGAGGCCGTTCTCGCTCATCACCGGATTGCCGGGCTTGACGCCCTTCTCGCGGCCTGCGTTGGCCAGGCGGGTGTCGGCGAAGGGGCCGTGGCTGTCGGTGACGATCCGCGCGGCGACCATCGGGATCGGCGGGTCGGTCTTCAGGCCCAGGATAGTGCGGTAGCGCTCGTTCTCGTCCCTGAGGGCGATGGCGACGTCGCGCCACTGCCGCATCTCCTTGAGCTGCGTCTTCAGCGAGCGGTTCTCGGAGGCGGCGAAGAAGTAGTCGCGGACCGTGTCGACGCCGGCGCCGATCCAGCGGCCGGGCGCGGCCAGCGCGTCGCCGACCGGCGCCAGCACCGTGTCGCTGGCCTTGCGGGTCGCGCCATAGGCCTCCGCCTTGAACGTCTCGCGGCGATCCGACAGCAGCACGGCGGTCGCGATGACGATGGCCACGACCAGGCTCACGGCCGCGAACCAGGTCAGCGGCACCTTCAGTTCACCGAGCGGATTGTCCCTTAAGGACACGCGATGCCTCGTTCCAGCGACACCCCCGCCGCCCCCTCGACTGAGTGATTCGGGAGTGGCCTAGGCTAGCGTGGATTCCAGTACACCCTTCATCCATTTCGGGTGTTCGAGCACCTTGCCGCACCCGAGTGCGACACATGACAGCGGGTCGTCGGCGACCGTCACCGGCAGGCCGGTGTGGTCGCGGATTTCGGCGTCCAGGCCGCGCAGCAGCGCGCCGCCGCCGGTCAGCATGATCCCCTTGTCGGCGATGTCGGAGGCGAGCTCCGGCGGGGTCGCTTCCAGCGCCATCTTCACCGCGTCGACGATCTGGCCGACCGGTTCCGACAGCGCGTCAGAAGCCTGCTTCTCGCTGATCCGCACTTCGCGCGGCACGCCCTGCATCAGGTCGCGGCCCTTGACCTCGATGGAGAGGCCCTCGCCGTCGGCCGGGGCCCGGGCGGTGCCGATCTCCTTCTTGATCCGCTCGGCGGTGGTCTCGCCGATCAAGAGGTTATGGTTGCGGCGCATGTAGCTGATGATCGCCTCGTCCATCTTGTCGCCGCCGACCCGGAGCGAGCGCGAATAGACGATGCCGGAGAGCGACAGCACGGCCACCTCGGTGGTGCCGCCGCCGATGTCCACCACCATCGAGCCGGTGGGCTCGTGGATCGGCAGGCCGGCGCCGATCGCCGCGGCCATCGGCTCGTCGATGAGGCCGACCCGCCGCCCACCCGCATTCAGGCAGCTGTCGTTGATGGCGCGGCGCTCCACCGCGGTCGCGCCCGACGGCACGCAGACGATCACCTTCGGGTTCACGAAGCCCTTGCGGTTGTGAACCTTGCGGATGAAGTACTTGATCATCTCCTCGGCGACTTCGAAGTCGGCGATGACCCCGTCGCGCATCGGGCGGATGGCTTCCATGTGGCCCGGCGTGCGGCCCAGCATCTGCTTGGCCTCGATTCCCACGGCGTGGACGACCTTGCGCCCCCCGACGTTGCGCAGCGCCACAACCGAGGGTTCGTTCAGCACGATGCCCTTGCCCTTCATGTAGATCAGGGTGTTGGCCGTGCCGAGATCGATGGCGATGTCGTTCGAAATGGCGCCGAAGAGCGATGAGATCATGGAGGGCCCTGGGACTGGGGGCGGAACAGGGGGCGTACCGCCGTACATTCGTGAACGACACCCCTACTACGCCAGCCCCGGCGCCTGAGTCGTTACGAATGACGGCGAACTTGACCGATCCCTGCCCTGACCCATGCTTCAATTCAAGGCTTAAAGAGCGGTGTGCGCTTTCGCGTCGCGCGCGAATCTTCGCAGCGCGGCCAATGCAAGCCTAGGTGGCGGCTCTTACTCCACCGCCAGAATGACGTGCGGCGCCTTGACCAGGGCGATCACGCGCTCGCCGGGCTCTAGGCCCATGAGCTCGGCGCTCTCGCGGGTGATGGTCGCGGTCAGCGTCTTGCCGGCGGCGATATCGAGCACGATCTCGCTGGAGACCGGCCCGTCGTGGCGGGCGGCGACGACGCCGGCGATCTGGTTCCGCGCCGAGGTCACCAACCCCTCGCCCTTGGCCAGGACCACGAAGCTCGACTTGATCAGGGCGATGGCCGAGCGGCCGACCTCCAGCCTGAGCGCCGCGATGCTCTCGCGGGTCACCACGGCGGTGATCTCCAGCCCCTCGGCGACGGCCAGGCCCACCTCGGCGTTGACCGATCCGTCGGTGATTCGGCTCACCACGCCGCGAAGCGCGTTGCGGGCGCTGGTCTGCATGCCGAGGCTCCAGAAGAGTTGGCCGAGGTCGCCGGCGGGCGCGTCCGCCACGCCCTGGTCCAGCCGCTCGGCGACCGCCGAAAGCTCCGCCTCCACCCTGCGGAAGGCGGCGACGACCGCGCGGCCGGCCGGGGTCAGCTCGGCGGCCCCGCCCTGGGCGCCGCCGGCCTTGGTCGCGACCAGCGGCGCGTCGAACAGGTTGTTCAGCGCCTGCACGGCGTCCCACGCGCCCTTGTAGGAAAGCCCGGCCTGGGCGGCCGCGGCGCGGATCGAGCCCAGCGCGCCAAGCGCTTCGAGCAGGGCGATCCGGTCCGCCCCGACGCGCGGGCCCCCGCCGCGGCGCAGCGACAGGGCGGCGTTGAGCAGGGACGTGACCATCGGTGCGTTATGTACCCGGGCTGCCTATCGAGGCTAGCAGCCAGGCGCGCCCTGTCACCCGTCAGCTCGCCGTCCGGAGCGCCTCGGCGATCTGTTCGTCGCTGCGCCTGAGCAGCAGCACGCCGAGCAGAGCGAGGACCGCCGGGACCAGGCCCCACCACGTGCCGAAGGCGACGAGGCCGGTGGCGGCCGCGATCAAGAGCCCCAGCAGGATCTCGGCCAGCGTCACGAACCAGGACGCTTGGCGCCGGCGGCGGAACTCCGAGCGTTTGCCGGGCCGCTGCCACCAGACGTTCAGCAGCGAGGCCATCCCCATCTGCGCGGCGCAGCCGGCCATCGCGACCACGGCGACCCAGGGCGACAGGAACAAGAGCGGCGCCAGGAACGGCAGCAGCAGGACCGCAACCGGCCCCACCGCCGCGGCCACCTTGGCCTGGCGAACCACCGCCGTCGCCGCCGGCGCGCAGCTCAGGAGGTCCGGCGCGTCCTCGGCGGAGATGGTGATCCAGGCGAGGCTGGCGGTGACCTGGCCCGCCATCACGCCGAGCGCCGCCGCGCTGCCCGGCAGCAGGATGGTCTGCCCCTGCCCCGCCTGGCGGATCAGCACGAAGCCCAGCGGGATCAGGTAGAGCACCCGCAGCAGCACCTGGGTGATCAGCGCCGGGTCGCGGGCCAGCAGGCGCAGCTCCTTGCGCAGCGTGGCGGCGAAGGCCCCAGAGGCGAACTGAACACGGCCCCTGGCCTTGGCGCGCCGCGCGCCCGTCCCGGCGCCGGCCGCGGCCGCTGCGTCCGCGGCGAAGCGGGCGCCCAGCACCTGGTTGGCGAGCAGGAAGACGCCACCGCCGACCCCAACCGCCGCCAGCAGCGGCACGGGCTCGCCGACCAGCGCCCGCAGCGGCCAGTCGACGCCGGGCGGCACGTGGAACTTCGGGTCGCGAACCATCTGGGCCAGCACCATCCAGGTGCTCGCGGCCTTGGCGCCGCCCAGGATGTTGCGCGCCTGCGCCGCCAGGAAGAAGGCGGCCCCGATCAGCGCCGCCAGCACCTGGCCCAGCGTGCGCGTGCGCCTGGGCCCGATCAGGCGGAAGAGCCCGGCGGCCAAAAGAAGGCCCACGCCGCTCGCCGCCAGCGCGACGCTGAACAGCACCACCAGCGCCGCCAGCCAGGTCGGATGGCCAAGCGCGGCGATCGGCAGCAGGATCGGCGTCACGATGATGCCGAAGAGGGCGAAGACGCTGAACGTCACGCCCAGGAAGCGCACGGTCAGCACGCGCCGGGGCTTGAGCGGCGAGGAGAACAAGAGGTCCAGGTCGGCGCGCTCGTAGAGCGCGTCCACGGCCGCCGCCAGGGTCTGCGACAGCATCAGTGTGAACACCATCACCACGACGGCGCTGGCGATCAGTCCGGCGATCGGCACGATCGGCACGCGCACGTGGCGCAGCGCGAAGCCCAGCGGCAGGCCCGCCACCACCAGCAGCAGCAGCGGCAGCGCCAGGCTCAGCCAGATGGCGGCGAAGCGCCCGCGCCCGCGGCTCCGCCGCGCCAGCAGACCCCGCCACGTCAGCCGCAGTTCGTGGCGCAGCAGCCAGAGCGTCGAGCCGGCCTGAAGCGTCACGCCGGCGCCTTCTCGGCCGCGAGTTCGTCGCCCTCGCCGGTGAGCTCGAGGAACAGGTCCTCCAGCGTCGCACGCGCCTCGCCGGTGCGGGCGCGCAGGTCGGCCAGCGTGCCGTCGGCGACCAGCCGGCCCTGGGCGATGATGCCGATCCGGTCGGCCATCCGCTCGGCGACCTCCAGGATGTGGGTGGTCAGGATCACCGTCGCGCCCGCCTTCACGCGCGCCTGCAGCAGGTCCTTCACCTGGCGGGCGACGGCGGCGTCGAGGCCGGTCAGCGGCTCGTCGAGGATCAGGAGCTGTGGATCGTGGATCAGGGCGCCGGCCAGCGCGGTCTTCTGCTTCATGCCCCGCGAGAAGCCCTCGCAGCGCTCGGCGCGGTTCTCCCAGAGGCCCAGCCACTTCAGGAGCTCCTCGGCCCGCGCCAGCGCCGGCTTCGCATCGATGCCCCAGAGCCCGGCCACGAACTCCAGGTATTCCAGCGGATTGAGACGGTCGTAGAGCATCGGCTCGTCGGGCGCCCAGGCGATGATCCGCTTGGCCTCCGCCGGCTCCGCGAGCACGTCCCGACCGAAGACGCTGATCTGCCCGGCGTCAGGCTTCAGCAGGCCCGCCACCATCCGCAGGGTCGTGGTCTTGCCCGCGCCGTTGGGCCCCAGCAGCGCGTAGAGCTCGCCGGCGCGCACGGTGAGCGTCAGGTCGTCCACCGCCGTCTTGCCGCCGAACGTCTTGGTCAGGCCGCGGATGGAAAGCGCGTCGGTCATGTCGTGGTCCCCGAAAGCCGGCGGACTATGTCCGAACCGCCCGGCCTGGGGTAGTCGCCGCGCTACGCCCGTTCGGATGCAGGATCACCCCAGCGCCGCGACCACCACGCCCACCGCGGCCAGGGCGCCGCCGGCCAGCTGCCGGGCGCTCAGTCGCTCCTTGAAGAGCCGTCGCCCCGCCGCCGCGGCGATCGGCGCCTCGATCACGCCGACCGCCCGCACCGGGCCGGCCGGCGCCATGGCCAGCGCGCCGAACCAGCAGGCCGAGGCCGCCGCGCCGAAGAAGCCGGCGCCCAGCGACGGCCCCCACGAGCGGGCGACCGCCAGCAGCGACGCCGGCCGCCAGATCGCCAGCGCCGTGACCAGGATGCTGGTCTGCACCGCCTGGGCCACGCACACCGACGCCGTCGCCGAATAGATCGCGTGGTGCGGGTCGAGGGCGAGGCCCGCCTGGCGGTAGGCGTTCAGCGCCACGGCGAAGGCCGCGCCGGACGCCAGGCCCAGCAGGCTGCCCACCCCTGCGCCCTTGAGTTGGTCGCGGCGCGGCCAGGAGAGGATCGCCAAGCCCACGGTGGTCACGGCGATGCCGGCCCAGGCCTGCGCATGCAGCCGGTCGCCCAGCAGCGCCCAGCCGAACAGCGCCGAGAGCGGCAGCGAGGACTGCTGCATCACCGTCGCGACCGCGAAGCCCGCCCGGTGCATCGCGACCAGCAGCGACGCCGTCGCCGCCATCTGGGCGATAGCCCCCAGCACCACCGCGCCGGCGTAGACCAGGGACGCGTGCGGCGCGGCGGCCGGCGTCAGCAGCGCGACCACCCCGAAGATCGCCAGCGAGAACGGCAGGCCGAACAGGAACCGCACCAGCGTCGCGCCCCACGGCCCGGCGTCGCCGACCAGCCCGCGCTGCAGCGCGTTGCGCGCCACCTGCAGCGGCGCGGCCGCGGCCGTGAGGACGATCCAGAGCACGATGCAAACCCCCCGCCCCGCTCGCGCGGGGCGCCGCCTAGAACCCGCTCGCGATCGCGCCGGGGCTGGACTTCTCCTTGCGCGCGGCGAGGTTGTTGAGCGCGTTGATGTAGGCCTTCGCCGAAGCCGTCAGGGTGTCGGTGTCGGCGGCCTGGCCGGTGGCGATGCGGCCCTCCTCCTCGAGGCGCACCGAGACCTGCGCCTGGGCGTCGGTGCCCTCGGTCACCGCATGCACCTGGAACAGCCGCAGCACCGCCTCGTGCGGGGCGCACTTGCGGATCGCGTTGAACACCGCGTCCACCGGCCCGTCGCCGGTGGCGTTGGCCGAGGTTTCCACCCCGTCGGTGGTGATCGTCAGGAAGGCCTCCTGCGGCCCCTCGGTGCCGGCGATCACCCGCAGGCTCTTCACCTGGATGCGGTCGGCGCCGGACGCCAGCGCGTCGTCGACGAGCGCGATGATGTCGTCGTCGAACACGTGCTTCTTCTTGTCGGCCAGATCCTTGAACCGCTGGAAGGCCTCGTTCAGCGCGTTCTGGCCCAGCTCGTAGCCCAGCTCGCGCAGCTTCTCGCGGAAGCCCGCGCGGCCGGCGTGCTTGCCCATCACCAGGTTGGACGCGCCCTGCCCCACGGTCTCCGGGCTCATGATCTCGTAGGTGCCGCGGTCCTTCAGCATCCCGTCCTGGTGGATGCCGCTTTCATGGGCGAAGGCGTTCTTGCCGACGATCGCCTTGTTGTACTGCACCGGGAAGCCGGTGATCGCCGAGACGTAGCGGCTGGCGCGCGTGATGTGCTGGGTCTCGACGGCGGTGTGGAACGGCAGGTGGTCGCCGCGCACCTTCAGCGCCATGACGATCTCTTCCAGCGCCGCGTTGCCGGCCCGCTCGCCGATGCCGTTGACCGCCACCTCCACCTGCCGTGCGCCGCCCTGCACGCCGGCCAGCGAATTGGCGACCGCCAGGCCCAGGTCGTTGTGGCAGTGGGTCGAGAGCACGATGGCGTCCGCGCCGTCCACGTTCTCCAGGATGTCGCGGAAGATGTCGGCGTATTCGGATGGATAGCTGTAGCCGACCGTGTCCGGCAGGTTGATCGTCGAGGCGCCGGCCTTGATCGCCGCGTCCACGCAGCGGCGCAGGAAGTCCTGCTCGGTCCGCGTGGCGTCCTGCGCCGACCACTCCACGTCGTCGCAGAGGTTGCGCGCGTGGGTCACCGACTTGGTGATCATCTCCAGGATGTCTTCCTGGCTGGCGTGCAGG
>JBJMQX010000095.1:0-22135 GCA_045802455.1 Phenylobacterium sp. | reverse complement strand
CTGCGGCGGCGGCTGAGCCGCAGCACGGTCAGGACGCCCAGGCCGAGCACCGCGGCCATCCCGACCGGCCCGGCCAGCGAACGCTGGCGGCCGGCGTGCACGACGAAGCGGTGGAAGCGTTCGCCGTCGGCGCCCCACCAAGCCCCCGAGGGTTTGTGGAAGCCGCTTCGGGGACAGCGCAGCGCCGCGGGCGACGCCTGACGCCTCAAACGGAAACCGCCGCCCCCTTTCGGGAGCGGCGGCTCTGGAAGACCCGTTGATCTCGAAGGATCAGGCGAACGCGGCGGCCGTGCGCCGGCGGCCGCGGAGCATGGCTCCGACGCCGCCGAAGCCCACGATCATCAGCGCCCAGGTGGCGGGCTCGGGCACGGCCATGATGTCGATCGTCGACTGGGCGTTGCCCTGGCGGGACGCGTTCCCGCCGGCCGAGATTTGGAACACTTCCGTGACCGAGTAGGGGTCCGGGCCGGCGGTCAGGTGGCTGATGGCGCTGACGCCGCCGGTCTGGGTGAAGCTCGCCGCCGACAGCGTGAAGCCCGTGAAGAGTTGGTTGGTGGCGCTCAGCAGGGTCTCCTCCAACACAAACCAGTTGGAGCTCAGCAGGTTCTCGGTGAAGCCGCTGATGAAGCCGGGGGTGAAGCCCGTCAGGCCCTGCACGGTCACGTACAGCCACAGGGTGCCGACGCCGGAGGCGTTGGCGGCGAAGGTGTTGCTGTTCAAGAGGTCCGGGAAGAAGCCCAGGTGAGCGTCCGCCGTGACTTCCCAGGGTCCAAAGTTCAGGTTGAAGACGCTGGTGCTGGTCGGACCGGGGACTCCCACCGGCGTGATAAAGCCGAAGCCGTTGGTCGAGAGGCCGATGGTCACCAGGGTGGCGGCGTCGGCCGACGCCGAGAGCGCCAGGCCGGCGGCCAGCGCGGCGGCCGGGATGAGGGCCCGAAGAGCCTTCATGGAATGGTCCTTCTTAACGTAACGGAAGCCTTAGCGAGGGAAAGCTCGGCCGTCAACGAATACTTGCCAAATGTGCAAGACGGAATTGTGTTCCATTGGCGGCGCGGGTTACGCATATGATTTGCCCGATTGGGAATTTGTCACCTAAATGCAATATCTTGTGTGACTGCAAAATTGCGGCGGCGGGTCCCGCGGCTCACCCATTTGGCTCCGAAGGCGGAATTCCCCTCACGCACGAATTCTTCGCACACTAAGTACATCATTGAGTAAATCTGATTATATGTCGCTGACTCCCGTCATCAATCAAATATACGCGCTTCGCCGGGTAGACGCTCAGAAGTCGCCGCATACGTGACAGCTCCGCGTTGGACGGGCTGCAAGGTCGAATGCTTGTGAGAGGCTGATTGCATCCGCGCCACGGCGCAGATGCACCGCCCGCGGCGACCACTCTGGACGCGCGAGTGGGCCGAAGCTCAGCCGGCGCTTTCGGGCCCGCTGCGGCGGCGGCTGAGCCGCAGCACGGTCAGGACGCCCAGGCCGAGCACCGCGGCCATCCCGACCGGCCCGGCCAGCGAACGCTGGCGGCCGGCGTGCACGACGAAGCGGTGGAAGCGTTCGCCGTCGGCGCCCCACCAAGCCCCCGAGGGTTTGTGGAAGCCGTTGCGCGGACAGCGCAGCGCCGCGTCGCGGGCGAGGTCGGCGGCCTCCGAGGCCGTGCGGGCGGTGGCGACCAGCTCGCGCACCGGCTCGGTCTGCTTGGGATCGTCGCTCAGCCGCCACGTCTCGCAGGTGACGTTGAACACGCGGCCCAGCGTCGCGGTGGTCTGCACCACGGCCTTCGGCCCCAGCAGGCGATCCGGCGACAGCGTCACAAGATGTCCCCATTTTCGACGCAAGGGTGACAACGCCCCACGATCCGGTCCACACCCCAAAGTGACCCAGCCAAATCACCCATCCAGCCCGGCATGACATCAAAGAACTTCATCGACCTCACCGGCGCGTCCGGCGCCACCTACCGTTTCCGCCTGTGGCCCGACGGCACGCCGCACCTGCCGATGGCGGGCAACTATGTGTTCGTGGCCGGGAACGGCGAGAGTCTCAAGGTCGTCGTCGCAGGCCTGACCAACGACCTGTCGAAATCGCGCACCCAGGAGCGCAAGGCCGCCTCGCGCGGCGCGACCCGCATCTACACCCGGCTGAACGTCTCGCGCACCGTCCGCAAGGCCGAGCACGAGGACCTGGTCGCCCACTACAAGCCTCCCGTCGTCCACGTGGCGGACACCTGAGCCGATTCGGGTCCTTGACCGACGCCCGAGGCTCTCCCGCACGCGGCGGGAACGCATACGTTGCGCCCAAGGTTTTTGCGTAAGCTTTGGAGTAAGACGCATGCGAATCGCCCTCGCCCTTGCGCTCGGAACCGCCCTGGGCGCCCTCACCCTCGCCACCCCCTCTCTGGCGGCCAGCACCGCCGCGGCGGTCAAGGCGCCCGCCGGCGACCCCACGGTGCGCCCGCCGGGCTGGAAGGCGCCGCGCAACGCCTTCGGCCAGCCGGACCTCTCCGGCTACTGGTCGAACGCCACGCTCACGCCCACCACCCGCAACCTCAAGCTCAGCGACAAGCTGGTGCTGCCCGACGCCGAGGCGCGCGCGACCGAGGCCGCCTTCGCCCAGGCGCTGGCCCAGGCCGACCAGCCGACCGACCCAAAAGAGAAGACCACCGACGCCAAGGCCGCCGAGGCCAAGCTGTTGCAGATCCGGCCGGACTTCGCCGCGGCCGGCGGCGACGTCGGCGGGTACAACGCCTTCTGGCTGGACCCCGGCGCCCACCTGATGCGGGTCAACGGCGAGTACCGGACCTCGCTCATCACCACGCCCGACGGGCAGGTCCCCAAGCCGAAAGGCGGCGGCGGCGCGTCAGGCCGCGGACGCGGCCGCGGCGGCGGCCTGGGCTCCTTCGACAACCCGGAGAACCGCGGCCTCGGCGAGCGCTGCGTCATGGGCTTCGGCCGCAACGCCGGCCCGCCGATGCTGCCGAACGGCTTCTACAACAACAACTACGAGATCGTGCAGACGCCGGACGCGGTGGCGATAAACGTCGTGATGATCCACGAAACACGGATCGTACGCATGAACGCCCCCCACCGCACCGACGGCGTGCGGCCCTGGATGGGCGATTCGGTCGGCCACTGGGACGGCGACACCCTGGTGGTCGAAACCACCAACATCCCGCAGGCGCAGAATTTCTACGGCGCGTGGAAGACCCTGAAGGTGACCGAGTGGTTCACCCGCGTCTCGCCCACCCGCATCCTCTACCGCTTCCAGGTCGACGACCCCGACACCTGGGACCGGCCGTGGGGCGGCGAGTACGAGTTCTCCCCCCTGAAGGGCATCGTCTACGAGTACGCCTGCCACGAGGGCAACTACGCCCTGCCCTCGATCCTCGCTGGCGCCCGCCGCGCCGAGCAGGCCGGGGCGAAGACCGGCGCGGACTAGCGGCCCCCTGTCCCCAGCGCCTCGGGCTCTGCTAACACTGCGCCCGGATCACCAGCGCCCGAGGGACCGACCATGCAGCGCCGCACCTTCCTGGCCGCCGTTCCGGCCGCGGCGCTCGCCGGCCGCGCGTTCGCCACCAGCCGGCAGGAGAACCCCAACCGCGACCGGCCCGACGTGCATGGCGGCGACCGCATCGACGGCGCGACCTGGGCCAGCCGCTCGCCGGCGTGGGGCGTGCACGGGGCGGCCGCGACCGCCCATCCGCTGGCTACGCTGGCCGCCATCGAGACGCTGAAGAAGGGCGGCTCGGCGGTGGACGCCGCGGTCTGCGCCAACGCCGTGCTGGGCTTCGGCGAGCCGATCTCTTGCGGGGTCGGCGGCGACTGCTTCGTGCTGCTCTGGGACCCCAAGGCCAGGCAGGTGATGGGCCTGAACGGCTCGGGCCGCAGCCCCAAGGGCCTGACGCTCGCCGAACAGCGCAAACGCGCCAACGCCAAGGGCCTGATCAATTCCTACGGCGCCGTCTCGGTCAGCGTGCCGGGCGCCGTCGACGCCTGGTGGAGCCTGCACCAGCGCTACGGCAAGCTGCCCTGGAAGGACCTCTTCGAGCCGGCCATCCGCCACGCCACCGAAGGCGCGCCGATCGTCCAGAACGTCGCCTTCTACGTCGGCAACTCGGAGCGCATCTTCGGCAAGCCCGAGAACAAGATCGAGGAGACCGAGAACTTCCGCCGACTGTGGGTCCCGAACGGCAAGACCCCGCGCGAAGGCGAGGTCTTCCGCAATCCCGACCTCGCCCACACCTACCGGCTGATCGCCGAGGGCGGCGGCCGCGCCTTCTACGAGGGCGAGATCGCCGAGCGCATCGAGGCCTACTTCAAGCGGATCGGCGGCTGGATGACCAAGGCCGACCTCGCCGCCCACCACTCCGAATGGGTCAAGCCCGAGACGGTGAACTACCGCGGCCTCGACGTCTGGGGCCTGCCGCCGAACAGCCAGGGCCTGGTCACCCTGCAGATGCTGAACATCATGGGCGAGTTCGACATCAAGGCCATGGGCTTCCAGTCGGCCCAGGCGCTGCACCACGAGATCGAGGCCAAGCGGCTCGCCTTCGAGGACCGCGCCCGCTACTACGCCGACCCGGCGTTCTACAGACAGCCGACCGAGTGGCTGCTCTCCAAGGACTACGCGCGTGAGCGCGCGAAGCTGATCCGGCCCGACCGCATCCTCAATCCCGCCTACGCCGGCCAGGCGCCGGCCCACGGCGACACCACCTACTTCTGCACCGCCGACGCCGACGGCATGATGGTCAGCCAGATCCAGTCCAACTACCGCGGCATGGGCTCGGGCCTGATGCCCGACGGCCTGGGCTTCATGTTCCAGAACCGCGGCGAGCTCTTCGCGCTGGCCGACGGCCACCCCAACGTCTACGCGCCCGGCAAGCGGCCCTTCCAGACCATCATCCCGGGCTTCGCCACCCGCGCCGGCGAGCCGGTGCTGGCCTTCGGCGTCATGGGCGGCGACATGCAGCCGCAGGGCCAGAGCCAGATCGTCTCCAACCTCGTCGACTTCGACCTCGGCCTGCAGGAGGCCGGCGACGCGCCCCGCTGGCACCACGAAGGCGGCCATGAGCCCACCGGCGAGGCCATGGACCCCCTCGGCGTCCTCAACCTGGAAACCGGCGTCCCGGACGCCACGAAGAAGGCTCTCGCCGCCCTCGGCTGGAAACTCGCGCCCAACCCCGGCGTCTACGGCGGTTACGAAGCCATCCAGCGCCACCCCGGCCGCTACGCCGCCGCCACCGAAATGCGCAAGGACGGCACGGCCCTCGCCTACTGAAGCAGGAACCACGAAAAGCACGAAAAACACGGGCGGCTCGCCCCGGGCCTCCGCGCCAGCGGAGGCTCCCAATTCATTGACCACGGATTTCACCGATTTCACGGATTGGATCGGAGGCTATTCGGCATGGACCGTGAGGCCCGCGGCCCAGCCGGCGCCATCCGTGAAATCCGTGAAATCCTTGGTTCCATTCTTCGGCCGGCTTCGCCGGCCCTTTCGTGTTTTTCGTGTATTTCGTGGTTCGAAGCCGATGAGCGCCGACCCCACCTTCTTTGCCACCCCCGCCCAGTGGCGCGCCTGGCTCGAGGCCAACCACGCCACCGCGACCGAGCTCAGCGTCGGCTTCTGGAAGGTGGGCTCCGGTCGGCCTTCGATCACGTGGCCGCAGAGCGTCGACGAGGCGCTGTGCTTCGGCTGGATCGACGGCGTGCGCCGCCGCGTCGACGACGACAGCTACACCATTCGCTTCACGCCCCGGAAGCCCGGCGGCAATTGGAGCAAGGTCAACCTCCGGCGCTTCGCCGAGCTGAAGGCGCAGGGCCGCATCACGCCGGCCGGCCAGGCGGCGTTCGAGACCGGCAAGCCCTCGGCCTATTCGTTCGAGCGCGAGACGCCCGCCGGACTGACCGGCGCCGAGCTGGCGGCCGTCCGCGCCAACGCCGCGGCCTGGACCTTCTTCGAGGCCTGCCCGCCGGGCTACAAGCGCATCCTGTTCCACTGGATCACCTCGGCGAAGCGGCCGCAGACCCGCGCCCGGCGCCTCGCCCAGTTGATTGACGCCTCCGCCGCCGGGCGCAGAATCGATTTCATGAAGCCGGCATCCGCCCCCAAGGACGAGCCATGACCCCCGACGAGATGGACGCCATCGTCATGAGCTTCCCCATGGCCGAGAAGGGGATCAGCTACGGCCGCCCGTCCTACAAGGTGAACGGCAAGTTCTTCACCCGCCTCAGGCGCGAGGACGATTCCGTCGTGCTGCTGGAGGTCTCCTTCGACGAGCGCGAGATGCTCATCGAGGCCGAGCCTGCGACCTTCCACTTCACCGCCCACTACAAGGACTACCCCAGCGTGCTGGCCCGCATCGCCACCCTGCACCCCGGCTCGTTCCGCAACTTCCTCGAGCGCCGCTGGCGCAAGATCGCGCCCAAGAAGCTGGTCAAGGAGTGGGAGAAGGCCCAGGCGGACGCCTGACTGCGCCGCGCGCCTGCCTCACTCGGCCGGTTCGGAAGCCGGCGCCTTGGCCGACAGCCCCGCGGCGAGCGCCAGGGTCACGGTAATGACCGCCGAGAACGCCAGCGGGATCAGGAACAGGTGCAGCCAGCTCACCGCGGTGATCGCCGCGAAGCACAGCGCGAACCCCCAGGTCGCCGCCCGCAGCCGCGCCAGCGCCGCTCCCGGCAGGCCGCCGAGCTGCCACGCCAGGACCGCGGCGAAGAGGTAGAAGAGCCCGGCGATGTACCCTGTCGCCAGGTAGAAATCCCACCAGGTCCGGCGGAAGCCGTCGGCGTCGAAGGGCGTCGACCGCAGCGACGCCAGCAGCGCGTCCACGCCCCACTTCGGATCGGCCTCGCTGAAGCCCAGCGTATGGCCCACGGCGAACAGCACCAGCAGCACCGCGGCGATGCGGTAGACCAGACGTGCGCTCATCCTTGCCCCAAGAGGTCGCGACAGAGGACGCCATAGTGATCCCCCGCAATCCGCAGGCCAAGCAAAACCGCGTACCGGCGATCTGTCGGCGAACCTTCGCCACGGCACAATTTACCGCAGTCCGAACCGGAGGGTCGCCGCGCCGGTTGGGGACCATGGCCGGGACCTATGGTGCGGAACGCGGACTGAACCGTCTGGTGAGCTTCACCGAGAGCGTGTTCGCCATCGCGCTGACGAGAGTCTATCGCTTCCGCAACATGGCGCCGGCGCCCCCAGAAGACCCTTCAACGGCGCGTGATCAGGCTGGGCCTTGGGTTGAAAAGAACATCGCGACGCCCCAGGTCTTGGTCACCATGCGCACCCCCCGCCAGTTCCAGCGCCAATTGCATCACGCGGGTCGCCTCGTCTCAGGCAACTGAGCCCTGAACCGTGATCCGGCGTGTTGAGCCGGAGGTTCGGGGTTTCGCGCGGTTGCTCTGAGCAACCCCACTCATCTCGAGAGATCGGCGCCCTGAGGCGTTGCCTGCCAGATCGGCGGGCCTTCCCGGTCGCGCATCTGCAGCCGAAGCGCTTGCCGGGCATCCGATCGACTCGATCTCACCGCGGATTTCGTCCGCAGCTCTGCAATAGAAGGCGTTGATCGCAATGCACGCTTCCACCTCCCATGATCCGGTCGTCCGCATGACGCCGACCGACTACGTGCGGCTTTCGTCGCTGCCGACGCCGGCGGATTCGCTGGGCGCCGCCATCCTGGAGCATGAGCTCGATCGCGCCGTGCTGGTCGCCGCCGACGATGCCCTCCCGGCCTTCGTGAGGCTGGGCACGCGCGTCGAGTACATCGACCTGCTGAGCGGCCGCACGCGCACCCTCCAGGTCGTGCTGCCGGGCGAAGCCGACATCGACAGCCAGCGGGTGTCGGTCTCGGCGCCGGTGGGCGCGGCCCTCATTGGCCTTGCCCCGGGAGACTCCTTCGGCTGGACCGGCGAGAACGGCCGTCTGCACACGATCCTGATCGTGAACGTCGAGGACCGGCATGAGGACGCCTGAGCGCCAACCGGCCGATCCCGCTGTGCAGGCCGCGGTGGATGCGCTGCTCGCCGCGCGCTGGGAGTGCGCTGACCTTCTCTCTCGCAAGCCCGCCGTCCACGCGATCGAACTTGTGAGCGGGCGCGCCGCAGAACTGGCGTCTTCGCCGATCGGACGCGACCAGATGCTGAGCGCCGCCCTGGATGCCGCCGCCGCCGATCTTGGCGCCGGTCGCCCGCCGCTGCCGGACGGGACCGGGTTCTTTTTTCGGGGTCGTGCGCCGTGCCCGACCGCGAGGCTCGTCATCCGCGAGCAGGTCTTTCGCCATCCGGGCGTTCCTGGCCGCGCAGCCGACGAGGCGGCCGCCGAACTCGAGCGGCGCTGCCGGCTCGAATGCCGCTCGGAGCGCGAACTCTCCGCCAGGCTGTGGTCGGAGGCTAGCCTCCAAAGGTCGCTTTGGGACGATCCACGCTTGCCCGCCCAGACCCATACGCGATTGATCATGCTCTGCGCGGTTCCCAAGCTCGCCAGGCGGGCCGCAGATCTCGATCCGAGCCATGCCCGCGTCGCCAGGCGCAGGGATTCTGCCCGCGGCCGCCGGGCGAGGTCTTTGGTTGTCCTGCCGCCACGAGGGCGACGAACGGCCGGGTCCTGGCCGCTGCGCTGGCCGGTCCTCGGATGGCTTGCGGCCAGCATCGCCCTCGCGGGGGCGGCAAGTTGGGCCCTCATCGATCCCTAGCGGCCGTGTTGGCGCCACTCAGAAGGAATTTGGAATGTTGAAGATCATACGCCGAAGCCTGGTCAGCCTCTCGGTCGGCGGGCTCTTTGGCCTGGCGCTGGGAACGTCGTTGCCGGATGCGCACGCGTTGGTCGGGAGCGCTGCGGCAACAGCCTTCATGTACGGCGGCCTCGTCTACAACGCCCGGATAGAGCAGCGAGAGGCGGACGCCGTGCGCGAGGAGGAAGCGGACGTCTAGCAATAGGCGACCGTCACTGGGAGCAGGTCGAAAGACGCGCCAAAAACCTTGACACAGGGCTGGACCTATGTTCTCCTTTTGTTCATGTCGAGCCCATCTCCCACCGCCGAACGCCGCGAGCAGATCGCGGGCGAGCTCGCCGAGTGGCTGCATGCCGCCGCGCGCGAGGCGCAGCGCCGGCTGCTGGAGGCCGAGAGCGACGAGGCGTTCGTCAGCCTGAGCGGGTCGCTCTCGAAGCTCGCGCGTGGCGTGCGCCAGTCCCTGCTCGTGCAGGAGAGGATGGAAACCCACCGCCTGGCGGCCGAGAAGAAGGCCGAGGAGGCGGCGACGCCGTCGGAGTTCGTGCCGCGCCACGTCAAGCGCGTCCGCATCCGCGCCGCGGTCGGCCGCTACGTCGCCAGGGAAATGGACGAGGACGAGGACATCGACCTCCTCTGGGCCGACATGAACGCCCGCCTCGACGAATGGCAGGCCGCCGACGACTTCCTCGAGATCCCGATCGACATCCTGGTCGCCAGGCTCTGCCGCGACCTGGGCTTCGAACCGCCGGAACCCGCGCCCGATGCGGCGGCGCCTACCTCCCCCATCGCGGAAGCGATGGCGGGAGGGGGACCACCCGCCGACCCCGGCCTTGTGCCCGGGGGAGAGCGGGTGGTGGAGGGGGCGAGCCCCACCCCCGGCGCGCCCGCGCTCCACGCCCCCAACACCTCCTAGACTTCGTGTGCTCGGGGGGCCGAGCCCGCCGCGCGCCCCCACCACCCCATGCTCTTCCCCCCGCACAAGGCCGGGGTCGGCAAGCGGTCCCCCTCCCGCCAATCCTGCCGGATTGGGGGAGGTAGCGCCCGCATGCGGCTCTTAGAACTCGTCCTCGATGCTGGAGCGGAAGAGCTCGAAGATCTCCTTAGCCTTCTCCTCCGACGGCTGCTCCGGATCGGCCTGGCTCGGCGGCGCGGGCCCTTCGCCGCCGCCGGTCAGCCGGCCCACCACCACCCCGTTCCGCACCAGCACGATCTCCTCGCCCGCCCCGGCGTCCGCCAGCAACGCGGCGAGCTTGGGCGGCAGGTCGTCGAGGTCGATACGCTTCATGCGCCCATCCTAGACCCGGCGCGGCGCGCGCTCTAGGTTCCCCGCCACCTGTCGGAGGGACGATGGCCTACCGCTCGCTGCGCGATTTCATGGCCAGGCTGGAGAAGGCGGGCGAGCTCGTCCGCGTCGCCGAGCCGGTCTCCTCCGTCCTCGAGATGACCGAGATCCACCGCCGGCTGGTGGCCGAGGGCGGTCCGGCGGTGCTCTTCGAAAACGTCGTGCGCGCCGACGGCGAGCCCTCCGAGATGCCCTGCCTGGTCAACCTCTTCGGCACGGTCAGGCGCGTCGCCATGGGCGTCACCCTCGGCGGCCACCAGCGCACCACCGCGGCCGACCTGCGCGATGTCGGCGAGCTCCTGGCCTTCCTGCGCGCGCCCGAGCCGCCGCGCGGCCTGAAGGACGCCTGGGACCTCCTGCCGATGGCCGGCACGGTGATGTCGATGCGCCCGGCGACCGTGAAGCGCGCCGCCGTCCAGCAGGTGGTCTGGACCGGCGACGACATCGACCTCTCCCGCCTGCCGATCCAGACCTGCTGGCCCGGCGAGCCGGCGCCCCTGATCACCTGGCCGCTGGTGGTCACCAAAGGTCCCTCGGACGAGCGCGAGGACGACTACAACCTGGGCATCTACCGGATGCAGGTGATCGGCCGCGACCGGACCATCATGCGCTGGCTGGCCCACCGCGGCGGCGCCCAGCATCACCGCCGATGGAAGGCCGCCGGCCGCCCCGACGCGCTTCCCGCCTGCGCCGTCATCGGCGCCGACCCCGGCACGATCCTGGCCGCCGTGACGCCGGTCCCCGACACCCTTTCCGAGTACCAGTTCGCCGGCCTGCTGCGCGGCGCCAAGGTCGAGCTGGTCCCGGCCAAGACCGTGCCCCTGCTGGTGCCCGCCCAGGCCGAGATCGTCATCGAGGGCCACGTGCTCCTCGACCAGTACGCCGACGAGGGCCCCTACGGCGACCACACCGGCTACTACAACGCCGTCGAGATGTTCCCGGTCTTCCAGGTCAGCGCCATCACCATGCGCCGCGACCCGATCTACCTGACCACCTTCACCGGCCGCCCGCCCGACGAGCCCAGCGTGCTGGGCGAGGCGCTGAACGAGGTGTTCGTGCCCCTCATCCGCCAGCAGTTCCCGGAGATCGTCGACTTCTGGCTGCCGCCCGAGGGCTGCTCCTATCGGATCGCCGTGGTCTCGATGAAGAAGGCCTACGCCGGCCACGCCAAGCGCGTGATGATGGGCGTCTGGAGCTACCTTCGCCAGTTCATGTACACCAAGTGGGTGATCGTCGTGGACGACGACATCGACGCGCGCGACTGGAAGGACGTCATGTGGGCGGTCTCCACGCGGATGGACCCGGCACGCGACGTGACCCTCGTCGAGAACACCCCCATCGACTACCTCGACTTCGCCTCGCCGGAGAGCGGCCTGGGCTCGAAGATCGGGCTGGACGCCACCAACAAGTGGCCGCCGGAGACCCACCGCGAGTGGGGGACCCCGATCGTCATGGATCCCGAGGTCGTCCAGGCGGTGACCGAGAAGTGGGCCAGGCTCGGCCTGCCGGGCTCCGGCGCGCCGGTGCGGGGAGGCTGAGCCATGCCCGAGGTCTCGCCCGCCGCCCACGCCGCGGCGCTCTGGGTCGGGCTCCACCTGCTCCTGATGCTGGTGCTCTCGGTGCGCGTGGTGCGCCAGCGCCGGCTGCACGGCGTGCAGCTGGGCGACGCCGAGATCCCCGAGCTCGCCCAGGCGATCCGGGCGTTCGGCAACGCGACCGAGTACGTGCCCGGCGGGCTGATCGCGCTGGCGGTGCTGGCGGTTGTCGGCGCCCAGCCGATGCTGGTCCACGCCGCCGGCCTGGTGCTGTTCGCCGGCCGCGTGACCCATGCGGTCGGCCTCTCGCGCAGCGGCGCGGCCTCGCTGCCGCGGGCGGTCGGCATCGTCCTGACCTGGATCGCCTACATCCTGGCCGGCGTCGCCCTGGTCTTCTACGCCATTCCCTGAACCCCCCATGGACGCACCCCAGCTTGTCGCAGGCCGTCCGCTCGGCCATATGCCCGGAATGGACGAAAACCTGCTGAACGAAGTCGTGGCCGCAGCCCTGGCCGCCGGCGCCGACGCCGCCGAGGCCGTGGGCGCCGAGCGCCGGTCGCTGTCGATCACCGTGCGCCTGGGCGAACTGGAAGAGGTCGAGCGCGAGGAGAGCCGCGACCTCGGCCTCCGCGTCTTCGTGGGCCAGCGCCAGGCCTCCGTCTCCGGCTCCGACATTAGCGCCGAGGCCCGCGCCAAGCTGGTCGAGCGCTGCGTCGCCATGGCCAGGCTGGCGCCGGAGGATCCCTACGCTGGCCTCGCCGACCCCGACCGTCTGGCCAGGAGCCCGCTTCGCGACCTCGACCTCTTCGACCCCGCCGAGCCCAGCGCCGAGGCGCTGGAGGCCCGGGCGCGCACCGCCGAGGAGGCCGCCCGCGCCGTCCCCAAGGTCACCAACTCCGACGGCGCCTCGGCGTCCTGGTCGGCCGGCCAATGGCGGATGGTGACCAGCGCCGGCTTCTCGGGCCTGCACCGCGCCTCGTCTTTCTCGCTGGGCGCCTCGGCCATCGCCGGGGACGAGGGCGGCATGGAGACCGGCTACGAAGGCCGCTCGGTGCGCTGGCAGTCGGACCTGCCGCAGGCCGAGGCGATCGGCGGCGAGGCCGGCCGCCGCGCGGCCGGACGGCTCGGCGCGCGCAAGATCGCGTCCACGACCGCGCCGGTGATCTTCGAAAACCGCCTGGCGGCCTCGCTGCTCAGCCCCTTGATCGGCGCGGTCTCGGGCCCGTCGATCGCCCGTGGCACATCGTTCCTGAAGGAGAAGCTGGGCCAACCGGTCTTCGCCAAGGGCATTGCCGTCACCGACGACCCGCACCGCCTGCGTGGCCTGGGCTCCTCGCCGTTCGACGACGAGGGCGTCGAGAACCAGCCGATCCGCCTGATCGACGACGGCGTGCTCACCACCTGGCTGCTGAACTCCTCCTCGGCCCGCCAGCTTGGGCTCACCACCACCGGCCATGCCTCGCGCGGCCTCGCGGGCCCGCCGGGCGTCGGCCCCTCGAACCTGACCCTGCAGCCGGGGACGCGCGGCCGGGCCGAGCTGATGGCCGACTCCGGCGCCGGCCTCCTGGTCACCTCGATGTTCGGCCCCTCGCTGAACGGCAACACCGGCGACTGGTCCGTCGGCTGCTCCGGCTTCTGGTTCGAGGGCGGGGAAGTGGCCTACCCGGTCAACGAGATCACCGTCGCGGGCAACCTGGTCGACATCTACGCCCGCCTGGTCCCCGGCGCCGACCTGGAGATCCGCGGGTCCACCAACGCGCCGTCCATCCTGGTGGACGCCCTCGCCATCGCCGGAACCTGAAGCGGGAGACGACATCGATGCCCGACAAACAGCTGCTCCACCTGGTGATCGGCGGCGAACTCAAGAGCCTCGAAGGCAAGCCCGAGTTCCGCGACCTGAAGAAGGTCGACCTGGTGGGCGCCTATCCGAACTACCAGGAGGCGATGCGCGCCTGGCGGGCCAAGGCCCAGTCGACGGTCGACAACGCCCTGATGCGCTACTTCATCATCCACGCCCACCGGCTGCTCGACCCGGACTCCGACGAGGACCACGAGCACTGATGCCCGCCCGCCTACTCCCGGCGCAGCAGCTTCTCGGTGAGCACCGAGCCCAGCATCCCGGCGCGGAACCTGGCCTTCATGCCGGCCGGGTCGTACATCGGGCTCTCGACCCACTCGAGGAACGACATGCCGGCCGGCTCGCCCTCGTCCAGGTAGCGCTCGAAGACGTAGTCGAGCACGCCGGTCTTGCCCTGCTTCACGTGCAGGTAGCGCAGGTGCAACTGGTCCATCGCCTCGCGGATGGTCTTGCCCTTCCGGAAGTGCATGTAGAGCACGCTCATGATCCCGGCCCGGTCCGCGCCGGACTTGCAGTGGATCAGCGCCGGATAGGCGATGGTCTGGAACAGCCTGCGGGCGCCCAGCACCCGCTCTCGGGACGGGACCTCGCGCGAGGTGATGGTGAAGTCCACCAGCGTCAGGCCCAGCCGCGCGCAGGCGTCCTTCTCCAGCGCATGGAAGCTCGCGTCGAAGCCGCCCCTGAGGTTGACCACCGTCTTGACGCCCCGCGCCTTCCAGGCGGCCAGCTGGTGCGGCCACGGCTGGTTGGTGCGCACCAGCTCGTCGGAGATCCAGTGGGCGTTGGAGAAGCCGAGCCGGAGGTAGGCGTGGTCGTTCCACAGGTAGTCGAGATAGGTCCGCAGCCGCCCGCCCGGCGTCGTCACATCGAATCCATTGGCCACGGGCTCGGCGGTCATGGCCCCTAACTAGGGCTTTGCAGAGGGTTTCGGAAGCGCGGGCCATGGTCGCGGGGGCGACGCCCGGTCGGCTTGACTTCGCCCCCGCATCGGAAGACGCCAAGCCCATGAGCGAAAGCCTCCCGCCAGAGCTTTCCGCCCGCGCCCTGATCGTGCGGGTGGCGCGGGTCTATCTGGCGCCGCGCTGGAAGGGCTGCGTCACGGCGGTGCTGGCTGCGGTCCTCGTGGCCTACACGACCAGCATGCTGGTGCAGGTCGTCGAGCCCGCCACCAACGACCTGCTGGTTTTCCACAAGGCCCACGCGATCATCCGCTGGCCCCTCTACATCGCAGCCTACGCCGTCGGCCGGGCGCTCGCGGCCGTGGTCCAGGCGGCGATGGTCAACCGCATCGGCAACGGCGTCGTGGGCGACGTGCAGATCCAGCTGTTCGGCAAGCTGGTGCGCGCCGATCTGGCCCGACTGCGCAGCCAGCACAGCGGCGCCTACGTCTCCTCGGTGCTCTATGACGCCGGCCTCATCCGCGAGGCGGCGACAGCCGGGATCGTCAACTACACGCAGAACCTGCTGCAGGTCATTGGCGCCATCGTGATGATGATCTCCAACGACTTGGTGCTGTCGCTGGCCGTCGTCGTCGCCGCCCCCGGCGCGGGCGCGATCATGCGCCGGTTCTCCAAGCGCACCAGCAAGGCCGCGCGTGGGGCCATGGCCGAGACCTCGGCGCTGTCGACGGCGATCATGGAGAGCCTGGACGGCGTCCGCGTGGTGAAGATCGAGAACCGCGAGACCTACGAGGAAGCCCGCGTCGCCGAGGTCGTCCACCGCCGCCAGGCGCACCTGATCAAAGGCTCCAACGCCCGCGCGTTCGCGGCCCCGGCCACCGAGCTCCTGATGACGCTGATCACCGCGTCGGTGTTCGCCTATGCCGGCTGGCGCTCGCTGCAGGGCCACATGACGCCGGGCGCATTCACCTCCTTCGTGCTGGCCCTGGGCGTGGCGTCGCAGTCGCTGCGCCAGCTCGCCAACCTGCAGACGGTGTTCGCCGAAGGCATGTCGGCGGCCCGCCGCCTCTTCGCAGCCCTGGACGTCGAGCCCGAGGTGCGCGAACAGCCCGGCGCCATCGCCCTGCCGCGCGGCCGCGGCGACATCGCCTTCGATAAGGTGGGTTTCGCCTATGGAGACGGCGGCGCGACCTTGAACGATGTCAGCTTCCAGGTCAGGCGCGGCGAGACCGTCGCCCTGGTCGGCCCCTCCGGCGCCGGCAAGACCACGCTCCTGAACCTGATCCCCCGCTTCTACGATGCGACGAAAGGCCGGGTGACCGTCGACGGCCACGACGTCCGTTCGGTGAGCATCGCCTCGCTGCGCGACCAGATCGCCCTGGTGACCCAGGAGCCGTTCCTGTTCGACGACACCATCCGCGCGAACATCGCCTATGCCCGTCCCGAGGCCTCACAGGCGGACATCGAGCAGGCGGCGCGCGAGGCGGCGGCGCACGACTTCATCCTGCAGCTGCCGAACGGCTACGAGACCTCGGTCGGCGAGGCTGGCGCGCGGCTTTCGGGCGGCCAGCGGCAGCGGATCGCCATCGCCCGCGCCTTCCTGAAGGACGCCCCGATCCTGCTGCTCGACGAGGCGACCAGCGCGCTCGATACCGAGAGCGAGGCCCAGGTGCAGACCGCGCTGAAGCGGCTGATGGCCGGCCGCGCCACCATCCTCATCGCCCACCGGCTGTCCACCGTGCGCGGCGCCGACCGGATCTATGTGCTCGACAAGGGCCGGATCGTCGAGGTCGGCGACCACGACAGCCTGCTGCGCAAGCGCGGCCTCTACGCGCGGCTCGCCAAGTCGCAGGACCTCGAGACGGAAGCCGAGACGGCGGCGTGAAGGCGCTGCTTCGAAGCCGGGCGGTGCAGGCCCTGCTGGGCTGGATGCTGGGCCTCTACATCCGCCTGATCCTGGCGACCGTGCGCTGGCGGCACGAGAACCTGGCCTGCGTCGAGCCGGTGCTGGCGGGCGAGGCGGGCGCAATCGCCCTCTTCTGGCACGGGCGCATCCCGCTCTGCATGGCGACCGCGCCGCAGTGGTGGCGCAAGCGCACCAAGGCGATGATATCGCAATCCGCCGACGGGCAGTTCATCGCCACCGCGCTGGAGATGGCCGGCTTCCCCGCGATCCGCATCTCCACGGCCAAGAAAGGCGACGCCCAGAAGGCGCGCCAGGCCGTCGCCGCCTTCCGCGAGGCCGTCAACCACGTCGCGGAGGGCGGCGCCCTGGTGGTGACCCCGGACGGCCCGCGCGGGCCGGGAGAGGTGATCGCCGCCGGCTCCCTGCAGATCGCCCGCCGCTCGGGCCAGCCCGTCTTCCTGATGGGCATCGCCGCCAGCCCAGCCGCGCAGATGAACACCTGGGACCGGATAATGTGGGCCATGCCGTTCGGCCGCGGGGCGGTCGTCTGGGAAGGCCCGCTCTACGTGCCGAAGAACGCCGGCGACACGGAGATCGAGGCCCTGGTCGGCGACTGGTCGGCCCGGCTCAGCGCCGTCACCCGCCGCGCCGAGGTCCTGGTGGGGCGCCCTGCGCATTGATCCGGCCCTTCACCGGTGAGACATAGGCGGGAGATGGCCCCGGCCCACGAGCACGCTGCGCACGACCACGGCGATCATGGCCTCCGCCATGTCCATAGCCATGCACATGGCGGCCATCATCACCACGCGCCCGCGGACATGGGACGCGCCTTCGCCATCGGCGTGGCGCTGAACGCCGCATTCGTCCTGGTGGAGGCCGTCGCCGGCTTCGCCTCCGGTTCCATGGCGCTGCTGGCGGACGCCGGCCACAACCTCTCCGACGTGCTGGCGCTGGCGATGGCCTGGGGCGCGGCGGCGTTGGCCCGGCGCGCACCCAGCGTCCGGCGGACCTATGGCCTGCGCAAGGCCACCATCCTCGCCTCCGTGGCCAACGCCGGTTTCCTGCTGCTCGCCGTCGGCGCCATCGCCTCGGAATCGATCCAGCGCCTGGCACACCCGAGCCCCATCGCCACCCTGCCCGTCATGCTGACGGCCGGCCTCGGGGTCGCGATCAACACCGCCACCGCCCTGCTCTTCCTGCGTGGCGAGCAAGGCGACCTGAATGTTCGCGGCGCCTTCCTGCACATGGCCAGCGATGCGGCGATCTCGCTGGCGGTGGTGGCGGGCGCCGGGCTCATCGCGCTCACCGGCCTGAACTGGATCGACCCGGCGCTCAGCCTCGCGATCGGCGCTGTGATCGTCTTCGGGACCTGGGGCCTGTTGCGCGATTCCGTGAACCTGGCTCTGGACGCCGCGCCGCGCGGCATCGACGTGGCCGAGGTGCGCGCCTGGCTGGCCGCCCAGCCCGGTGTCGAGGAGGTCCACGACCTGCATGTCTGGGCGATGAGCACCACGGAGACCGCCTTGACGGCGCACGTTATCCGCCCGGCCAACACCGACGGCGACCACTTCCTGCACGCCGCCTGCGAAGGCCTGGCGGTGGAGTTCAACATCGGCCACGCGACCCTGCAGGTGGAGACCGACCGCGAGCATGCCTGCCGGCTGGCCCCGGCCGAGGTGGTGTGAGCCGCATCCCGCGAACCTTGCCGCTGGCGCTCTACGCTGCGGCGGCGGGCCTGCTGGAGCCGCTGGCCCCGGCGCTGCTGCGCCGCCGCGCGGCAGCGGGCAAGGAGGACGCGGCGCGGCTTGGCGAGCGGATGGGGCGAGCGTCGCAGGACCGTCCGAAAGGCCCGCTGGTCTGGCTGCACGGCGTGAGCGTCGGCGAAAGCCTTTCGCTGCTGCCGCTGATCGAGGCGCTGAGAACGCGGCAGCCGGAACTGAGGCTGCTGGTGACCTCCGGCACGGTGACCTCCGCCGGCCTGCTCGCCAGCCGCCTGCCCGCGGGCGTGATCCACCAGTTCGCGCCGGTGGACTCGCCTGGCGCGGCGCGGCGGTTCCTCGACCATTGGCGGCCCGGCGCGGCGCTGTTCGTGGAAAGCGAGCTCTGGCCCAACCTGATCGCCGCCGCCCGATCGCGCGGAGTCCGGTTGGCGCTGGTTTCGGCGCGGATGACCGAGGCCAGCGCCGACGGCTGGGCTCGCGCCGCGGTCAGCGCGCGGGCGCTGCTGGGCGCCTTCGACCTGGTGCTGCCGCAGGACGACGAGACCGGCCGCAGGCTGGCGCGGCTGGGCGCTCGGCTCGGGCCGCATCTCAACCTGAAGCTGGTGGGCCCGCCGCCGCCGGTGGACGCCGCACTGGCCGCCGAGCTGCGTACTGGGGCGGGCGAGCGCAAGCTGGTCCTGGCCGCCAGCACCCACCCCGGTGAGGAGGCCATCGTCGCCAAGGCGTTCCGCGCCGCGACCGTGGAGACCCCCGCCCTTCTGGTGGTCGCCCCGCGCCACCCCGAACGCGGCGCTGCGGTCGCCGCCGAACTCGGCGCGCAGGGCTTCCAGGTGAGCCGCCGCGGCGGCGCGGAACCGCTGAATGGCCAATCGACGGCCCACGTGCTCGACACCCTGGGTGAGCTCGGCGCCGCCTACGCCAGCGCCGACGCGGTGGTGATGGGCGGAAGCTTCGTGGCGGGGATTGGCGGGCACAATCCGCTGGAGGCCGCCCGGCTCGGCTGCGCCCTGGTCACCGGCCCGCACGTGGCCAACGCGCGCAGCATCTACGAGGCCATGCTCGCGGAGGCTGCTGTGATCGAAGCCTCGGACGGCGCAGCGCTCGCGCGGCACATCCGCGGCCTGCTGCAGAACCCGGGGATCGCCCGCAGGATCGGGCAGGCGGCGCAGGACTTCGCCGGTCGCCAGGCCGCCACGCTGGACGCCGCCCTGGCGTTGATCGAACCGCTGCTGCCTGGATGAAGCTCGCCACACCCGAATGGTGGTACCGGCGCGGCTTGGACGCCCGTCATGGCGGCATGCCGGCGCTGTGGGCGGCGCTGACGCCGCTCTCGTGGATCTGGGCCAGGGTCACCGCCCGGCGCATCGCCCGCGCCCATCCGGCGTACCCCGGCGTCCCGGTGATCTGCGTGGGCAACGTCACCGTCGGCGGAGCGGGAAAGACGCCGGTGGTCCGGGCGGTGGCGGAGCGGCTCGCGGCGCGCGGCCGGACCGTGCATCTGCTGAGCCGCGGCTATGGCGGGCGTCTCGCCGGCCCGATCCGCGTCGACCCTGAGCGCCACGTCAGCGCCGACGTCGGCGACGAGCCGCTGATGCTGGCCCGGGATTTCCCGGTCTGGGTGGCCCGTGACAGGGCGGCCGGCGCCCGCGCCGCGGCGGCGGCAGGCGCCGAGGTGCTGGTCATGGACGACGGCCACCAGAACCCCTCGGTGAAGAAGGCGCTGACGATCGTCGTGGTGGACGGCGAGACCCGGGGCGACGAGTGGCCGTTCGGCGACGGGCGCGTGTTCCCGGCGGGCCCGATGCGCGAGCCGCTGAAGGCCGGCCTGGCGCGGACCGACGCGGTGCTGGTCCTGCTGCCCGCCGACCTGCCCGCCATCGATCCGGAGCTCGTCGAGACCCTCGAGGGACCGCCCCTGCTGAGCGCGCACCTGAAGGCCGCCTCGCCGCCGCCCGCCGGGCCACAGGTGGGCTTCGCCGGCGTCGGCAAGCCGTGGAAGGTCGAGCGCGCGCTACAGGCGGCCGGCTGCGACCTGAGGGACTTCGCGGGCTTCCCGGACCACGCCGCCTACGACGAAGCCGTCCTCCAGCGGCTGGCGCGGCGCGCGGAAGACTTCGGCGCGGGGCTGGTGACCACCGAGAAAGACTGGGTGCGCCTGCCGCCGGCGTGGCGCGAACGCGTCACCGCCTGGCCGGTCATAGCCATGTTCGACGACCCTGCGGCGCTCGACGCTCTGCTGGCGAAGGCCTGCCTCTAGATCGCGCTTGCATACCTTTCAGTTCTAGGCATTATACCTTTCAGTTCGAGGTATCGGGGCCGATGGCGATGGCGTCCACAAACCCCAGTTTCATGAACGGCGTGCCGGAGCTCCTGGTGCTGCGCCTTCTGCGGGGCCGCGAGATGTACGGCTATGAGATCGTCCAGGCGATCCGTGAGGAGACGGGCGAGGTCGTGAGCCTGGGCGAAGGGGTCGTCTATCCCGTGCTGCATGCGCTGGAACGCAGCGGCGCGATCACGTCCGAACGCCGTCCCGTCGGCGGCCGCAGCCGCATCTACTATGCCCTGTCGCCCAAGGGCGTCTCGCGCCTGACGGAGCTTACGGAGCTCTGGTCGCGGATCACCGGGGCCGTGCAGCAGGTGCTCGTGGGAGGCGGTCGTGCAGGCCTCGTTTGATCCGCTCTGGCGCCGGCTGCTGCACGGCGGGGTCCGGCGGCGCCCGGCGCGCCGATACCTGGCCGAGCTGAAGGATCATCTGGAAGACCTCATCGTCGAAGAGCGCCGGGCGATGAGCGATCCGCGCGAGGCGGAAACCCGGGCGCTTTCCAGACTAGGGAGCATCGAGATGCTGGCCGACGCCATGATCGAACGCCGCGAATTCCAGACCTGGGGCCGTAAGGCGCCCGTCGCTGCCTATCTGATCGCGCCCGCCGTCGCCCTGGCGGCGATCACGGCGCTGACCCTGCTGGGCGTGGTGATGACCGTGAAGCAGGTGCAAGGCGGAGCCGGCGCGGGCGCCCTGCCCGGCTGGCTCAGCGAATTCGCCGCCGGCATGATGTTCTTCAGCCACGCCATCCTGCCGGTGCTGCTGGCGTGGGCGCTCGGCGTCGCGGCGTTCCGCAACCGCTCGGCCCTGCTCTGGCCGGTCAGCGGGATCGTCGCGCTCGCCGCGCTCGGAAGCGTCTTCCACCCGATCCTGACGCTGCCAACCGTCACGACGCACGGCGAGGTGTCGATCTCACCGGACGGGATCGTCGGCTTTGCGGTGCTGCTGGCGGTCGCCGCGCTGCCTTACGCCGGGCTGCTGCTATGGCGCGCCGCCCGTGAGCGTCAGGCCGCCTGAGCCAGACCTCCGAAAAACCCCGGCGCGGCCGCCTACTTCAGGCCGTCGCGCCGGCCTTCTGAGCGAAGTGCCAGCTGGTCTGGGCGAGGCTCAGCACGCGATCGGCCTGCTGGGCGGCGTGCGGGCTGTTCGCGGTGCCGTCGCGCACGCGCCCCACGATCCCCTGCAGGATGCCGGCGAGGCGGAAGGTGTTGTAGCTGCAGAACCAGTCGAGGTCGTGCAGGCCCGTGCGGCCCGTCAGGCTGCAGTAGTAGTCGACCGCCTCGTCGATGGTCGGGACGCCGTGCGCCTTCAGGTCCGGGATCGTCGAGATCGATCCGTTGATCCAGTTCATCAGCAGGTAGGTGAAGTCGGCCAGCGGGTCGCCCAGCGTCGAGAGCTCCCAGTCCAGCACCGCCGCCACCCGCGGCTCCGCGGGATGGAAGATCATGTTGTCCAGCCGGTAGTCGCCATGGACGATCGAGGTCTTCTCCTGATCGGGCAGGGTCTTTGGCAGCCACTCGATCAGCCGCTCCATCTCCGGGATGTGGATGGTCTCGGAGGCCTTGTACTGCTTGGTCCAGCGGTCCACCTGGCGGCCCATGTAGTTGCCGGGCTTGCCGAAATCCTCCAGGCCGATGGCGACGTAGTCGGTGTTGTGCAGGTCGGCGAGGGTCTTGATCTTGTCCATGAAGATCGGCCGCCGCTGCTCCGGCGTGTACTGCGGCAAGGTCTGGTCCCAGAAGATCCGGCCTTCGACGTTGTCCATGATGTAGAACCAGGTGCCGATGACGCCGTCGTCGACGCAAAGGCCGTAGGTCCTG
>JBJMQX010000094.1:0-6051 GCA_045802455.1 Phenylobacterium sp. | reverse complement strand
GGCGGGGCGCTTCTCGACGGCGCTGATTGTGAAGGTGGCCGCCTGCACGGCGTCGCGCGCGGCGAACGCCGAGGTCTCGCCCGCCAGGTCGAACTTGGTGAGCCGCTTGCCCTCGTGCTTGGTCAGCCGGGCGAGGAACGGGTCGCTGCCGGCCGAGACGTCGGCCTCGACGGTCCAGTATTCCTGGGTCTTGAAGCGCTCGATCTCGATCTCGCGGTCAACCACGAGGCGCAGGGCCACCGACTGGACGCGGCCGGCCGAGCGCGAGCCCGGCAGCTTGCGCCACAGCACCGGCGAGAGGGTGAAGCCCACCAGGTAGTCCAGCGCGCGGCGCGCCAGGTAGGCGTCCACCAGCTCCATGTCGATCTGGCGCGGGGCCTTCATGGCCTCGGTGACGGCGGCCTTGGTGATCGCGTTGAACGTCACCCGCTGCACGTCGACGCCGGCCAGCGCCTTTTTGCGCTTCAGGACCTCCAGGACGTGCCAGGAGATCGCCTCGCCTTCGCGGTCGGGGTCGGTGGCCAGGATCAATTGCTCGGCGCCCTTGGCCGCCTCGGCGATCTCGTTCAGCCGCTTGGCGGCCTTGGCGTCGACCTCCCAGCTCATGTCGAAGTCTTCGTCGGGCCTGACCGAGCCGTCCTTGGCCGGCAGGTCGCGGACGTGGCCGTAGCTCGCCAGGACCTTGTAGTCCGAGCCCAGGTACTTGTTGATGGGCTTCGCCTTGCCCGGGCTTTCGACGACGACGACCTTCATCGGCAGGGAATCAGATGCTCCGCGGGCCGCGGCCCGGCTTCGGAAAGGGGCGGAAAGTGGGGGCGGCCCCTGGCGGCTGTCAACGTCCCTTGAGCTCCTGTTCCGGCGAGCCCCTTAGGGGCTCAATTTTTCGCGGGGCCAAAAGCAAAGGCCGGCGCCTCGCGGACGCCGGCCTCGCTCGATCGGTCTGGCGCTCGGCTACTGCCGCGGCGGGGCCAGGCTGCGCATCTTGGCGATGGCGTCCTTGCAGCCGGCGCTGGCCTTGTCGGCGTTGTCGCGCACCAGGCACATCATGGCCTCGCGGCCTTCCTTGCCGTCGCAGAGGGTCTTCATGTCGGCGGCGCAGGCTTCGCGCATGGCCTGGCGGGCGGCTTGCATCTCCGGCGAGGGCGGCGGGCCGCCGCCGGGGGCGGGCGCCGGCGGCTGGGCGAAGGCGGCGCCGGCGACGGCGAGCGCGGCGAGCGTGGTCGCGATTTGCAGTTTCATGTCAGGTGGTCTCTCGGTTGATGGTCCCCGACGCAAACTAGGGACGCCGGATAGCGGCAATATTTCGCCTGTGTGTCAGCAGGCCCCTGCGTCACGCCGCCGCGACCATGCCGCCCGGCAGCAGCTCGGCGCGGCCGGCCAGGGCCAGCTCCACGAGGGCGGCGAACACCAGGGGAGCCGGAGCGCCCGTGGCGCGGACCAGCTCGTCGCGCGAGACCGGCGTGGGCGAAAGCAGGGCGGCGACCGCGCCGCGCAGGGCGTCGTCGGGCTCGCCGGGTGGACCGGCCGCATAGCCGCCGCGCTCCGGCTCCCGGAATCCGCGCAGCCCCTCCAGCGCCCGCAACACGTCTTCCGCGCCCTCGCAGACCGCAGCGCCCTGGCGGATCAGGTCGTTGGTCCCCTTGGCGCGCGGATCGAGCGGCGAGCCCGGCACCGCCAGCACTTCGCGGCCTTGCTCGGCGGCCAGCCGCGCGGTGATCAGCGAGCCCGACCGGAACTCGGCCTCGACCACCACGACGGCGCGGGAGAGCCCTGAGATGATCCGGTTGCGGCGGGGGAAGTCGCGGGCCACCGCCGCGCGCCCGGGCTCGCTCTCGGAGACGACGCAGCCGGTCTCGGCGATCCGTGCGTAGAGGCCGGCGTGCTCGGGCGGATAGATGTCGTCGACGCCGCCGCCCAGCACCGCCACCGTGCCGGTGGGCAGGCCGCCCTCGTGCGCCGCCGCGTCGATACCGCGCGCCAGGCCGGAGACGATCACATGACCGCTCTGCCCCAACTCGGCGGCGAGGCCGCGGGCGAAGCGCTGGCCGGCCGCCGACGCCACCCGGGCCCCGACGATGGCCACCGACGGCTGGTCCAGCAGGTCCACTCGGCCCCGAGCCCATAGGATCGGCGGCGGCGGGTCGAGCGCCGCCAGCGCCTGCGGAAACTCCGGCTCACAGGCGCAGATCAGCCGCGCACCCAGCGCCGCGCCGTCGGCCAACTCCTTGTCCACGACAGCGTCTCCGGCCAGCCGGATGCCCCGGCCGCCGCGCCGGGCCAGGTCGGGCAGGGCGGCCAGCGCCTTGCCGGCCGTCCCGAACCGCTGGATCAGCTGGTCGAAGGTGACCGGGCCGACATTCTCGGTTCGGGCCAGCCTCAGCCAATCCCGCCGCTCGGCGTCGGAGAGGGCCTTGGTCACGCCGCGCTTTCCGGACCCGCCTTCTTCGAGCCCCCGATCCTCGGCTCTTCGCCCTTCAGCAGGCGGCGGATGTTCGGCGCATGGCGGATGTAGATCAGCACGGCCATCACAAGAGCCAGCACCGCCACCGGATGCGGCCGGTGCAGGACGAAGACATAGACGGGCGCCAGCACCGCCGCCGTCAGCGCCGCGAGCGAGGAAATGCGGAACACCGCCGCCATCGCGATCCAGGTCGCGCCCGCCAGCAGGCCCACCGGCCAGGCGGCGGCCAGCAGCGTCCCGAAGAAGGTCGCCACGCCCTTGCCGCCCTTGAAGCCCAGCCACACAGGGAACAGGTGGCCGATGAAGGCCGCGCCGCCCGCCAGGCTGGTCAGCAGCGCCTGGGCCTGGTCGCCGCGTCCGCGGGTCACCAGCCAGGCCGCCAGCACCGCCAGCGCGCCCTTGCCGCCGTCGCCCAGCAGCGTCAGCAGCGCCAGGTCGCGCCGTCCCGAACGCAGTACGTTGGTCGCCCCGATGTTGCCGGAGCCGATGGCCCGCGGATCGCCCGCGCCCGCCGCCTTCATGATCAGCACGCCGAACGGGATGGAGCCCAGCAGATAGCCGCCGGCCAGCGCCGCGCCGATCTCGATGTAGCTCAAGCCTTCGAACATCACGCTCCCCCGAACGCGACAGTGGTAGCCCGGCGGGACGCGCTCCGGCTAGACGTCCTGGGAGAACGCCGCCTTGAGCGCCGCGATGGCCGCCTCGTTGCGGCGGTAGAACGTCCACTGCTTGATGCGCTTGGGCGTGACGAGGCCCGCCTGCGCCAGGATGCGCATGTGCTCGGAGAGCGTCGGCTGGCTGACGCCCAGCTTCTCGGCGATCAGCACGCCGCAGACGCCGTCGTCCACCAGGTCGCCGTCCACCTGCGGCCGGAAGTGGGCGCGCGGGTCCTTCAGCCAGTCCAGGATCTGCAGCCGGCGCTCGTTGCCCAGGGCCTTGAGGGCTTCGGTGATTGGCATATAGTCAAATGGCTAAGTCACGATATATGCGTCATTGCATAGAGGGAGCCGCGCCGATGGACAAGCCGCCCGAAGACAAAGGCGACCGTTATGACATCGCTACCGAGGTGCTGTTCCCGCAGGGGTCGCACATCAACGTGGCCGGCCTCGCCGCCGGCATCCAGCCCTGGGCCAACCGCACTCTGACCGAGGTCAACGAGGCGGTCGTGCGGCTGGGCGTGTTGGACGGCGACTTCCACTGGCACAAGCATGATGACGAGGACGAGTTCTTCTTCGTGCTGGAGGGCCGCCTCGACATCGAACTGCCGGACCGCATGGTCACCCTGGACCCGGGGCAGGGCGTCACCGTCCCGCGGGGCGTCATGCACTTCCCCCACGCCCGCGGCCGTACTGTCGTGCTGATGGTCGAGAAGTCGAGCGTCGACGCACGCGGCGATTAGGCGGAGTAGACCGTCCGCCCGTCCACGATGGTGCGCAGCACCTTGCCCTGCAGGCGGCGGCCGTCGAACGGCGAGTTCTTCGACTTCGAGACCAGCTTGTCGGCGTCGATGACCAGCGGCGCGTTCAGGTCGACCAGCACCAGGTCCGCGGGCGCGCCCTTGGCCAGGCGCCCGGCAGGCAGGCCCAGGAGGTCGGCCGGGGCCGACGTCACCGCGCGGATCAGGTCGATCAGGGCAATGCGGTCCTCGTGGTGGAAGGCGAGCAGGGCTGGGAGCAGGGTCTCGAGCCCGACTGCGCCGGGCGCCGCCTCGTCATAGGGCAGGCGCTTGTCCTCGGCCGGCGCCGGCGCATGCGCCGAAACAACCACCGAGATCAGGCCTGAGGCCACCGCCTCGATCACCGCCTGGCGATCGTCCTCGCCGCGCAAGGGCGGGTCCAGCTTGCAGAAGGTGCGGTAGTCGCCGATGTCGATCTCGTTGAAAGACAGGTGGTTGATCGAGGTGGTCGCCGTGACCGGCAGGCCCCGATCGCGGGCCCGGGCGAAGCTCTCGATGGCCGCCGCCGTGGTCAGCTGGTCCACCAGCAGCGGCGCGCCGGTCAGCTCCACCAGAGCCAGGTCGCGTTCCAGCATGATCCGCTCGGCGACGGCGGGTACGCCCGGCAGGCCCATGCGAGACGCGAACTCGCCCTCGCTCGCCGCCGCGCCGGCCGACAGCCACGGATCGGCCGGCCGGTGGGCCACCAGAACGCCGAATCCCTTGGCGTAGGCCAGCACGCGCCGCATCACCTTGGAGTCGACGATCGGCCGGTCGGCGTCGGTGATGTAGAGGCAGCCGGCCTCCGCCATCAGCCCGATCTCGGCCATTCGCTGGCCCTCGGCGCCCTTGGTCGCGGCGCCGGCCGGATAGACGTTGACCAGCTCGATATCGCGGGCCCGCCTGAGGATGAAGTCCACCACCGAGGGCTCGTCGATCACCGGGTGGGTGTCGGGCTGGACCACGATCGAGGTCACCCCGCCGGCGACGGCCGCCAGGCCGGCGGACTTCAGCGTCTCCTTGGTCTCGGTCCCCGGCTCACCGGTCTTGACCCTGATGTCGATCAGGCCGGGCAGCAGCAGCGCACCCTTGCCATCCACCACCTCAACATCCTTGGAGAGCGCGCCGAGGTCGCCGCCGCGCGCCACGTCGGCGATGACGCCCTCGGTGACGATCAGCGCGCCAGGGCCGTCGTAGCCGCTGGCGGGATCGACCAGGCGTACGTTGGTGAAGGCCTGCGGGCGTGGTGTCATCGGTCCCCCGTCACCGATCGTTGTCCAGCCGCGCGGCGAGCGAGGTCAGCACCGCCATGCGCGCAGCGACGCCCATCTCCACCTGGTCCTGGATCAGGCTGACCGAGAGGTCGTCGGCGACCTCGGAGTCGATCTCGACGCCGCGGTTCATCGGCCCGGGGTGCATGACGCGCACGGTCGGCGCAGCCAGCGCCAGCTTCTCGCGGTCGAGGCCGTAGAAGCGGAAGTACTCCCGCTGCGAGGGCGCCATCACACCGTCCATGCGCTCGAGCTGCAGCCGCAGCATCATCACCACGTCGCAGCCGGCGATCCCCTCGCGCATGTCGTGATGGATGGCGACGTTCCAGCGGTCGGCCTGCGGCGGGATCAGGGTCGGCGGGCCCACCAGCCGCACCTCCGCGCCCAGCATCTGCAGCAGCGCCACGTTCGAGCGCGCCACGCGGCTGTGGGCCACGTCGCCGCAGATCGCCACCTTCAGCCCGGCGATCCGCCCGAAGGCGCGGCGCATGGAGAGCGCGTCCAGCAGGGCCTGGGTCGGATGCTCGTGCTGGCCGTCGCCGGCGTTGACCACCGAGCAGCCCACTTTCTGCGAGAGTAGGGAGGCCGCGCCCGACGAGGCGTGGCGCACGACCAGCAGGTCCGGGCGCATGGCGTTCAGTGTCACCGCAGTGTCGATCAAGGTCTCGCCCTTGGCCACCGACGAGGTCTTGGGGTTCATGTTGACGACGTCGGCGCCCAGTCGCTTGCCGGCCAGCTCGAACGAGCTCTGCGTCCGCGTCGAGTTCTCGAAGAACAGGTTCATCAGCGTCCTGCCCTTCAGCAGGTCCAGCTTCTTCGAGTGCTGCCGGTTGAGCGCGACGAATCCGTCGGCCAGGTCCAGCAGGTTGGCGACCTCGACCTCG
>JBJMQX010000093.1:0-11505 GCA_045802455.1 Phenylobacterium sp. | reverse complement strand
TCACTCATGGTCCCTGACCCTATGCCCCTCTCGAAGCCGATCTCCCCAGACCGGCTCCAGCCCCTACATGTTGTGGGCGACACACCCGAACAACCCACATATGGGGCACCCGTCCTAATGACTCGTCAATGAGGCGGCTCCAACGGCCCCCAGATTTTTTCTCAACGAAAGGTTAACGCAGGCCCCGGCCTCTCGGCAGATCAAGGGGTTGGAGCCGACCTGGCGCAGGCCGCTCACGCGACTGTGATGAGCTAGACCCTGTCCCGGTTGGCTTGAGTCAAGCCAACCGGGATGTACAGGGTCGTCGCCTATATCTGGAGCCCTTCTTGTCCACTCACGATGGTCCCATCGTGAGTGGGAAGGGCTCTACCGCCCCAATCCCCAGAAAGCCGATATGAGTAGGCTGCCGACGCCCAGGACCAGCAGGCTGAGCGGCGCGCCGAGCCGCGGATAGTCCCAGAACCGATAGCCGCCGGGGCCCATCACGAGCGTGTTGCACTGGTGGCCGATGGGGGTCAGGAAATCGCTCGCCGCCCCGGTCGCCACCGCCATCAGGAAGGCGTCGGGGTTGAGATGAAGGCGCTGGGCCAGGCCCGCGGCGATGGGGCCGAACACCAGCACGGTCGGCGCATTGTGCATGAAGGGCGCGCTCAGCATGGCGAGCAGCATCATGGCGGCCAGGATGGCGACCGGCGGGGCTGCGGCCAGGACCTGCGACAGCCAGCCCGCCACCAGGTCCGCGCCGCCCGTGGCGTGGATCGCCTCGCCCACCGGAATCAGCGCGCCGATCAGCACCAGCACGGGGCCGTCGAGCGCGGCGTAGGCCTCGCGCATGCGCAGGCCGCCGAACGCCACCATGGCCACAGCGGCGGCGAAGAAGGCGATCGCCACCGGCGCCAGGTGGAAGGCGACGGCCAGCATCGCCGCCGCCAGGATGGCGACCGGCGCCAGCACCCGGCGGATGCCGCCCAGCCTGACCTCGCGCTCGGCCAGCGGCAAGAGGCCCAGCGCCTTCAGCGCGCCTGGCAAAGTCCGCTCGCCACCCTGCAGCATGACGATGTCGCCGGCCCGGAAGCGCACGGCGCGGATGGTCTGCGACAGCCGGTAGCCCGAGCGGCTGACCGCCAGCAGGTTCACGCCGTGCTCGCCGTGCAGGTTGATGCGCCGCGCGGTTTCGCCGACCAGCGGCGAGCCCGCCTCGATGATCGCCTCGACGACGCGGACGTCCTCGGTGGGCTCCTCCATCACCACCGGCTTGTCGGCGCGGGTGAGCTTGAGCCGGGTCCGCGCGATGAGGTCGTTCAGCGCCTGCTGCTCGCCTTCCAGCAGCAGGCGGTCGCCGGGCCGGATGTGCATGTTGGGGTGCGGCGCGGTCTTGCGCTGTCCGCCGCGCAGCAGGGCCACGACCCGCACGTCGCCGTCCGCGCGGCCGTGCAGGTCGGCGATGCGCCGCCGCTCGGCGTTCCAGTCGCCGGGGACCACGGCCTCGGTCACATAGGGCTTGGCCTCGAGGGCGGCGTCGAGGGTCTCCACCGCCACGCGATGGGACGGCAGGAGGCGGTAGGCGAACGCCAGGAAGACCACGCCCAGCGCGGTCAGGCCGAGCCCCACGGGGGCGAAGTCGTACATGCCGAAGGGCTTGCCCAGCACGTCCTGGCGGACCTGGCTGACGATGATGTTCGGCGAGGTCCCGACCAGGGTGACGAGGCCCCCCAAGAGCGAGGCGAACGACATCGGCATCAGGAGGCAGGCCGGCGAGGTGCCGGTCCGCCGGGCGGTCTGCAGGGCGATGGGCATCAGGATCGCCAGCGCGCCCACGTTCTTGGTGGCCATGGAGAGGATCGCCGTGGCGGCGACGAACACCGGCACCTGCGCCTGGGCCGACTTCAGCCTGGGCGTGATCGGCCGGAGCAGGGCCTCGATGACGCCGGAGCGCGCAAAGCCGGCGCTGACCACCAGCGCGCAGGCGATGATCAGCACGACCTCGTTGGCGAAGCCCTCGAAGGCCTTCTTCGCCGGCGTCAGCCCGATCAGCACCGAGGCCAGCAGCGCGCCCAGCGAGATCAGGTCGTAGCGGAAGCGCCCCCAGACGAAGAGCCCGATGGTCACGGCGACAAGGCCGAAGGCCAGCGCCTGTTGATCCGTCACTTGCGAGGCGCTCCGCAGCCGTTTCCGGTCGGCTGGAAACGCGCGAGCCGGTGGAAAGCTGCACCTTGCGGGGTGGGCGCAATGACCGGGTTCGACCCGTTGCGGGGCTCCCGGCGAGCCAGCGTCTCCCGACGGAATTCGATCTCCCCGAGATATGGGCTAGGCTTGGCTACCCCGCGTCGGCCAAAGGAGGCTTCAGGTGAGCACAGCGGCCCTGGCTCTGGCGGCAGCGTTCTCGATCCTGGCCCAGGGGGGCATCTCCGACAGCCCCTGGCGGCTCCGACCTGTACGCCCAGGTCGGCGACTGCCTCCAGGGCGTTTCGACCCAGTTCAAGACGGAACCGTTCGACACGATCGTCGACCGCGCGGTCGACCGATGCGGAGCCATGATCCCGTTTCCCGTTCCTCCGGTTGAGCGGCCAGATGCCCTCAAGCCAGACCACACCCAGGCCATTCGAACGCACATCACGTTCCGTTTGAGGCAGATCATCAACGCGGACCCCTCACGAGGAGCCGCTACGCGATAGAGACTGACGTCCGCCTTCCATCCACGGCACACGTTCGAGACGTCCGCTTTCAGCGTGCCCGCGGAAGGCCTGGTATCTGGACGCAAGTAGCGTCCGCTTCCGATCCCTAGCGGACACCCAAGACATCTCTCGGTGTGGGTCACTCGCGGCGAGGGGATCGATAGCTTCACCGACCTGTTGTATAGATAGCGGCGGATGCATTCAGGCGAGGCGCCCGATGCCGACCCGAACTGTCGTTATCTGCACCATCGCCGCGGGGGTCGCTTCGCTGGCGCTCTTCGGCGGCGCTTCGGCTCAGGAGGGAAATCCGACCACGCCCGGAGCCATTCCCAACCCTGGTAGTTATCAGGGCAGCACCGAACTGCAGCGCCAGCAGGATCAGCAGGACCAGCAGTTCCGACAGCAGCAACAGCAGCAGCCGCAGCCGCAATACGGCAATCAGTCGAGCGCTGGCCGGGTCGGAAGCGGCTACCGCCAAGCACCTTCGGTTGACCCATATCGCCAATGTATGTCGGCGCTCACAGCATCGACGCTTACGCCGCTCCGAGGCCTCATCGAGGTCGACGCGATCGGCCGCGATCCTCGCTACTTCACGATTTCGAGGCGTCCGACGGCCGCCGAAAAGACGTCGCTGTTGCGGTGGGCGGCGGGTCGGCGTCGCTGCGAACCCCTATCCCCAAACGCCGGCCCCGTCTTTCACGAGGGAAACCTGGACATGAACAACATGATTGTCCAACTCGCCCAAGGCGGGATGACCTACGGCGAATTCAACCAACGCCGAGCTCAGAAATACGAGGCTTTTGCCCGTCCAAACAATTCGCGCTGACGACTGCGGCGCAAACGGTCCGCTGCCCACCCATCACGGACGTTCGGGAGTCTGCCTCCCGGCGCGATGAACGGGTTCGACCCTTTGCCGACGTTGGTTGCTGCTCCGGATTTAGGTGGTCACCCCTTCGTGCGAGCGCTCCATGGCGCGCTTGAAGGCCTCGCGGCTGGTGGCGCGGACGAGGTAGGCCTGTTCGGCATCGCCGAGGGTGAGGCCGCAGGTCCGTTGGCCCAGGGTCAGGGCGTAGGTCACCGAGATGTCGGCGGCGGTGAAAGCCTCGCCGGCGAGGTAGGGCGAGCTGGCAAGCCGTTGGCTGACCAGCTTCAGCCGCCTCTGGAACGACTGCAGACACCAGGTCGCGCCCCAGTTCTCCCGCTCGGCCTCGGGCGCGATGAAGCGGCTGACGACGACGGGCATCATCAGCGTCGCGAGGCCGGCTTCGCCCAGGTGCAGAAATTGCTGATAGGCGGGGAAGGTCGGAGCCTGCGGCGCGGGCGCCAGCGGCGTCGGCCCGTAGCGGGCCATCAGGTACTCCATGATCGCGATCGACTCGACCATGACCACGTCGCCATCCTGGATCGCCGGGATGTAGTCGGCGGGATTGACCGCCAGGAACTCGGGGTCCTGCTCGGCGGCCAGCATGTCCACCTGCCGCACGCGATAGGGAAGACCCATCTCCTCCAGCACCCAGACGACACGGATGGATCTCGAGGTCTGTCCGCCCCAAACGGTGATCATGCGCGGGCCCTTTTCCTTGTGTGACTAAGGGAGCGTAGCCGACCTTGTATGACCCTGGCAGTTCAGGCGTACGCCAAGCCCAGCTTCATCAGCACAGTCTCCTTCCCACCCGTTGCTGCCGGTATCCTCGCGACCGGCCCGGATGAGATCGGCGGTCTTGAAGACGCCGCAAACGGCTGAGCTTCCTGCGAAGAGGGCCGAGGCCATCAGAGGATCCAATGAGACACCTCGCGCGACGCAGCATCCTTGTCGTCGCCGTCCTGCTCTCGCTGACCGCACCTTTGAGCCGTGCGGCTCCCTCGCCCCCGACGGAAGACGCCGTCGTCGAAGAACTGGTGGTCACGGCGGCCGACCCTAATCCCGCCTGGTGGCAAATCCGGAAGGGCGACTCGACCGTCTGGCTACTGGGCGGGCCGATGGGCCCCATGCCGAAGGACGTGCGCTGGGACGACGGGCCTCTGAAGACGCGCATGGCCGGCGCGAAATCCCTCATCCTGCCGTCCGCCGCCAGCGTGGGGATCGGCGACATCTTCGGCCTGCTGCGGCTGCGCGGAGAGCTGAAGGAGAAACAGCCACTTGAGCCTTCGCTGCCGCCGCCGCTGGCTAAGCGCTTCGCCGCGGCGCGCGAGTCTCTCGGCAAGGACGCCGGGCGCTACGACGGCTGGAGTCCCGTCTGGGCGGGACGACTGCTGCAGCAGGACTACTTCAATCAGTGGAAGCTGCTTGGCGGCGCCTCCCCCACCGCAGTCGCCCGAAATGTCGCGCGCCACGCAAGCGTCCAGGTCGCACGCGTGGTGCACAAGGGCATGCCGGTCCTGAGGTCGGCCGTGCAGCAGATGCGCGAGGACGAGAAGGCGCAGGCGTGCCTCGCGGGCTACCTGGAGGCCGTGGAGGTCAGGCCGGAGCGCTACCGGGCCGCGGCGAAAGCCTGGGCGCGCGGCGACATACGCAAGGCGATCGACCTGCCGCGCGGCTCGGATGTGTGCCGGGAACTGTTCCTGGATGAGTTCGCCTCGGCATCGGTGAGCGAGCAGGTCGAGGCGATCTCCGCCGCGCTCGAGACGCCCGGTACGACGGTCGCCATCGCACCCTTGCGCCAACTGCTGATCCGCAACGGCGTCCTGCAACAGCTGAAGGCCCGCGGCTTCCAGATTACCGACCCTTCCACCCTTGCCGACTAACAGCGGCGTTGGGCGCTGGTCCTACGGATTCAGGTTCAGGAGGGCGGGGTCGCCGCCTTGGGCGGTGATGTTGACGCTGACGGCGCGTTCGACGGCGTAGCGGATGAGGGCGTTGGGGCCGCCGGCCTTGGGACCGGTGCCGGAGAGGCCCTCGCCGCCGAACGGCTGGACGCCCACGACCGCCCCGATCATCGAGCGGTTGACGTAGGCGTTGCCGGCCGGGACCGCGGCGCGCACCTGCTCCGCGAACGCCTCGATGCGGCTGTGCACGCCGAGCGTCAGGCCGTAGCCGGCGGCGGCCAGCGGCGCGGCGGCGGCCGCGAGGTCCCCGGCGTCGTAGCGGACCACGTGCAGGATGGGGCCGAACACCTCCTTCTGCAGGAAGGCCGCCGACGGGATCTCGGCCAGGACGGGGCCGAAGAAATGGCCGCCGGCCGGCCCCTTGATTTCGTGCAGGATCTTGGCGTCCTTGCCGAGGCGCTTGCGGTGTTTGGCGAGCGCCGCGCGGGCGTCCTCGTCGATCACCGGGCCGACGTCGGTGCGCGGATCGGCGGGATCGCCGACCACCAGGGCGTCCATGCCGCCGGCTAGGCCCTCGATCAGCGCCTCGGCGGTGTCGTGGGGCACGAACAGCATGCGCAGCGCCGAGCAGCGCTGGCCGGCGGAGCCGAAGGCCGAGGTCAGCACGTCGTCGATCACCTGTTCGCGCAGCGCCGTGGTGTCCACGAACATGGCGTTCAGGCCGCCGGTTTCGGCGATGAACGGGACGATCGGGCCGGGCCGGGCGGCGAGCGTGCGGTTGATCGCCCAGGCGGTTTCGGTGCCGCCGGTGAAGGCGACGCCGGCGCAGGCCGGGTGTGCGGTGAGCGCCGCCCCGATGGTCGCCCCGTCGCCCGGCAGCAGGTGCAGCAGGTCGGGGTTCAGTCCGGCCGCGTGATAGAGGCGGACCGCCGCGGCGGCGATCAGGGGCGTCTGCTCGGCGGGCTTGGCGACGACGGCGTTGCCGGCGGCGAGCGCCGCGGCGATCTGGCCGGTGAAGATGGCCAGCGGGAAGTTCCACGGGCTGATGCAGGCGAACACGCCGCGGCCATGCAGCGAGAGCTCGTTGGTCTCGCCCACGGGTCCCTTGAGGGTCTCCGGATGGGCGAACTGCCGCTCGGCGAGGCTCGCGTAATAGCGGCAGAAGTCGACCGCCTCGCGCACCTCGGCGACGCCGTCGGAGAGGGTCTTGCCGGCCTCGACGGCGCAGATCGCCACCAGCCGGTCGCGGTCGGCCTCCAGGGCGTCGGCCATGGCGCGCAGCACGGGCGCGCGGCCCTCTCCGGTCAGCGCGTCCCAGGCAGGTTGCGCCGCGTGGGCGGCGGCATAGGCTTCGTCGACATGCTCCGGCTGGGCTTCGGCGGCCTCGCCGACCACGCGGGAGAGGGCGGACGGCGACACCCTTGGCGACGCGCCGACCAAGCTCATCCGCCCACGGACGACGGGGCCGGCCTCGAGCATCGGCAGGCTGGCGATGGCCTCGGTCAGCTCGACGCGGGCGGCGGCGATGGAGAGGTCCAGGCCGCGGGAGTTCCTGCGGCTGGGGCCATAGAGGTCGGCCGGCAGCGGGATGCGCGGGTGCGGCGCGCCACCGGCGGCCTCGACGGCCGAGATCGGGTCCGAGACGACCTTCTCCACCGGCGTCTTCTCGTCGAGCAGGGCGTGGACGAAGGACGTGTTGGCGCCGTTCTCCAGCAGGCGACGAACCAGGTAGGGCAGCAGGTCCTCGTGGCTGCCGACCGGGGCGTAGACCCTGAGCGGGAACTCGCCGTAGCGCTCGCGGGCGCCGGCATAGAGCGCCTCGCCCATGCCGTGCAGGCGCTGGAACTCGCAGGCCAGTCCCGCCTGGCGGGCCATTTCACGCACCGCGGCCAGGGTGTGGGCGTTGTGGGTCGCGAACTGGCCGTATAGGTGCGGGGCGGCGCCCAGCAGGGCCCGCGCGCAGACCAGGTACGAGAGATCGGTGGCGGCCTTCGTCGTATAGACAGGATAGCCCGGCAGGCCCGCCACCTGGGCGCGCTTGATCTCCGAGTCCCAGTAGGCGCCCTTGACGAGCCGGACCATCAGGCGCCGCCCGCTGGAGCGCGCGATGTCGGCGACGGCGGCGATCACCTGCGGCCCGCGCTTCTGGTAGGCCTGCACGGCGAGCCCGAGGCCGGCCCAGGCGCCCAGCTCCGGCTCCGCGGCCAGGCGCTCGAGGATCTCCAGGGAGACGACCAGCCGGTCGGCCTCCTCGGCGTCCAGCGTCATGTTGATGTCGGCGGCGGCTGCGAGCGCGGCCAGGCGCCGGATGCGCGGATAGAGCTCGCCCCAGACGCGGTCCGGCTGGCGCGGGTCGTAGCGGGGCGAAAGAGCCGAGAGCTTGACCGAGACGCCGTGGCCCGCCTCTGGCCGCTTCGTTGAGGAGCCGGCGCCCCCCGCGTGCTTTCCGACGGCCTTCAGCGCCGCGGCGTAGGCGGCCTCGTAGCGGTCGGCGTCGGCCTCGGTGCGCGCGCCCTCGCCCAGCATGTCGAACGAGCAGACGAAGCCGTCGGCCGCCGCGCGGCGGATCGCCTTCTCGATGGTGGCGCCCAGCACGAACTGCTCGCCCATGATCCGCACCGCCGCGCCCACCGCCCGGCGGATCACCGGCTCGCCCAGCCGGCCGGCCAGGCGGCGGATGAACCCCGGCAGGTCGGCGCGCGCCTCCTCGTCCGGGTCGATCAGCTTGCCGGTCAGCATCAGGCTCCAGGTCGAGGCGTTGACCAGCAGGGAGTCGGAGGCGCCGGCGTGGCTCGCCCAGTCGGCCGAGGCGATCTTCTCGGCGATCAGCCGGTCGCGGGTCTCCTCGTCGGGGGTGCGCAGCAAGGCCTCGGCCAGGCACATCAGCGCCAGGCCCTCGCGGGTGGAGAGGCTGAACTCGGCGAGGAAGCTTTCGACCACGCCCTGCTTTTTCGCGCCCCGGCGGGCGGCGCGCACCAGGGCCATGGCCTCCTGGCGGACCGCCTCGCGCTCTTCGGCGTTCAGCGGCCGGGCGGCGAGCGCGGCGGCGACCGCCTTGCGCTCATCGGTGAATTTCGCCTCGTCGAGGTGATCGAAGGCCATGCGTTGTCCCTGGAGTCGGCGGGACTAATGGGAAGATCGTGCTCCGGGCGCAAGGGGCAGTGCGTGATCGATCCCCCGTGACCTGAAACGCAAGGAGCCCGGCCTTTCGGCCGGGCTCCCGCAACGCTTTGCCGAACCTTGTCGGCGATCGGATCAGAAGTTGATGTCGATCGTCGAGCGGCGGTTCAGCGGTTCCTTCACCCCGTCGCCCGTGGCGACCGCAGGCATGGACTCGCCCTTCCAGTCCACCGAGAGGGCGGTCTGGGCGACACCCATGCCGACCAGGGCGTCAGCGACGGCCTTGGCGCGGCGCTCGGACAGACGGACGTTGTAGGCCGTCGAGCCCGAGGTGTCGGTGTGACCGACCACCACCACCTTGGTCGCGTGACCGGCGGATGCGTAGTTGGCCGCTTCCTGCACCACCGCCTGGGCTTCCGGCGTCAGGATGTACTGATCGAACGGGAAGTAGACGATGAACTGCTTGGCCTCATAGACCGGCGCCGGAGGCGGCGGCGGCGGAGGCGGAGGCGGCGGGGGAGGCGGCGGAGGCGGAGGCGGCGGGGGCGGAGGCGGCGGCGGCGGGGGCGGCGGCGCGAACGAATAGCGCAGGCCCAGCGTCACCGACGAGTCCCGGTACTTGCCTTGGAAGGTCCCCGGCTGCAGCGCATTGGTGCCCACCGAAGTGAACTGCCCCTGCGAGCCCGAAAGGAAGCGGTAGGTGGCGTCGATGTTCAGGCGATCGGTCGCCTTCCAGGACAGGCCGCCCAGCACTTGCCAGGCGAACACCGTCTCGCTGTCGTTGATCGACAGGTTCTGCTGCGGCGGGTTGGAGCCGCCCGGCAGGGTGACCACGCCCGTGACGTTCGAGAACTGGCCGTTCACGTCCATCGAGACGTGGTGGACGCCGACGCCGGCGCCGATGAACGGATCCAGGGTGGCATCGGGCAGGATGTCGAAGATCGCGTTGCCCATGACCGTCCAGGACTCGATCTTCCCGTCCGGCGCGTTGCAGTTCGGCGAGGCCGTCGTGCGGACCACGCCCGGAGCGCAGAGGCCGACGATCGACTGGGTGCTGCCACCGCGGACCGAATCGATGTCGCCGGGCCGGTAGCCGGCTTCCAGCTCGACGCGCCAATGGTCGGTGAACTGGTAGCCGAGCCGGGCGAAGCCGGCCCAGTCGTCCTGCTGGTTGAAGCGCCAGGTGTACTTGATGCCGTTGGCGGCCAGGTTGGACGAGTCGGCCTTGATGCCTTCCGGCCAGTGGTAGCCGAGATCCACGGCGCCATACCAGCCGACTTGCGCCGAGGCGCCGGACGCCGCGAGCGCCGCAGCGATAGCGGCCCCTGCCAGGAGTTTGAACTTCATTATCAGAGCCCTCTTGTTGCCCTCAGCGCTGCGGCCGATTGACCCAGCTTTTCTTATAACAAGGCTGGCTGGTTGCGTAAGTGTCACCGAAGCCACACTCGAAGCGCAATTTCGCCTGCCAGACGAACCTAGACCAGGACGCTATACGACTACCTCCCGTGTAACAACGCCGGGTCGAGGAGCAGTTGTCCTCATCTGACCCAAGTCGGCGCTCCTGGGAAAACGCCGAGCGTTGGTATGCTTGCCGAACACTTGCCGAGCCCGTTCATCTATGTGAATCCGGACTGCGGAAAGCCTTGGAATACCTTGTAAAGTAGCTTCGCCGTCGCGGCCGCAGGGCGCACATCGACGCAGAGCATCGGGCGTCTCGCCTGTCCGACCATTCAACATGACAGCCCCCGTCGACCGCGCCCCTCAAGTCGCGCAACTCTGCAACGTAGACGGCGCCGCTTGGTTCCCGCCACACGGCGGGGCCCGGACGAATTTTTGTCGCCTTTCCGACACGGCTGCAGCCGTGTCGCGGCCCCTCACCCCGACCGATTCGCCCGCCGGGCCCGGGTGCGTCCGCCCAGGGCGTCCGGCCGGTTGAGGGCCTTGCGGAATTCATCGCGGCGCTCGTGGATCGAGGCGATGACCAGGCCCATCGGTACGCCGATCTCCACCAGCAGGGCTTCGGAGAGCTGCAGGCTCGCCTCCACCGTCTCCGGCACGGCGTCAGTGGCCCCCAGGTCGTAGAGCCGCTGGGCATGGCGGGCGTCGCGGGCGCGGGCGACGATGGTCAGGTCGGGGCGCAGGGCGCGGGCCACAGAGACGATGGCCTCGGCGCCGTCCGGATCGTCCATGGTCACCACCAGGGCGGAGGCTGCGGGCAAGCCGCAGCGCTCGAGGAAATCCGGCCGTGCGGCGTCTCCGTAATAGAGAGTCTCCGCGGCCCGCCGGCCGGCCTCCACCAGCCGTGCGTCCTGCTCGACGGCGACCCAGGCGATCTCGTGGCGGCTCAGCATCTCACCGACCAGCCGCCCGACGCGGCCGTAGCCGGCGATCAGCTCGCGGGGCCCGGGCGGCGCATCGCCCTCGGCTTCGGGGAGGTCGCTGGGCGCGATCCGCCGTCCGCCGATCCGCGCCCCGAGCGCGGCCAGCAGCGGGATGGTGGCCATCGACAGCGTCGCCGCGACGATCAGCGCCTGGCCCGTGGTGTGGTCGACCAGCCGCTGCTCCATGGCCTGGCCGAGAATCACGAAGGCGAACTCGCCGGCGCCGGCCAGCAGCAGGGCCGCCTCCGCCGCGGCCCGCCAGCGCATCCGGAAAAGCCGCGCCAGGCCGAACACCACCGCCCCGTTGACCGCCGTCAGTCCCGCCGCCGCCCCCAGCACCTGCAGCGGCCGCGCGGCCAGCAACGGCACATTCAGCCCGATGCCGATGGACAGGAAGAAGAGGCCGAGCAGCAGCCCCTTGAACGGCTCGACCGTCGCCTCGACCTCGTGGCGGAACTCCGTCTCGGCCAGCAGCAGACCGGCAATGAACGCTCCGAGCGCCATGGAGAGGCCGGTCAGGGCGCTGACCAGGCCGGCGCCGATCACCACCAGCAGGCAGGCGG
>JBJMQX010000092.1:0-11006 GCA_045802455.1 Phenylobacterium sp. | reverse complement strand
TGGCGACGTCCTTGCCGGACCCACATGCGTTGGCGGGGGGCGCCGCGGCAACCGCGTTCATGTATGGCGCGCTCGCTTACAACGCGCGCATCGAACAGAGAGAGGCGGCCGCCGCGACCGAGGAGGAAGCCGAGGTCTAGTCTCGGCCACGTCGGTCCCAAGTTTGCTCGAACCCTCTCTGGTACTGCGGTTCGCAAGAACCTACAGCATGGCAGGTGAGGGCCGCTCCTCAAGGGGTGCAGCGCGTATGCGAAGCGCTCGCCGACCGCAAATCCAAAGGTCCTGTTTCAGGCCCAATCCGAAGGTCCGCTGTTAGTGCTTAACAGACCTCGGGCACGGTGCCTGCTCCGAAATTCTGCTTCAGAGCATGCGGAGAAACCCCACCGATTACCGCTCGAAAGACCTCATCAGAAACTGCGGTCCGAGCTCAGAGACCAAAGCCGCGCCGAGCAGGCCCATGGCGTCCACCGTCTCGCATTTCAGGATTTCGAGTGCGCGGGCGGCCCCGGGCGCGCCCGCCGCCGCCACGCCATACTGGTGCGGCCGCCCGGTCATTACCGCATCCGCGCCAAGGCAGAGCGCCTTCAGGAGGTCCGTGCCCCGGCGCAGGCCGCCCGATGTGTAGAGCGCCATCCGGTCGCCGACGACATCGCGCGCCTTGGGCAGGAGCTCGAGGGCAGCGACGGTCCAGTCCAGTTGGCGGCCGCCGTGGCTGCTGAGCACCACGCCGTCGACGCCCGCGTCCAGCGCGCGGCGGACGTCGTCGAGGTTGAGCAGCCCCTTGAGCAGGAAGGGCTTGGCCCAGCGCTCGCGGATCTTCGCCACAGTGTCCCAAGACATCGAGGTGGGCTGGTGGTCGCGGATCCAGTGGGCGCTCGCGAAGAAGCCGCGCTGATCCTTCGGCACGAAGTCGATGACGTTCTTGAAAACGGGCATGCCCCCCGGCGCGAGCGTCCGCGCGAGCCAACCTGGGTGCAGGGCGGCATCGAGCACCGACGAGGTGGCGAGCCGGCTAGGCGTCGCCTCGTTGCGCCGTTCCCATTCGCGATTGCCGAAGATCTGGGTGTTGGTGGTCAGGACCAGCGCTTCGCAGCCCGCGTGCTCGGCCCGCCGCAGGATTTCCTGCCAGACCTCATCGCCACCGAACACGTAGAGCTGCCACCAGTGCCGCAGGCCGGCAACCTTGGCGACGTCGGCCATGGTCTCGTTCGACATAGTGCTCTGAACGAAGGGCACACCCGTCTTGGCGGCCGCCTCCGCCAGCAGGATGTCGGCGCGGTTGCGGAAGACGCCGTTCAGTCCGGTGGGCGCGACGATCAGCGGCGCGGCCGCAGGCTTGCCGAGGATCTGGACCTCAAGCGACCGGCGCGAGACGTCGACCAAGGTGCGGGGCGTGAAGCGCCATTCGGCAAAGGCCCGGCGCTCGCGCATGAGCGTGGACTCGTCTTCCGAACCGCCCTCCAGGTATTCCAGCGCGAAGCGCGGCAGACGCCGGTGCGCCATGGCCCGAAGGTCCTCGATCGCCACCGCGCGGCGCAGGTTCTGGCCCGTGTAGTAGCGTCTGGCGGGCGTGCCGTTCAGCTGCGCGAGCTGCGTGTGGCGGTTCGGCTCGTTCCCGGCGTTCGACGCCCTCCGGCCGAGGACGGATCCGACCGCAAGTCCGCTCGCCCCTGCGAGCGCCGCGATCGCGATTGGCGACAGCGCCGGGGGCCGAGGGCGTTTGGCAGGCAGGCCCATCTAGAGCTCCCCGCGCCGGGCCAGCGTCGCGATGCGGTCCCCGATCCGGCAGGCCAGCGCCTGGATGGTGAGCGAGGGGTTCACGCCGCCTGACGTGGGGAACAGCGAGCCATCGCAGATCCACAGGTTCGGGATGTCCCAGCTGCGCCCGTCGGCGTCCACGACGCTGTCGTCCGGTGTGAAGCCCATGCGGCAGGTTCCCAGCAGGTGGCTGGTGTCGGTGCTGGTCCACAGGTCGCGGCCGCCTGCGGCGCGCAACATCTCACTGAGGAACCCCATGGCGTGGCGCAGCAGCGCCTTGTCGTTTTCCGAATAGGAGAAGACCACACGCGGGATCCTCAGGCCGAAGCGGTCCCTCTCCTCGGCCAGTTCGACACGGTTCCGGGATTGGGGGTCGGTTTCGCCGACCGGGCCGAGCCCGGCCATGTGGTTGAAGGCCAGCATCTCGTCTCGCAACGCGTCGCCCCACAGGCCGCGCGCGGTCGCCACCGTCTGGGCCCAGGCCACCGGGCGCAGGCCCTGGCTCATGAAGGCGTAGCCGCCGTGGAAGTCCTTGCCCTCGTCTTGGTAGTTCCAGTGCTCGCAGACGGCCATGTTCGGCGGCCCCTTGTAGAAGCGGATCTCCTCGTCGAAACGCGCCCAGACGGCGTCGCTGGAGTGGGTCATCAGGTTCTTGCCCACCAGTCCCGAGCGGTTGGCGAGCCCATCAGGAAAGGCGGGACAGGCCGAGTTCAGCAGCAGGCGGGGCGTCTCGATTGAATAGCCCGCGACCACGACGTTCCGGGCCCGCTGGAACCGCTGCTCGCCCTCCCGTGCATAGGCTACGCCACTCGCCAAGCCCGAGCGGTCGACCTCGATTCGGGTGACCATGGCCATGTCGCGGACCTCGGCGCCGGCCGCGATCGCGCGCGGGATCCAGACGACGAGGGCGCTCTGCTTGGCGTTGGTCGAGCAGCCGAAAACGCAATAGCCGCGATAGACGCAAGGCGGGCTCTTCCCGCGCGGCGCGGAGACTGTGGCGAGCGGCGTCGAAGTCCATTTCACGCCAAGCTTCTCTGCGCCCTTGGCCAGCACGAGGCCCGAGGCGTTCGGCTCGTGAGGACGGTAGGGATAGGGTCCCCGCCGCGGGCCCCACGGATAGCGGACGGGCCCCGAGACCTTCAGCGCCCGCTCGGCCTCCGCGTAGTAGGGGCGGAGCTCCTCGTAGCTGATCGGCCAGTCGACCGCGTAGCCCAGCAGGCTGCGGGACTTGAACTTCTCCGGGCGCAGGCGCAGCGAAATCATCGCGAAGTGGACGGTCGAGCCGCCGACGCCCCGGCCGGAGTTGTTGCCGCCCAGCGCGATGGGGTCGTCGCCAGCTGTGATCCGCGGCTCGGTCCAGTAGAGCTTGCCCTGCTCGACCTCGTCGGATGCGAACTCTTCCAACGGGCGCCAGAACGGACCGGCGTCGAACACCACGACGGAGAAGCCGGCTTCCGCCAGCTTGGCCGCCAGGGTTGCGCCGCCGGCGCCGGCGCCGACGATGGCGAAATCGACCGCCTGGTGGTCGAGGACCTGGGACATCGGGACCCAGCCGCCCCGGACGAAGATGTCCGGCGCGCGTCCATTGGAGGCCCGCGGCGACTCCGGTGTCATTGCTGCGCCTGCGCCTCCGCAGCGGCTTCCCACGGATCGCGCTCGCCGATACCCAGGCGCACGTAGCCGCGCGGGCTCGCCGGGCCGCCAAAGCCAATCTCGCTCCAGGCGGCAGGCTGGGCGTAGGCCAGGCCCGCGACGGTCTTGAGGATGTGGTCGACGAAGAACCGCGCCGGGTCGAGGCGGGCCCAGGCCGCGCGGTCCACGTCGCCGGCCTGCACGGCGGATATCACCGCGTCCTGCTGCTCTCCCTCGAGCGCTGTGAAGCCGCACGCGAACCGCCGGCGCGCCTCGGCGGCGAAGCCTGAAAGCGCACGCCGCCAGGCCTCCGGCAGGGGCGGCATGTCCGGTTGTCGGTAGCCCTCGCCGGGGGCGTCCAGCATTAGGGCGTCGATCCAGTTGGCCAGCGGCGCGCGCGGCGATCGACCGTCCTGTGGGGCCAAACGATCGACGAGCGCTTCCAGGCGCTCGAACTCATCGGGAGAGAAGAAGCGGCGCGGCGGCGGCTGGCCCAGTCGCTGGGACAGCACCATCCGCGTGGTGTCGTCGAAGGAGGGGCTGTCCCACTTCGCGAGCACGTCGTAACCGCGGTAGGTCATCTTCATCATGCCGCCGCCCCGGCTTCGCCCGCCTGCAGCGAGAGGGCCGCGAGCGAAGCGATCGCGAGCGCCGTGAAGGCGGGCGGCGCCGGGATAGGCGGCCCGTCGATCAGGTTCTGCCGCCAGTTGCGCCAGCCGCCCATGGCACGGTGGATCCCGAATACGTGGAAGCCTGCGCCGGCCAGTCCGATAAGGGCGGTGAGCGCGAGCCACGCGTGCGTCACCGGCCGCGGGTCCGCCGGGGCGCTGTGGATAGCCGCCCGCGCCATGAGCGCCGCGCTGACTGGAGGCACGGTGACAGGGACCCACATGAACGGGTTCTGGAAGGCGCCGCGGAAGTGCAGCAGGCCGGCTTCGGCGATCGTGCCGGCGAGACCGAGGGCCGCCAGCGCCGCGGCGATCCGGGCCGTCGCGAACCCCGAAATCCGCGACCGGCCGCGCCGCACGGCGTCCGCCAGCAGGCCGAGCAGCCCGGCAAGGCTCAAGGCCGCCGGCGCGCCAATCGGGGCGGCATAGAACAGGTTGAGCCAATTCAGCCGCCCAGGGCGCTTGAACAGGTTGAACAGGTGAAAGCCGAGGCCCGCCACGCCCACGCCTGTCGCGGCTGCATAGACCCATGTGCGCCACCTGTCGCTCGAGCGGCCACGCAGCCCTGCGGCGCTCGCGACTATGCTGCTTGTCGAGGCGATCAAGGGCGCGACCATGGCCGGGTTACGCCAGCCGCCGCGGTCGTGCTCGATGCCGCTGTCGGCGAGCACCGAAAGCGCGAGCAGGCCCGCCGCGGCCGTCAGCCACGCCGCTTCGCGGCCGCCCTGCGGGATCGCGATGGTGCGGTCGCGGGGCATCCCCCGCTCATTCCTTGTCGCGCGGCAGCACGTCGGCGAGGACCTGGCGCGCGGCGCCCTTGATTACCGCGGCTTCGTCCGGATCGCCGTGAAGCAGGGTCTTCATGAAGTGCTTCGCCTGCTCGAAGCTGATGTGCGCCGGCAGCGGCGGCACTTCGGGGTCGGTCTTGAATTCGATTACCACCGGCACCTGGCTCTCCAGGGCTTCGTCCCAGGCCGAGGCGACGTGCACGGGGTCATCGCAGAAGATGCCCTTCAGGCCGATCAGCTCGGCGAACCGGTGATAGGGCACATTGGGAAGGTCCTGCGTCGCCTCGAACTTCGGGAAACCCTCCATCACCCTCTGCTCCCAGGTGACCTGGTTGAGGTCCTCATTGTTGAAGACGCAGCAGATCCAGTTGGGCGTCGCCCAATCCTTCCAGTACTTCGCCACCGTGATCAGCTCGGCCATGTTGTTCATCTGCATGGCGCCGTCGCCCACGAGCGCGATCACCGGCCGGTCCGGATGGGCGAACTTGGCGGCGATCGCGTATGGCACCGCCGCCCCCATGGAGGCGAGCCCACCGGAGAGCGAGCAGCGCATCCCCTCGCGGATCTTCAGGTCACGCGCGTACCAGTTAGCGCAGGAGCCGGAGTCGGAGGTGATGATCGCCCGGTCGGGCAGGCGAGGGGACAGCTCCCAGGTCACGCGCTGCGGGTTGATAGGGTTGGCGGGCTGCAGGGCGCGGTGCTCCAGCGTCCTCCACCAGTCGGCAATGCCCTTCTCGAGTGTTGCTCGCCAACTGCGGTCGGTCTTTCGGTTGAGGAGCGGGATGAGGGCGCGCAGCGTCGCGGCCGAGTCACCGTGCAGGTTGACCTCCATCGGATAGCGGATGGAGAGCATCGAGGGGTCGATATCGATCTGCACGCCGCGGGCCTGGCCGTCAGCTGGCAGGAATTCCGAGTAGGGGAACCCCGAGCCCACCATCAGCAGGGTGTCGCACTCCTGCATCATGTCGTAGCTCGTCTTGGATCCGAGGAGGCCGATGCCGCCGGTGACGAACGGCAGGTCGTCGGGCAGCACGTCCTTGCCCAGCAGCGCCTTGGCGACGCCGGCCCCGAGCAGTTCGGCCACCTCGACCACCTCGGCCGAGGCCTTCCGCGCGCCGGCCCCGATCAGGATGGCGACCTTGTTCCCTGAGTTCAGGGCCTGAGCGGCGTGCTCCAGGTCCGCCGGGGCGGGCACGGTCACCGGGCGGGAATAGCCGGGGCCGCTGCGGATCGCGCCGTGCTTCTGCGGCGGCGCCTCGAACGGCTCCTCCTGCAGGTCTCCGGGCAGCACGAGCACGCAGACGCCGTTGCGCGCTTTCGCGATCCGCAGGCCCCGGTCGACCATGTGGCGCAGCTGCGGCGCGGTTTCGAGTTCCTGAACGTATTCCGCCACGTCCATGAACATGCGGTCCAGATTGAGCTCCTGCTGATAATGGGCGCCCCGCACCGCGCGCGGCGCCTGGCCGGCGATCGCTAGCACCGGCATGTGGTCGAGCTTGGCGTCATACAGGCCAGTGATGAGGTGCGAGGCGCCCGGCCCGCCCGTCGAGAGGCAGACGCCCAGCTCACCCGTGAACTTCGCGTAGGCGCAAGCCATGAAGGCGGCCATCTCCTCGTGCCGCACCTGCACGAACTCGATCTTTCCCTCCGCGCGGCGCAGGGCGCCCAGCACCCCGTTCACGCCGTCGCCGGGATAGCCGAAGATCCGCCGCACCCCCCATGTGTGAAGCCGCTCGATCAGGAAGTCGCCTACGGTCTGCCTCATAGGGTCGGTCCCTCCGCGTCGGCCGCACCCATGAAGTCAACTAAGACAGAAGCATCGGGTTCCGAGCTTTTCGCGGAGCCGGTCGAACTTAGCTGGACGGGAAGGACGAACTCTCACCGGCGAAGTAGCGATGATCGCCGATCAGCAGGTTCTGAATGTCATGGATGTGCACAACCGCATCGCAGCCCGCAATGGCGAAGCCGCATGCCAAGCGGCGGGCCGCTTGCTCGGCCTGACCACCTGAAAGAAAGAGTGTCGGCTCCAGGGGTCCGGCGGCCCAGAGGCTCCAGGCGCCATTCACATGCGTGACTTCGATCAACTGTTCCACTGGGCTTCTCAGGTTCCGGCCGCTCAAATAGATCGTATACCGATATAACTTCGAACTCCAATCACGCGTTTGAGATACGCTGCGCCAAAGTCAGCGGGAGTCGTTGCCTGCGAGCCTTCCGATTCGTTGCAGGGTCCTCAAGAGGTCGCGGAACACGGGGGCGGTACTGCTGAGCTCCCGCAGGTTTTTCCGGGTGATCTCCTCCAGCGTCGCCTCAGCCTCCGACGTGAGCCAAAGCTCGACACGGCGGCGATCTGCCTCCGATGGCCTGCGCGATACGAGGCCCCGTGCCACAAGCCGCGCAACCAGTTCGACGGCGCTGTGGTTTTTGATCAGCAGGCATTCTGCGAGTTCACCGACCGACATGGGCTCGGGCCCGCCATGCGCCCGGATAGCGAGGAGCGCCTGGTGCTGCTGCGCCGTCACACCCGCATCCTGAGCGGCAGCTTCGCTAAACGCGCCGAACCGACGCAGCGCCAAGCGAAACGCTCCCATCGCCTTGAAGTCTGCGTCGGAAAGCGCACCCCGGTGGCTTCGCCGGGTGGATTTGGGATCACGCGACTTCAGGGGAGCACCCACGAGGCTGCCGACAAGGCGCCGGCCCGGAGGCGCGACGCCGGGCGAAAACTAGTGCGGCAGATTTGCATCGTGAAACGACTTTATTTGGCGCGGCGTTCTGAAGCAATGTCGGACCGATTCTGCAAGGTTGGAAGCCGTCGTCCGCGCGAGGTGCTGAGCGTCACGTTGGAAATCCGCTCATGGCGCAATGCGGATTGGCGATCAGCGGGCAACACGCCCTGTTGGTACAGTTGTTGGTAGATCTCGGCTTCGAAGGAGAGAGATCGAGGGAAGTTCGAGTCCTGCCGGGTCTTCGTGGAAGACAGATTAGGCGAGGATGACGCGCGTCATTAAGGACCGCTGCTGACTCAACGGAGACGTTGGCGAGGTCCGCTTTGGGACAACGCCCGCTCGCACGAAGACACGGACCAGGTGGCTGGGTCGCCAGTTCCGCGCCCCAGCCGTGATAGACCTACGCCATGCCGGGGCGATTCCTCGAAGTCAGCTCCGAGGACGTGCAGCGGCTCGACGACGTCGAGTCCCGCGAGCTCATCCGACGCCTGTGCGCTGCCGAACTTCGACGCCAGGGTTTGCCGCTCGTCGGCCTGGTCGCTGGCGGTCACCAGGACGCGCCCGACGGCGGGGTCGATGTCAGCGTGCGCGGCCTGCCCGAGACGATGACCCCGGACTTCGTCCCACGGCCCGAGACTGTCTTCCAGTCCAAGGCCGAGGCCATGGGACCAAGGAAGATCACCAAGGAAATGAAGCCTGGCGGCAAGCCCCGGAAAATTCTGGCGGACCTCGCCGCCAAGGGCGGCGCCTATGTGATCGTCAGCACCCGCGACAACCCAACGGACTCTGCGTTGAAGGACCGGCTCGCCGCCATGGGGGCAGCAGCCGGGCCGCTGGCGGATCAGCTCGCCCTCGACTTCTACGGCGTTGATCGCCTCGCCACCTGGGCCAACCAGTATCCCGGCGTGGCCATGTGGGTGCGGGAGCGGGCGGGCCGCCCGGTCAGTGGCTGGAGCGGCTATGGGTCCTGGTCGGCCCGCGACCAGGACCCAGACGCCCCGCTGATCATCGACAGCCGCACTCGGTTGCGGCCCCGCCAAGCCGAGGCCCTGGAGATGGCCGCGGGCCTCAGCGCCATGCGCCAGGCGCTGGCCAAGGGCCAAGCGGTCCGCATGGTCGGCCTCTCCGGCCATGGCAAGACGCGGCTCGCGCAGGCATTGTTCGACGAGCGAATTGGGAAGGACGCCCTGGCCCCGGCGCTGGCGATCTACGGCGACGTCGGGCGGGGCATGGAGCCCCACCCGCGCGCCCTGGGCGAGCAGCTGGTCGCCGAAGACCGTGAGGCGATCCTCGTCGTCGACAACTGCCCGGGCGAGCTGCACCGGACGCTGCTGGAGGTCATCGACCGCCCAGGAAGCCGGGTGCGGCTGTTCACCGTCGAGTTCGACGTCGGCGAGGATGACTTCGAAGCTACCACGGAGTTCCGGCTCGAGCGCGCCAGCGACGAGCTGGTGGAAACGCTGCTGAAGAGCCGGGGCTTTGACCTGACCGACGCGGACCGCCGCCGCATCGCCGACTTCTCCGGCGGCAACGCCCGCATCGCCCTGGTCGTCGCGCGCTCGGCCTCGGGGCAGGGATCTCTGGCGTCCCTGAAGGACGCCGAGCTGCTCGATCGCCTGTTCGGGCGTAACGCCACGCCGGACCTGCGCCGGTTGGCCGAGACCAGCGCCCTCGTCTTCTCCTTCACCGTGCAGGTCCTCGAAGGCCAAGGCGCGGAGCTGCCGCCGCTAGCAGCTGTGGCCGGCGTCAGCGTGGACGCCTTCTACGCCGCCGTGGCCGATCTGCTCGGCCTGGAACTCATCCAGGCTCGCGGCAATTGGCGGGCCTTGCTGCCGCAGGCGCTGGCCGGCAAGCTGGCGGCGTCGGCCTTGGAGCGACTGCACCCGGAACGGGTATGGGCGAGCTTGGTCGAGCAGGCGCCCAGACGGCTGCTGGATAGCTTCTGCCATCGCCTGGGCCTGCTGCACGACGTGCCGAAGGCCGTGGCCCTCGTCGAGCGGCTGCTTGCCGTGGACGGCCCTGTTGGTGACCTGCTGGCGGGCGGCGAGATCGCCCTCCAGCGCCTCTCCTACCTCGCCCCCGCCGCCCCCAAAGCGGCGCTGCTTCGGCTTGAGGCCGCTTGGGATGCTGACATCGCCGCCGTCGCCGCGCACGACCAACTGGACGACATGACCAGGCTGGTGGCGCAGCTGGCCTACGACCCGGACCTATTTCCTCGCTGCGTCCGACTCCTGAGCCGACTCCCGCTCGGCGATAGTGACCGCAACGCCCAGGCCGGCGACCGCTTCGAGGCGATGTTCCACATCATCCTCTCCGGCTCGGAAGCCCTGCCGCAGGTCCGCCTCGACCTGATCCGTCGCTGGTTGGCCGAGCCCGCGCTCCACCTGGCAGAGCGAGCCATCGGCGCGATGCTGAAGACCAGCCAGATCATGGGGTCCGACAACACGTTTGGCGCGCGGCAGCGCAGCTACGGCTGGCGCCCCCAGAATGCCGACGACCAGAACGTCTGGTTCAACGGCGCGCTGGACCTGCTGCTGGCGTTCGCGAAACACGACCGCCTCGGCGCCGGCAAGATTCTGGCCGAGCGGTTCGGCGGGCTGTGGGGCCTCAGAGCGGTGCGCCCCCGCCTGCTGGAGGTCACCCGCGCGATCCTTGCCAAGGGCCACGACGACCGCGTCTGGTTCGCAGTCCGCGGCGCGATCGGCGGCGGCCCGGCGCCGGACCCCGATCTCGTCCAACTGGAGATCGACCTGCGCCCACAAGGCGCGGGCGACCTGATCCGCACCTACGTCTTCAACCCCACCTATAAGTTCCGCAACAAGGCCGGACCCGAGGGCAAGGCGGATTCCGCCCACGCCTATGAGATGGCCCGCACCCTGGGCGAACAGGCCGCCGCCGACCCCGTCGCCTTCGAAGCCGTAGCCGCCGAGCTCATCCGGACGCGCGAGACCCAGGCCATCGCCTTCGGCGAGGGCTATGCGCGCAAGTCCGGCGACCTCGACGCCGACTGGGCGCGGCTGACCCGCATCCTCGCCGGGGCCGACAAATACGCCGACCCCGGCCTGCTGCAGGGCTTCCTGCGCGGCGCCCAGGCCCGCGCGCCGGAGAAGATCGGCCCCTGGCTGGACGCGGCCGTCGAGACGCCTGGCGTCTCAACGCACCTGTCGGCCCTGCAAATCACCGCCGGCGTCGACGCCGCTGGGCTCGCCCGTTGGGTGCGGCTCATCGAGGAGGACCGCATCCCACTGCTGTTCTTCAAGATGGGCGGCGCACCGCTGGAAGGCTTCGACGCCGAGACGATCCGGCCCTTCGTCATGGCCCTCGCAATGGCGTCCGAGGGGCTGCCTATCGCCGTCGACGTGCTCAGCATGCGCCTGCACGGCGTGCCGAAGGCGCAGATCTCCGACGGGTTCAGGAGCTTGGGCCGCGAATTGCTG
>JBJMQX010000091.1:0-65918 GCA_045802455.1 Phenylobacterium sp. | reverse complement strand
CGGCCAAGGTGGGCGATGCGATCGAGCTCTTCCTGGTGCCGGCCAATGCGCCGGGCGTCAGCAAGCAGCGCCTGTCGCTGGCCGACAGCCGCGGCGCGGCCAACATCGAGTTCAAGGACGTGGCGGTGGGCGACGACGCCAAACTCTCCGGCGGCGCCGAGCTGCTCGAGAAGGTGCTGGACCGGGCGCGGGCCGGGATCGCCGCCGAGATGCTGGGCGCCGCCCTGCAGGCCTTCGAGACCACGCTCGACTACCTGAAGACCCGCGTGCAGTTCGGCCAGGTGATCGGCTCGTTCCAGGCGCTGCAGCACCGCGCGGCCAAGATGTTCACCGACCTGGAGCTGTCGCGCTCGGCGGTCGAGGCGGCGCTGGCGGCCATCGACGCCGACAGCTCGGAGGTCCCGGAGCTGGTGTCGCTGGCCAAGGCGAAGATGGGGGACACCTTTCACCTGGTCTCCAACGAGATGGTCCAGATGCACGGCGGCATCGGCATGACCGACGCCCACGACGCCGGCTTCTACCTGAAGCGCGCGCGGGCGGCCGAGGCGGCGTTCGGCAACCAGGCGTACCACCGCGACCGGTACGCGCGGTTGCAGGGGTACTGAAGACGCTGCGGGGGCTTGCTATCGTGGAATTGGCCCATGGGGGATTCCTCCACAGCGGTTGCTGCGGAGGGACCTTGCATCAAGGCAGAAGCTCGGGTGGGTACTGGATGGCGGCGGAGGCGGCGACAAGCGCACTGATGGCAGCCGCAGCATTTGCGAGCGCAGCCGGAGGCTGACGTTCGTCATACAGGGGCCAAAGCGCACCGGCGGCCCACATCGCACTGGAAGCCATCGCAAACCCAAGAATGGCCAACCATTGATAGCTGGCCCTTGAAATGAAATAGCCACTTGGAATCGCTAATATCAGAGCCACGATGGTGTAGGTGGTCGCTGCTCCTCTTAGTCCGCTACTCCTGCCCATCGATGCCGTAAGCCTCCTAAAACAACCGCACCAATGGCTAAGCTAACAGTAAATACCCCCAGTGCCAGCGCAGGCGCGCCGCTCAAATAACTCAGGAGTGCCAGAACACCGGAGACCGTCGGAACGGAAGCTGTCGCAATGACTTCGCGGACTAGGTGTCTTGAATGATGGGACGGCTTTGCCTCACGTTCCAAAGTTTTGTCGGCATGCGAAGCCTCGTTATGCTGCGCGAGCAAGTCGTGCAACACACGTCGCGCCGCATCTGAAACTACAGGATCGGGCGATTGGCGGTCGTACATCCACTCAAGAGCCAGGGAGATCATGTCCTTGCGGGCGGGGTGAATCGCTACTTCGCTCAATATGAAACATTCGAACAAGTGCGCATCCTGAAACGCGCGCGCAGACGACCTCAGTTCCTCGCTGGCTTGCTCAAGCGCCCGCATCGCTTCCTCAGCCGCCTGCCGGGCAGCGTGTGAAGCTTCATCTGTTCGACCTTGCCGTGTCGATTGCGATGACCTTGCCACAGCACTTCTCACAAATTCAGAACGACAGCACCTTAAGTGGATATGCGTTCCAGCGCCAACAACAATCTAGAACAAATATGGAACATACTCCACCGAATATGCTAGGTGAGGAAGCATGACAAATCCTTGTCCGTCGCACGGACCTGCCCGCGACTGGCCGATACCGGCGATGGACAAGGCGCCGGGGTACAGGCCCTCGGCGTTCAGCTGGGCGATGGGGCGGCTGATCCTGCAGCGGATGGGCGACCGCGAGACGATGAAGCAGATCACCGCCGACCCGCGGATGCCGGCCTATTGCACGGTGTTCCGATGGGTGCAGGTGAACCCCGAGTTCGGCGCGGCCTATCGCGCTGTGCGCGCGGCGCTGGGCGTTGCGATGCGCGAGGAGGCGGCGGCGCGGCGCGCGGCGCTGGCCCAGGCGGCGGGTCCTGCGCGGCGCCATTGGGTGGCGGGGCGCAAGAGCAGCTACACGCCGGAGTTGGCGGTGGCGGTGTGCGAGGCGATCGCCGCGGGCGCCTCGGTGAGCGCGGTAGTGCGGCGGCCCGGCATGCCCTCGTTCAAGGTGCTCTACGGGTGGGTGCGCACGAACCCCGAGTTTCAGGCGATGTTCATCGAGGCCTGCGAGTGGCGCGAATGCGAGCTGCGGGCGAAGCTGCAGGAGGCCGTCGACACGGCGACGCCGTTCACGCTCGCCCAGGCGAAGGCGAGGGTGCGGGCGATCGAGGCGCGCATCGGTCGCCTGACGCCCAAGCGCTATCGGTCACCGCGGCCGTGGCCGATGCTGTGAGGCCGACCGGCAGGCGTCGTTTTTCACCGACCATCTAAACCGGGCCTTCACCTTCGTGGCCGCAGTCTTCTCGGCAGGGTGGAAACGCGAGTTTTGAAATGACGTCGTTGGATATGGGCGCAGGCGTGGCTCAAGACCATGAGCCGGCGGCCAAGGGGTTTCGGATCGAGGGCCTCGGGATCTGGCTGATGGGGGCCTACTGGCTGGCGATGCTGGGCATCGTGGCGGCCGGCGCGGCGCTCAGCGGCGGCTGAGGCCAAGCGGCCCTCCAAGGGTCAATCGGGACAATTTCGGCGCGGCGGAGCTTGTGGGGGCGCCGCGCGTTAGCGGCCCTGCGTCCGATCTCGGCGCGACCCTCATTTGTGGAATTCCCCCATGCGCATGACCCTGATCGTGACCGCCGCGGCGGCCGCCCTGGCGCTCGCCGCCTGCTCCAACAAGACCCAGGACGAGGCCGCCGCCAGCGCCGATCACGCCGGCGCCGCGGCCAATTCGGCGGCCAGCGACACCGCCGCCAACGCCCAGGCCGCCGGCAACGAGACGGCCGCGGCGGCGAACAACGCGGCGGCCAACGCCGACGCGGCGGCGGGCACGGCGGCGCGCAAGGCCGACGCGGCCGCGGACGCCGCGGCCAGGCAGAAGTAGCCACCGCTTCGGGGCCCCCTCCCTGCCCTCTCCCTCTCCGTTTCGCGGGGGAGTGGGGTTTGGGGCGGCTTGACGCGCCGCCGCGGGTGGGGCCGCAATCGGGGATGACCGGCGAGGCCCACCCGACGCTGATGAAGGACGCCGCCTACCTGCGCGAGGTGCAGTACCGCGACTCCGCGAAGCTGGACGCCCGCGCGAACCTGCATCGCAGGCACGGGCGCGACGACTGGCCGGCGTGGATCGCGGCTCAGGTCGACTGGCCGGCGGGCGCGCGGGTGCTGGACGTGGGCTGCGGCGGCGGCTGGTTCTGGCCGGCGGTGGCGGCGGGCTTGCCGGGCGACCTGCGGCTGACGCTGAGCGACCTGTCGCCCGGGATGGTGGCCGAGGCGGTGGCCTGCGCGCAGGCCGCGGGGCCCGGCTGGACCGTGGCGGGCCAGCCCGCCGACGCGGCCGCCCTGCCCTTCGCCGATGGCAGCTTCGACGTCGTTCTGGCCTGCCACATGCTCTACCACCTGCCCGATCCGGCGGCGGGCCTGGCCGAGATCGCGCGCGTGCTGGCGCCCGGCGGCGTGGCGGTGCTGACCACCAACGGGCGCGGGATGCTGCGCGAACTGTGGGCGTTGCAGGCCGCGGTGTGGCCGGACCAGGCGGGGCATCCGACGCATGAGAGCTTCAGCCTGGAGAACGGGCCGGCGATGGCCGCGGCGGTGTTCGAGCGGGTCGAGACGCGCCGCTGCGTGGGCGACCTGGACTGCGACGCGCCGGGCGACGTGCTGGCCTACCTGACCTCGAGCCCGCCCGGCGAGGACGCTTCGGCCGAGGCGCTGGCGCGGCTGGCCGCGGTGACGGCGGCGGCGTTCGAGGCGGGCGGCGGGCGCCTGCGGATCACCCGCGACACGGGCATGCTGCTGTGCCGGGGCGCGCGGCATTGAAGGGCTTTTGTTTCAACCGCGGAGGTCGCGGAGATTCGCGGAGATTCGAGCCTGGCATGACCGCTCCGCGTGTCTCGGCGGGCTCCGCGGTTTTGTTTTCTTGGGGGCGGCTCCGCCCCGCGCCGATCAGCGGCGTTCTTCGCCAACGGGCGATTTGTTCCGACGCTCCGGCTACTCCAGGATAGTGATCGCGGGCTCGGATTCGAGGACGCGGCGGACGCGGGCGCGGAGCGGGGCCAGCGCGTGGGGCTTGTGGAACAGGCGCTGGAGGAGGCCGATGCCGGGGTCGACGGAGACCACCCACTGGGCGGGCTCCTCCTGGGGCCCCTCGCCGGCGTAGGCGATCGCGATCCAGTAGCGGTCCGGCCCGTGCAGGGCCCAGAGGCCCCAGCCGTAGTCCTCCTGGATCGGCTCTGAGAAATCGAGGCCGAGGCCGGGCCCGGCCAGGCCCTGCTTCAGCCAGGCGGCGAAGTCCTCGCCGAAGCAGCACGGGTTGATGAAGTGCGGCTGCACCTCGCGATGCTCGAAGAGGTCCGTCTCGACCGTGATCGCCTCTCCGTCCCGCACCGCAGCCCCCCGCCTGCCGTCCCCGCGAAGGTCGATCCTAGACGGGAAACGGCAAACGACGGGTTCACGGCCGCGCCGTCAAGCAAGCTTAAGCTTAGAAGGCGTCGGGATCCCGCGGCTCGGGCACGTAGGCGCTGGCCGGCGGGGCGTAGGCGCCGGCGTAGGGCGCGACGGCGTACGGCGCGGCCGGCGCGTAGGCGTAGTAGGTCGAGCTGCGCGCCTGGGCGATGGCGAAGTTCACCTGCCGCTGGGCGCTGCGGACCGCGTCCTCGGTGCAGGAGGGCTGGGTCAGCGTCAGGCGGCTGTCGGTGTCGCCCAGCTCGTTGCAGATCTGGCGCGCCGTGGTGCGCACGCGCCGCTGCATCTCGCGCACGTCGCGGTCATAGCGCAGGTCCAGGTCGGCGATGCTGACCACCCGTGACAGGGTCGCGGGCCGGCCGTCGGGACCGAGGCGCGGGGTGACGGTGAGCTCTTCGACGGTGGGGCCGTAGTAGGTCTGGGCCACGGTCGGGGCGGCGATCAGGGCCATGCCGCAGGCGGCGGCGGCGAGCGCCAGGGGGCGGGTGATCGGGTGGGCGTGTCGCATGTTCTCTTGCTCCTTGGCGCCCACGAAGAGCGCCTCTCTGCAAAGACATGCGCGCCCCAACGTGGGGCGCCGGGCTGGGTTCCAAGCGTAAGCGGGGGTTCCAAGCGTAGGCGGAGGTCAGCGGGCGGCTGTGGCGGTCTTGACGGGGGCCGCCTGCGCAGCCGCGCGCTCGAGGCTGCGGGCGCCGGAGAGCATGTCGGGCAGGGCGTAGTTGCCCTCGTGGCAGGCGTATTCGTAGATCGGCCCCTTCGACGCGTGCAGGACCATCTCGCCCTGCCAGGTCTGGGTGAACCGCGCCGGATTGGTGACGCTGAAGCCGTAGAGGATCTCGGTGGGCGACAGGCGGGTGAGCCGCTCGACGATCCGCATGTCGGCGTTGCGGTCGCCGTCGGGGGCGTTGACCTCGAAGGCCGAGAAGTTGGTGGTCTCGATCACCAAGGTGTCGCCGTCCCAGCGCGCGATGGAATCGCCGCCGGCGAGGCGGATGCCCATTGGAGGATGGGCCGGGACGTGGCGCGCGTCGCCGATGCGCACCACGCGCACGTCGTGCATCCACTCGGTTTCGATGGCGAGGGTGTCGCCGGCCTGGACGATCTGCAGGTTGTCGTTGAGCCCGCCGTTGCTGAGCGGGGCGCCGGCGCCCATGCCCAGGCAGCGCTCGTCGATATCGCGGACTTCCGGGTCGCTGGGCGGCAGCTTGTTGCGCTCGCGCTGCGTCTTGCGGGCCGCCTTGGCCGCGGCGTTGAACGGGCGCTTGCCGTCGGCGGGCGAGACGATCCAGGACGAGCGGATCTGGCCGCGGATGCGGGCGAGCCCGACGTCGGTCTCCCACCATTCCGATTCCGGGCCGCCGACGGGATTGTCCTTGTCGCCGATGTCCGGGACCTTGCCGCGGTGGGCCTTCTCGAACTTCGCGGCCTCGGCCTCGGTGATGGCGAGCGTCTTGAAGTCGTCCGGCCGCTCGAGGTCGGTCAGCGAGGCGGTCGTCCAGAGGCCGGTGAGGTCGGGCGCCTTGCGCGGCCCCGCCTGAGCGCCTGCCGCTGTCACGAGGGGCGCGATGGCGAGCAAGGCCGAAACGGCCAGCCCCAGCCTGCCCAACTTGCCGACCACGCCCGCACCCCCGCCCGTTTCCAGTCGATCACGCTAACAGCATTCGCCGATCAGGCTATGCGCCTCGCCGGTCACGCGAATCCGCTTGCGCCTGGGCCCGTTCCGGCAACCCTACCCAAGCCGTAAGGATTATGACATCGTCGTAATGTTCGCGCCGCTCGACCGGCGCGGCACCGATAAAAGAGCTTGGGAGGAAACATGGCTCGCCACCTCGTGATCGGGGGCATGGCGCGGCCGGTCGGCCGGGGCGTCAGCTCCGTGGCCTGCCTGGCCTTCGTCATCCTGCTCGGCCTGGCGTTCTGGGCCGCGGCGGCCTGGCTGGGCGAGATCCTGCTGCGCATGGGCGCTTCGGCGACCTAGGGCTGCGGCCCCCGCGGCGCGGCGTTGCGCTTGCGGATGATCGAGAACTCCAGCGTCGAGGCCGCGACCGCGTCCGCGAGCGGCCAGAAGTCTTCCACAACCCGAAGCTCCGCGCCGGCGCGAGCGATCGCGGCTACGAGGTCGGGCTCGGCGCGCACGGCGCGGGGCGTGACGGCCTGGCGGGAGATCCAGTAGCCGGCCTCCGGCAGGGCGACCTCGAAGGTCTTGGGCGGCATCTCGTAGAGGAAGACGACGCCGGCTTCGAGCCGCGCGAGCCAGGCCGCCTCGATGGCGAGCACGCGCTCAACGTCGCCGAGGAAGCGAGCGCGGTCGGTTTCGCTGGTCGCCGGACCCGCCCGGAAGCCGATGCGCGGGCAGTCGCGTGGCGTCAGGAAATTGACCAGGTGGCTCTCGGCCACGGCCCAGACCGCCTCGCCCGTGACGCCCGAGTCCGGCGACGGCGGCGGGCGGGGAACGAACCGGGCGATCCCCGGCTCTTCGCTGACATGGAACAGGCGCGGCCGGTCCATGGCCGCCCTACCCCGCCGGACGTCCCACGCTGGTGTAGGCGAAGCCGCGGGCGGCCATGTCGGCGGGCTTGTAGATGTTGCGCAGGTCGACCAGCACCGGCGCGTTCATCAGGAGCTTGATCCGGTCGAGGTCGAGCGCGCGGAACTGGTCCCATTCGGTGATGATCAGCAGCACGTCGGCGCCCTCGGCCGCGGCGTAGGGGTCGTCCTTGAACTCGACGCCGGGCAGCATCTGGCGGGCCTCGTGGCCCTCGGGGTCGAAGGCCTGCACGCGGGCGCCGTCGGCGATCAGGGCGGGCACGATGTCGAGCGAGGGCGCGTCACGCATGTCGTCGGTGTTGGGCTTGAAGGTGAGGCCCAGCACGCCGACAGTCTTGCCCTTCAGGCCGGCCGGCACCGCGGCCTCGACCTTCCTGGCCATCGCCTTCTTGCGGGCGTCGTTGACCTTGACGGTGGTCTCGATCAGCTCGACGGGCGCGCCGGCGTCGCGGGCGGTGCGGACCAGAGCGATGGTGTCCTTCGGGAAGCAGGAGCCGCCGTAGCCGGGGCCGGCGTTCAGGAACTTGTTCCCGATGCGGCCGTCGAGGCCAATGCCGCGGGCGACCTGCTGGACGTCGGCGCCCACCGCCTCGCAGAGGTCGGCCATCTCGTTGATGTAGGTGATCTTCATGGCCAGGAAGGCGTTGGCCGCGTACTTGATCAGCTCGCTGGTCCGGCGATTGGTGAACAGGATCGGCGTCTCGTTGAGGTAGAGCGGGCGGTAGAGCTCGCGCATCACCGCCTGGGCGCGCGGATCGGTCGTGCCGACCACCACGCGGTCGGGCCGCTTGAAGTCCTCGATCGCCGCCCCCTCGCGCAGGAACTCCGGGTTGGAGACGATGGCGATGTCGGCGTCGGGCCGCACGCGCTTGAAGATCGCCTCGATCTCGTCGCCGGTGCCGACCGGGACGGTGGACTTGGTGACCACGACGGTGAAGCCGTCGACCAGGCCCGCGATCTCCTCGGCCGCGGCATAGACGTAGGATAGGTCGGCGTGGCCGTCGCCGCGGCGCGACGGCGTGCCGACGCCAATGAACACCGCGTCCGCGCCGCGCACCGCCTCGGCGGCGTCGGTGGCGAAGAACAGCCGGCCGGCCTTGACGTTCTGCGCCACCAGCAGGTCGAGCCCCGGCTCGTAGATCGGGATGCCGCCCGCCTGCAGGCGCTCGATCTTGGCCGCGTCCTTGTCGATGCAGGTCACGGTGTGGCCAAAGTCGGCGAAACAGGCCCCGCTGACCAGGCCCACATAGCCCGTCCCGATCATCGCCACATGCATCTGGCTTCGTCCCTCGAACCGTCAGGCCGCGCTTTCAGCACGCGGCCGCGAATTGCGAAAGACGCGGTACGACACAGAGGTAAATTTTGTCGCCGCCGCAACGCCAGCCGAAGCTTCGCCACACAGTCGCCGAGATCGCGCCACGGGGCGGACGCAACGCGGTCATGGAACCGACCGGCGCGCAGGCGACACTGTCCGCCAACGCTGGCGACAGCATGACAGGTCAACAGAAAGCATCATGAACAGCAACAGACCCTTCCTGAAGGCGGGCGCGGCCGCCGCGGCCCTGGCGCTGGCCGGCGCCGGCGGCTACGCCGTCCACGCCCAGGGCGGCGCGGCCGGCGCCGTCAACGCGCGACCCACGCCCCCGGCGGGTGCGACGGCGCTGCCGTCCTTCGCCGACATCGTCCAGCGCGTGGCGCCGGCCGTGGTCTCGATCGAGGTCGAGGGCAAGGTCGGCCCGCGCGCCGTCGTGGCGCCGTTCGGCGGCGGCGATGGCGATGAGGGCGGCTCAAGCGCCCTGCCCCCCGGCTTCCAGCAGTTCTTCCAGCAGCTGCCGCGGCAGACCCAGCCGCAGACCATGAAGGCGGCCGGCTCCGGCTTCTTCATCTCGGCCGACGGTTATGTGGTGACCAACAACCACGTCGTCGATCACGCCGACAAGATCATCATCCACACCGCCGACGACCGAGAGTTCAAGGCGCGCGTGGTGGGCCGCGACCCGGCGACCGACCTGGCGGTGGTCAAGGTGGACGGCGCCAACCTGCCCTACGTCAGCTTCGAGGACCGCGCCAAGCCGCGGGTCGGCGACTGGGTCGTGGCGGTCGGCAACCCGTTCAACCTGGGCGGCACGGCGACCGCCGGCATCGTCTCGGCGCTGGCCCGCAAGAACGTCTCGGACTCCAGCTACGTCGACTACCTGCAGATCGACGCGCCGATCAACCGCGGCAACTCCGGCGGCCCGACCTTCGACCTCTACGGCCGGGTGGTCGGCGTCAACACGGCGATCTTCTCGCCGTCCGGCGGCTCGGTGGGTATCGGCTTCGACATTCCCGCCGACGTAGTCGCCCAGGTCTCCAAGCAGCTGATCTCCACCGGCAAGGTGAGCCGAGGCTACATCGGCGCGCAGGTGCAGGACGTGACCGCCGACATCGCCGAGAGCCTCGGCCTGAAGGGCAAGGGCGCGCTGGTGGCCGAGCTGACGCCCGGCGGGCCGGCGGCGGCGGCGGGCCTGCGGCCGGGCGACGTGGTGCTGAGCGCCAACGGCGAGCCGGTGGCGAGCGCCACCGACCTGACCCGTGCAGTGGGCCGCGTGCGCGCCGGCGACACCATCCGCCTGCAGGTGCGCCGCGAGGGCCAGGTGCGCGAGATCGCCGTCCACGCCGGACTGCGGCCGTCCGAGGAGCAGCTGGCGCAGAACGACCAGACCCCCGGCGGCGGCGAGGCGGGCGGCGGCGGCGGCGTCACCGGCGCGCTGGGCCTCTCGGTCGCGCCCGACCCGCAGGGCAAGGGCGTGCGCGTGGCCGGCGTCGACGCCAGCTCCGACGCGGCGCAGAAGGGTCTGCGGCGCGGCGACCTGATCCTGCAGGCCGGCGGACGTGCGACCAAGGCCCCGGCCGACGTGACGGCCGCGGTCGCCGAGGCGAAGAAGGCCGGCCGCCACCAGGTGCTGCTGTTCGTCGCCAGAGGCACCCAGCACATCTTCGTGCCGGTCGAGATCGGCCAGGGCTGATCGGCTCAAGCGACCCGGAGCAAGGGCCCTCGCCTGCCGGCGGGGGCCTTCGCTTTTTGAGGCTCCATGGCGGAAAGGGCGAGATCATGATATGGTCTCCGCGTCATGACGAAGCCGATCCAAATACGAAACGACGAGATTGCGCGGGACATTCGCGAGCTTGCCGACCTCACCGGCAAACCGATCACAGATGCGGTGGGCGAGGCCGTGCGCGAGCGCCTGGAGCGGGTGCGGCGCCTTAGCACGGTCGAAGGGCGACGACGCGAAGTGGACAGGATCCTCGCCAGGGTGGCGGCTCTTCCTCGGACGGGCCACAAGTTCACCGACGACGATCTCTACGATGAGAACGGCCTTCCAAAGTGATCGTTGTCGACGCCTCGGCGGTGCTCGCGATCTTGCTGAGGGAGCCAGGCTTTGAACGATACGCCGACCTCCTGACGGCCAGTGGCGGACGAATTTCCCCCATCAACCATTGGGAGGTGCTCGTCGGCGCCCTGCGCGAGCTCGGCGGTGGCGGAGTCTCTGAAGTCCGCGGCCTCCTTGTCGCCCTCGGCATCGAAACCGCAACGCTCGGCGAGCGCGATACCGACGCTGCTTTCGAAGCCTACCGGCAGTTCGGCAAAGGGAACGGCGGGCCGCTGAACCTCGGAGACTGCTTTGCCTATGCGCTGGCCCAGGCAGAAGGCGATGGTCTGCTCTTCAAAGGAAACGACTTCCCGAAGACCGACGTGAAGCCCGCGCTCTGAGCCTCAGATCTCCTGGTTGTAGGCGCCGACTTCGGGGCGCTTGGCGAGGCGCGGCTTCACCTCCCTGTGGAAGAGGTCGCGCATGTCGTCCTCGCTGCGGGTGCTCTCCACCACGACGACGATCTCCGGCTTGTTCGACGAGGCGCGGACCAGCACCCAGGAGCCGTCCTCGAGCGCCACGCGCACGCCGTTGACGGTGATCAGGTCGGCGATCCTCCGTCCAAGGATCATTCCGCCGGCGTCGCGCAGCGCGGTGTATTCGGCGACGACGTCATCGACCAGGCCGTACTTCACCTCGTCGGCGACATGCGGGCTCATGGTCAGCGAGGTGTAGGCGACCGGCAGGGCCTTCTTGAGGTCGGAGAGCTTCTGGCTCGGGTTGCGGTCGAGCATCGAGACGATGGCGGCGGCGGCCACAATGCCGTCGTCGTAGCCGCGCCCGATCGGCGGGTTGAAGAAGAAGTGGCCCGACTTCTCGAAGCCGGCGAGCGCGCCAAGCTCGGCGGTCTTGCGCTTGATGTAGGAGTGGCCGGTCTTCCAGTAGACGGTGTTGGCGCCGTTGGCCTTCAGCACCGGGTCGGTGGCGAAGAGGCCGGTGGACTTCACGTCGACCACGAAGGTCGCGTCCTTGTGCAGGCCGGAGAGGTCGCGGGCGAGCATCAGCCCGATCTTGTCGGCGAAGATCTCCTCGCCCTCGTCGTCCACCACGCCGCAGCGGTCGCCGTCGCCGTCGAAGCCCAGCGCCAGGTCGGCGTCGAACTCGCGAACGGCCTGGGCCATGGCGTGCAGCATGACGCTGTCTTCCGGGTTGGGATTGTACTTCGGGAAGTTCCAGTCGAGGTGGCAGTCCATCTCGACCACCACGGCGACGCCCATGCGGCGCAGGGCTTCCGGCGCGAACGCGCCGGCGGTGCCGTTGCCGCAGGCGCAGACGACCTTCAGCGGACGGCTAATGCTGGCGCGGCTCGCGGCGTCGGCGATGTAGCGCTCGGCGACGCCGCCGACGTGCGCGAGGCTGCCGTCCGGGCGCTGCTTCCACGTCCCGGAAAGCACGATCTCCTTCAGCCGGCCCATTTCGTCGGGGCCGAAGGTGAGCGGCCGCTGGGCGCCCATCTTGACGCCGGTCCAGCCGTTCTCGTTGTGGCTGGCGGTGACCATGGCGACGCAGGGCGCGTCGAGGTCGAACTGGGCGAAATAGGCCATCGGCGAAGTGGCGAGCCCGATGTCGATCACCTCGCAGCCGGCGGCTACGAGGCCGATGGTCAGCGCCTGCTTGATGCTGAGCGAATAGCTCCGGTAGTCGTGGCCGACGACGATCCGCTTCTGGCCCAGCTCGTGGATGTAGGTCCCGAGGCCCAGGCCCAGCGCCTGCACGCCCAGGAGGTTGATCTCCGGCCCGAACAGCCAGCGCGCGTCGTATTCGCGGAAGCCCGTCGCCTTCACCAGCGGCGCGTTCTCGTAGTCGAAGGTGTTGGCGATCAGGTCGGCGCGGGGCGCGGGCAGCATGGGGACTCCGGAAGGCGTGGTGTGCGGCGTGTCTTACTGAGCGCGAAAGCTCAAAGGAATTACCAACGATAGCTCCTCCCCCGCTCCCTCCGTCTCGTCGCGTATCCGCGCCGATCCACCTCCCCCGTCCTCTTCGGGACGGTGGAGGAACTAATCGTTTCTCACATCACGCCGGCGCGCAGGATGTCGTGGACGTGAAGGATGCCGACGGGCTTTTCGGCTTCCACGACGAAGAGGACGGTGACGGCGGGCGCCGGTTCGCTCATCAGGGCCAGCGCCGCGGACGCCAGCATGCCTGGCGGCACGGTCTTCTTGGGGCCGGCTGTCATGACCTCGCCGGCCGTGTGGTCCATCAGGCCGACGATGTGGCGGCGCAGGTCGCCGTCGGTGATCGCGCCGACCAGGTGGCCCGCGTCATCGATGACGCCGACGATGCCCCAGCGCTTCTCGGTCATCACCAGGAGGGTGTCCTGCATCGGCGTGGCGGCCTGGACCAGTGGCAGCTCGGCCGGCCCGTGCATCAGGTCGCCCACGGTGCGCAGCATGGCGCCCAGCTTGCCGCCCGGGTGGAAGACCCGGAAGTCATCGGGCTTGAACCCACGGCGCTCCAGCAGGGCCACGGCGAGCGCATCGCCCAGCGCGATCTGCAGGGTGGTCGAGGTGGTCGGCGCGTTCAGCTCGGGCGTGGCCTCCTTGGCGTCGGCGAGCTTGAGCACGACGTCGGCGGCCTGGCCCAGCGCGCTGTCGGGCTCGGCGGTGAGCGCGATCAGCGGGATCCTGAAGCGCTTGGCGTAGGCCAGGACGTCGGCGAGCTCCGGCGCGGCGCCGGACTTCGACAGCGCCACGACCACGTCGTCCGGCCCGATCATGCCGAGGTCGCCGTGGCTGGCCTCCGCCGGATGGACGAAGAAGGCCGGCGAGCCCGTCGAGGCGAAGGTGGCGGCGAGCTTGCGCGCCACGTGGCCGGACTTGCCCATGCCGGTGCAGACGATGCGGCCCTTGGCGGCGGCCAGGTGGTCGACGGCGCGCGCGAAGCTTTCGTCGAGGCCGAGGCCCTGGGCAGTGAGGGCCTCGGCCTCGGCGGCGAGCACCCGGCGGCCGACGGCGATGGCGTCGAACGCGCTCATGAACGGGCAGCCTTCATTGATGCGGCGCCACGGCCTGGGTCTGCAGGTCGCGCACGGTGTCGCGCGCCTGTGTCGAGCGGCGCTGGGCGGCGAGCGTCTCGCGCACCATGGCCGCGTGCATCGCGGGCGTCCGCTGGATCGGCGTCGACCCGAACGGGGCGGGCGAACGGTCGCCGTAGCCCTGCGGCCAGACCGCAGCGAGCGCGATGGCGGCGAGGGCCGCCAGCGCCAGGAACGGCAGGTAGAGGCGATCGAGCATGGCCTGTCCTATAGCGGGCGGATATATGCGGCGCCATTCGCCTTATCCCAAACCGGAGCGTCCCGCCTTGCCGACCCTGATCCTGCTGCGCCACGGCCAGAGCCAGTGGAACCTGGAGGACCGCTTCACCGGCTGGGTGGACGTCGACCTGACGGCGCAGGGCGAGGCGGAGGCGCGAAAGGGCGGCGAGCTGATTGCGGCGGCCGGGATCGCGCTGACCCGCTGCTACACCTCGGTGCTGACGCGGGCGATCCGCACGTCCTGGCTGGCGCTGCACGCGGCCGGCCAGGCCTTCGTGCCGGAAGTGAAGGACTGGCGGCTGAACGAGCGCCACTACGGCGGGCTGACGGGACTGAACAAGACGGAGACGGCGGCGAAGCACGGGGCAGAGCAGGTGAAGGTCTGGCGCCGCTCCTATGACGTGCCGCCGCCGCCGCTGGCGGCCGGCGGCGAGTTCGATTTCGCGAAGGACCGCCGCTACGCCGGCGCCGCGTTACCGGCGACCGAGAGCCTGAAGACCACGCTGGAGCGCGTGCAGCCCTATTGGGACGGCGAGATCGCGCCGAAGCTCGTGGCCGGCGAGACCCTGCTGATCGCAGCCCACGGCAATTCGCTGCGCGCCATCGTCAAGCTGCTGTTTGGGCTTTCCGGCGAGGCGATCGTCGGCGTCGAGATCCCCACGGGCAATCCGCTGCTGATCGAGCTAGACGCCGCGCTTAAGCCGATCGCCGCGCGCTACCTCGACGAGAGCCGCGCCCAGGCGCTGCCCGCGATCTGACCTTCTCCTGCTGCGCGCGGCGGGCCATGTTCGCGGCATGGACGACGAACACTGGATGCGCCGTGCGATCGCGCTGGCGAGCGGCCGCGTCGGGCTGACCGGCGACAACCCGGCCGTGGGCTGCGTCATCGTTCGCGACGGCGCGGTGGTCGGCGAGGCCGCGACTGCGGCGGGCGGACGTCCGCATGCGGAGGAACAGGCGCTGGACGCGGCGGGCGAGGCCGCGCGCGGCGCGATCGCCTACGTGACGCTGGAGCCCTGCGGGGAACGATCGGCGGGTCATGCGTCGTGCGGCGAACGGCTGGCCGCCGCCGGGGTGGTCCGCGTCCTCGCCGCCTGCCCGGATGCTTCCGCCCTGGCGTCCGGTCGCGGACCGCTGTGGTTGCAGGCGGCGGGCGTCGCCTACGACCTCGGGTTGCTGCGCGAGGAGGCGGAGCGGCTCTACGCCGGGTACGGGCCGCGCGGCGGCGCCCCGCCTCCCGGCTAAGCCGCTGGAAAGGGGCGGTTAATTTCCGGCGGCTAGGTTGCCGCTAACCATGCCGTCGGTGCCCGCATAGCCATGTCCGAAAACCCGCAAGTCGCGCGTCGCATCTCGCAGGCCGAGGCCGAGAAGATCTGCGCGCGGCACGACCGGCTGTGGACGTCCAAGCCCGGGGGCGCGCGCGCGGTGTTCGCGTGGATGGACCTCTCCGGCCTCGACCTCACGGGCAAGAACCTCTGCGACGCGGATTTCTCGGGCGCGGTCCTGGCCGGCTGCAAGCTCGGCGGCGCACGGCTCGACCATGCCACCCTGTTCGGCGCGGACCTGCAGGACGCCGACCTCACCGACGCGTCGCTGCGGCGCGCCGACCTGCGCGGCGCCTGCCTGCGCAACGCCAACCTGACCGGCGCCGACATGTTCGAGGCCGACCTGCGCGAAGGCATCCTGGCCGCCGCGGATCCGAAGATGGGCTTCCGCAAGCTCGAGGCCGGCGGCCCGCGGTCGGCGCACGGCGACGCCGAGGGCGCGATCCTGGTGGGCGCCAACCTGGAGCGCTCGAAGCTCTCCGGCGTGATCGCCGTAAAGGCCGATTTCACCGACGCGGTGATGAAGGACGCCAAGCTGGTGCGCGCCAACCTCAAGCAGGCGAGCCTGCGCGGCGCGAACCTTTCCGGCGCCGACCTTTCGGGCGCGGACCTCGGCGGCGCCGACCTGCGCGACGCCGTGCTGGTGGGCGCCAAGACCCAGTCGTGGAACGTGATGGACGCCAACATGGCCGGCGCGCTGACCGACCGGCCGGCCGGCATCGCCGCTTCGTCGCTGCCCTATAAGACGATGATCCAGGATCACGCGCGCTGGTGCGAGACGGGCGGCCAGCAGGGCGCGCCGTCGGTGTTCGATTCCGCCGACCTGCGCGCGCTGGAGACCATCCGCGGCTACAACCTGACGGCGCTCTCGGCCAAGGCGGCGGTGTTCTACGGGCTCGACATGGAAGGCGTGCAGCTGCAGGGCGCGCACCTGGAAGGCGCCGACCTGCGCCACTGCAATCTGCGGCGCGCGGACCTGCGCGGCGCCAAGCTCGCCGGCGCGAAACTTTCCGGATCGGATTTGCGCGAGGCGCAGATGGGGCCGCTGCTGCTGGGCGAGGACCGGATCCTCGCCTGCGACCTGCGCAAGGCCGAGCTTAAGAACGCCGACCTGACGGGCGCAGACCTGCGCAACGCGATGCTGATCGACGCCGACGTCAGCCGCGCCAACTTCACGGGCGCGCTGATGCGCCAGGCGAACTTCACCGGCGTCATCCGCCACGGCGCCAAGGGCCTCGACGACGTCATCTGACCTCGAGGCCGCCGACCTCCGCGCCAGCGGAGGCGCCCGAAGAGTCAGCCACGGATTGCACGGATGACGCCCACGTCGAGCGTCGGCGTGATGGCGCTTTCTGCAGTCCGTGTAATCGGTGAAATCCGTGGTTGAATCCAAAGAGCCTCCGCGGCCGCGGAGGCTCCGAGAAGCGAAGGGCGGCGCATGACGCGCCGCCCAAGGCATTTGAGGCGCGCGGTTACGCCGCCTTGTCGGTCTTCTGGCCTTCGATCAGCTCGGACGGGGCGCCCGTGTTGATCTCGATGCGCCGAGGCTTCAGCGCTTCCGGCAGCTCACGCTGCAGCGAGATCGAGAGCAGGCCGTCGGCGAGCTTGGCGTCGGTCACCACGACATAGTCGGCGAGCTGGAACCGGCGCTCGAAATTGCGCTCGGCCAGGCCGCGGTGGAGGAAGGTGCGCTGCTCGTCATTGGCGCTCTTGCGGCCGGTGACGGTGAGCAGGTTTTCCTTGACCTGGATGTCGAGCTCGTCGGGGCGGAAGCCCGCGACCGCGATCTCGACGCGGTAGGTGTTCTCGTCGGTGCGCTCGATGTTGTAGGGCGGGTAGCCGGCGGCGCTGTCGGCGGTCGCCGAATCCAGCAGGTCGGCCAGGCGGTCGAAGCCCACGACGGAGCGGTAGAGGGGGGAGAAATCGATCGTACGCATGCGGTCACATCCTTCTTCAAAAGCAAGGTTGCGTTTCAGTGTGGCCGCCTCTGCGATCCCGAAGGCATCGCGGCAGCGGCCAGGAAGCCCGGACATCCAGCGCTTCCGGGCGATGAGGTAGGCGCGCGATTTCCATGTTCAAGAGCTTGCGGCGCAGCCGGCTTTGACCCATGCGCGGCGGCGCGCTACGCCTTTCGTCCTGGCTCGCCGCGGGGGCGCAAGCGAGGTTCCGAATGGGCGTTCCGATGATCCCAGTCTCACGCGCGTCCTTTTCGCGTAGAGGCGTACTCGTCGGCGCGGCGGCGCTCGCCGCGTGCACGCGCGCGGCGAAGCCCGCGCCGCCGAAGACCATCGAGGCCGCTGTCGCCGGCGCCTGGCGAACGCCCGCCGACCGCGCGCGCGACGCGTTCCGGCATCCGGCGCAGTCGCTGGAATTCTGGGGACTAAAGCCCGGCGCGACGGTCGTCGAATTCTGGCCCGGCGCCGGCTGGTACAGCGACATCATCGCGCCCTATCTGGCGGCCACCGGCGGGCGGCTCTATGCGGCGGGCGTGGCGGCGGACGATCCCGAAGCGAAGGCGGTGACGGAGGCCTATCGCGCGAAGTTCGCAGGCCATCCGGAGCTCTACGGAAAAGTCGAGCTGACCAGCTTCGGACGGGGCAGCGCGCCAGTGGCGCCGGCAGGCTCGGCGGACGTCGCGCTCTTCCTGCGCAACATCCACAACTGGATGGCCGCGGGGCTGGCGGAAAAGGCGTTCCGCGACGCCTACGCGGCGTTGAAGCCCGGCGGCGTGCTGGGCGTCGAGGAGCACCGCGCGGACCCCGCCGCGACGCCCGACGTGATGGCCGCCAACGGGTACGTCCCGCAGGCCTACGTCGTGCAGCTCGCGCAGGAAGCCGGCTTCAAGCTGGGCGCGTCCAGCGAGATCAACGCCAATCCGAAAGACACCAAGGATCATCCGTTCGGCGTCTGGACACTGCCGCCCACGCGCATGTCGGCGCCGAGCGGACAGCCGGCGAATGCGAGCTTCGATCATGCGAAGTACGATGCGATCGGCGAGAGCGATCGGATGACGCTGAGGTTCGTCAAGCCGGCGTGAAACTCGCGCGCGGCGATCATCGTGAGTTGACCGCCAATCGAGTCAGACTCCGGCGTTTGACGCCGACGGTTTACAGGAATCACGACACCGGCGAAGCTCGACCACGGGGTTGGGATTCGCGCGCATGGCGACGCTGGACGAGCTGACCGATCGGATCCGCCAAGCGACGGCCGCGGGCGCTGTTCCCAGTCATTCCATCAAGCTCGATCTGAAGGGCGAAGGCTTCGTCCATATCGCGCCGCGCGGCGTGACCAACGACGATGCGCCGGCGGACCTCGTGGTGACGATCGCGATGAAGGATCTGAGCGCGCTCGCGAAGGGCGAGCTCGATGCGACGCGTGCGATGATGACCGGACGACTGAAGCTTTCCGACGTGGGACTCGCCATGAAGCTGCGGCCGGAAATTCAGCTTCTGTTTTCCAAGGCAGCCTAAGGCTGCGCCATGCTCGAAGACGCGCCGCTCATCGAAACGCCAGACGCGAAGGCCCCTCCGGGGGGAAAGGCGTCGTGGTTCACCGGCGCCGGCGGCGCGCGGCTGCGGGCTGCATTGTGGGTTCCGGCAGGACGTCCGCGCGGTTCAGTCGTGCTGTCCGGCGGCCGCACGGAGGTGATCGAAAAGTACTACGAAGTGATCGGCGAAATGCTCGATCGCGGCTTCGTCGTGCTGGCCCACGACTGGCGCGGCCAGGGCCTTTCGCATCGCGAATTGAGCGATCCGCTGAAGGGCCACGCACGCGGCTACAAGGCCTACCTCGACGACTTCCGCGCGCTCTTGGGCGCCTATCACGACCGGCTGCCGCGGCCGTGGATCGCGCTGGCGCATTCGATGGGCGGCTGCCTGACGCTGCTCGCCATGGCGCACGGCGAGGACCGGTTCGCCGGCGCGGTCCTGACGGCGCCGATGCTGGGCCTGCGCACGCCCTTCCCGGCGATCCTGTCGCGCGGCCTGACCAGCCTGAACCTGATCGTCGGACGCGCGCGGCAGTACATGCTGGGCGGCGCCGGCAAGCCGTTCGACGACGCCTTCGAAGGCAACGTTCTGACGCACGACAAGGCGCGCTTCGCCCGCAGCGTCGGACTGCTCGCGGCGGAGCCGAAGCTGGCGCTGGGCGCGCCGACCTGGGGGTGGGTGGACTTCGCGCTGCGCGCCACCGCCTTCCTCGCCAAGCCCTCGGCGCTGCGCGACGTGACCGTTCCGGTGGTGATCCTCTCGGCGGAGGAAGACGCGCTGATCGACGGCGCGGCCCAGGCCGCCGCCGCCCGCCACCTGCCGCAGGGCCAGCTCATCGTTGTGCCCGGCGCCTACCACGAAATCCTGATGGAGACCGATCCGATGCGTAACATCTTCCTGCGGGCGTTCGACGCCCTCACCGGCCGGGCGGCGCCCAAGCCCGCGGAGCCGCCGAAGGCGGCCCCGGCCACACCCCATGCTGCGTCCCCGGCCGCATCCGCGACCGGCCCAGCACCTAGCGCAACTGCGCAAACCTCGGAGAGACCAACCATGGCGAAAGCACCTGCCAAGAAGCCTGCGGCGAAGAAGCCGGCGGCCAAGAAACCCGCGGCCAAGTCCGCTGCGGCGAAGAAGCCGGCTGCGGCCAAGAAACCCGCCGCCAAGAAGAAGGCCCCGGCCAAGAAACCGGCCGCCAAGGCCGCCGCCGCCCGCAAGCCTGCGGCTGCGAAGAAGCCCGCGGCCAAGAAGGCACCCGCCAAGAAGACCGCAGCCAAGAAACCGGCTGCGAAGCCGGCGGCGGCAAGAAAGCCTGCGACGGTGAAGAAGGCTCCGGCGAGAAAGGCCGCGGCCAAGAAGAAGCCGGCGAAGAAAGCCTAGTTCGCGGCCGGAGCGAGCAGCGCCAGCGCCGCGCCTAGACAGGCGCGGTCGCCGGCGATGGCGACCTGACCGCCGAACGCCCCGACCGGCTGGCCTCGCCAGTCGGTGGTGAGGCCGCCTGCGCCCGCGACCACGGGGATGGCCGCGTCGATGTCCCAGGCCTTCAGACCGGCCTCGAGGACAAGGTCCATCGTGCCCGCCGCCACCATGGCGTAGGCATAGGCGTCGCAGCCCAGGCGGGCGAGCCGCGTTACGCGGCGCACGTCGCGCCAGGCCGCGGCTTCGGCCGGCCCGAAGCAGGTCTCCGGATCTGTGGTGGCGATCAGGGCGGCGGCGATATCCGGACAGGGGCGCACCTGCAGCGGCCGCGCGCCGCCGCGGGTCATAACGCGCGAAGCGCCTGCGCCGTCCGCGAACGCATGGCCGATGTAGAGTTCACCCAGGAACGACTGGCCGATCGAGCCCAGCACCGGGCGGCCTTGCCAGCGCAGGCCGATCAGGGTGGTCCAGAGCGGCAGGCCGGCGACGAAGGCGCGCGTGCCGTCGACGGGATCCAGCACCCAGACGAACTCGGCGTCGGGACGGTCCTCGCCATACTCCTCACCGATCACCCCGTGGGCGGGGTAGCGCTCGGCGATCAGGGCGCGGATGGCGCGCTCGGCGCCCTTGTCGGCCTCGGTGACCGGATCGAACCCGTGAGCTCCGCCCTTGTCGACAAGGCCCTGGTCCATGAGGCCGGGATCGGCGCGGAACAGCGGCAGGATCGCGCCGGCCGCCGCGCGGTTGAGCTCGACGAGAAACCCGTCGAGCTCTTCCAGCAGATCAGGAGAAAATGTCCCGGGCGAAGCGGCCATGCGACCGCTTTACCCCGAGCCCGGGTCTAGGGGAACGCGGGCTTGGCGGTGAAATCCGTCTCGATCTCGTTCAGCGCCTTGGCCAGGTCCAGCAGGCGCTGGCGGGGCCGTTCGCTGAGGGCGTGGAAAGCCCGCACCAGGTCATGCGTCTCCTTCCGGGCCATCGGCTCCGCAGGCTCCGGCGGCTCCTGGCCGTGGGCGTCCAGGTCGTCGCGGCCGGGCAGATCGGGCGAGAGGCCCTCGTAGAAGTAGCTGACCGGCACTTCCAGCACCTCGGCGAGCTGCCAGAGGCGGGCCGCCGACATGCGGTTGGCGGCGCATTCGTACTTCTGGATTTGCTGGAAGCGGACGCCGCACGCGGCGGCGAGCTGCTGTTGAGTGAGGCCGAGGATCCGGCGGCGACGCCGAAGCCTCCGGCCGAGGTGAATATCAATGACATCCATCATGACGCGACGCCCATTCTCCTCAGATCCCGTGTGCCGTCCTGGGACGGTGTGCGGAACCCACCGCAAGCGCCGCGCCAAGAACGCGCGTTGCTAAGGTTACGAGGCCAGCCCTAGTAAGGATGCATGACGGATTTACCGGCCAAGCTTGGACAGCGCCTGCTGTGGCGGATCGAAGCGCTGGCGTTTGATTGTGCTCAATTATTGAGCCGCTGTTTCCCGATCGACGCCGTTTCGGACTTCGGCGGCTGGCTGTTGCGCAGGGTGGGCCCGTTAACCAGCCCCCACCGGGTGGCGGAAACCAATCTGCGGATCGTTTTCCCCGACGCCTCGGAGGCGGAGATCGGCCGGCTGCTCGACGCCCAATGGGAGGAGTTCGGCCGCTACGTCGCCGAGTTCCTGGTCCTGGACCGCATCGCCGCCGACCCCGGCCGCGTCGAGATCGAGGGCGCCGAGCGGCTGAAGGCGCTGAGCGGACCGGCGGGGCCCGCCGTGCTGATCAGCGGCCACTTCTCGAACTTCGAGGTGATGGCGATGGCCATCGTCCGCTGTGGCGTGAAGTGCCAGGTGACCTACCGCGCGCTGAACAACCCGCACCTGGACCGGCGCGTGGTGGAGAGCCGCCGCAGCTACGGCGTCTCGATGTTCGCGCCCAAGGGGCTGCAGGGCGCGCGCGAGCTGTTCCGCGCCATCAAGCGGGGCGAGTCGATCTCGCTGCTGAACGACCAGAAGTTCAACGGCGGCGTGGCGGGGCCGCTGTTCGGCGTCACGGCGATGACCGCGCCCGGCCCCTCCACCTATGCGCTGCACCACGGCATCCCGATCCAGCCGATGAGCGTGCAGCGGCGGGACAAGGCGCGCTTCCGGGTGATCGTCCACGAGCCTTTCCGGCTGGCCGACACCGGCGACCGGGACGCCGACGTCGAGGCCGGCGTGCGGCGGATCAACGCGTTCATGGAAGAGCGCATCCTGGCGCGGCCTGCGGAATGGTTCTGGGTCCACCGCCGCTGGCCGAACGAGGTCTACAAGCGGCGTACAGCCTAGGTGTTCGTCTCGCGCCAGCGCTGCAAGGCTTCGGCGGGGCCGGCGTAGGCTTCCTGCAGGGTGGCGCTCCAGTAGCGGAGCTGCTCCAGCGGCACCTTCTTGCCGGTCACCGCGCAGATCACGTAACGGCCGGGCTTCAGCACCGCGAAATCGCCGTCGCCGTAGTGCAGCTTGGCGAGGTCCGCGCCGGCGAACTCTGGGTCGTGGGCGTTCATGGCCGGCAATGTAAGGCGCCCGGGCGTCTCAGAACAGATCACCCTGCGCCGGCGGCGCGGTCTTGGACCTGGGCTTCCCGGGCTTGGCGGGAGCCTTTGCTGCGGCGAGCGGATCGGGCGCGGCCCCATCGATCACCGCGCCGCGGGTGACGCGGTCGCCGAAGGTGATGGCGACGGCCTCGCCGCCGGCCAGGCCCGCGCCCTCGCGGACCAGCGAACCGTCAGGCCGCGCGACGCGGGCGAAGCCGCGCTGCAGGGGCCGGTCCGGATCGACCGAGGCGTAGAGCTTGGCGAGCGAGGTCAGCCGCTCGCCGGCCCGTTCCAGGCCGCGCATGACGCCGGGCTGCAGGCGCGCGGCCGCGCCCTCCAGCCGCTGGCGCTGCACGGCCTGCGGGCGCTGCAGCAGCAGCGGCGAGAGGCGGGTGGCCACGCGGACCAGGTCGCGCTCGTGGGCGGCGGCGTTGCGGGCGAGACCGGCGCCCAGGCGGGCGGAGACCCCGCCGAACCGCTGCGCGGCGAGCTCCACCAGGTCGACGACGCGGGTGAGCGCCCGGCCGGCCGCTGCGACCCGGCCCCGGCGGTCCCCGACCGCGCGCCCGCCGCAGCGGTGCATCCGCGCGCCCAGGTCGGCGACAGAGGCCTTCAGCTCGGCCAGCACCGGCGTGGCCATCTCCGCGGCGGCGGTCGGCGTCGGGGCGCGGCGGTCGGAGACGAAGTCGATGAGCGTGGTGTCGGTCTCGTGGCCGACGGCGCTGATCAGCGGGATTGTGCAGGCCGCCACGGTGCGCGCCAGCGCCTCGTCGTTGAACGGCCAGAGGTCCTCGACCGAGCCGCCGCCGCGGGCCACGATCAGGACGTCGGGGCGCGGGACCGGACCCTCCCCGAAGGCGCAGAATCCCTGGATGGCGGCGGCCACCTGGGCCGCGGCTGCGTCGCCCTGCACCACCACCGGCCAGACGATCACCCGGCATGGCCAGCGGTCGCGGATGCGGTGCAGGATGTCGCGGATCACCGCGCCGGTCGGGCTGGTGATCACGCCCACCACCGAGGGCATGGCGGGGATCGGCTGTTTGCGCTCGGCGGCGAACAGGCCCTCCTCGGCGAGCCTGGCCTTGACGCGTTCCAACTGCGCCAGAAGCGCGCCGATGCCGGCGGCCTCCATGGTCTCGATGACGATCTGGTAGCGGGAGCCCTGCGGATAGGCGGTGATCTTGCCCGTGACCACCACCTCCAGCCCCTGTTCCGGCCGGATGGAGAGGCCGCGCACCTGGCCCTTCCAGACCACGCCGTCGATCGCCGCCCGCTCGTCCTTGAGCGTCAGGTAGACGTGGCCGTTGGAATGGTGGGTGACCTTGGAGATCTCGCCGCGCAGCCGCACGAAGCCATAGGCGTCCTCCAGCGTCCGCTTCAGCGCAAACGCCAGCTCGGAGACGGAATAGGGCCGCGCGTTGCCGTCCTCTGCGGGTGGTGGGGTGTCGGGCGCGACGTCGGTCATCGGGGGAAAGGTAGCGGCGCGCGCGTTCAAACCCAAACGCGCGCGCCCTAAGCGCTGAAGGAAAAGGACGCGCCCGGCCCGGCAGGCTCTGACGCCGCGGGCCGGACGCGCCCCCATCCCCAACGGATCAGATGTAGCGGCGCAGAGACCTCGCGAGCTCGGCGGCGCCGGAGCGCTTCTTGGCCTGCGGCGGCTGGTAGGCCACCTGGCTGTGTTCGGTGCAGTAGGGTCCGTCGCCGGTGCGGCGGCCGCAGAAGGTGAAGTTGTCGAGCGACGGGTCGCCGATCGGCCATTTGCACATGTGGGCGCCGAGCGTCAGCACGGTCGCGGTGCCGGGCGCCTCGTCAACGTAGCGGACGACCGGCGCATGCGCGGCCATCGAGGGCTCGGCGATGCGGCGCGGGGCGGACGGGGCCGAGATGGCCGGGCGCGCGGGCCGCGGCGCCTTGAAGGTCGGGCGGGCCGGCTTGGAGGGCGCGGCGCGGCCGGAGAGGCCGAGGCGGTGGACCTTGCCGATCACGGCGTTGCGGGTGACCCCGCCCAGCTGCTTGGCGATCTGGCTCGCCGACAGCCCGTCCTGCCAGAGCTTCTTGAGCAGCTCGACCCGCTCGTCCGTCCAACCCATGCTCGCCTCCCCTGGGATCCCGGCGGGGCCCCCGCCCCACGACCCGAGATCAACATCTTGTGGCGCCTGGCGGCTTCGCCACTCACCAACCACCATCAGTAGTAAACAACTCCTTAAGAGCCACAATAGGCGCCCCGCCTTTCGTCCACAGGAACTAGATGTTGCGTCATCCCGCCACGCCCTTGCGGCGCCGCGCGCGGGGGCGCACATGGGGGCGATGAACGATCTGGCGCGCGCGGAAAGCGTGGCGGAGGCGGTGCTGCCGCCGCAGCCGCGCGACTACCACGGGATGAACTGGGAGGGTCTGAAGACCCTCTACCTGCGCGAGGTGCGGCGGTTCTTCAAGGTGGGCATGCAGACGCTGGCCGCGCCGGTGGTGACGGCCCTGCTCTACATGCTGGTGTTCGTGGTCGCGGTCGGCGGCGGGCGGCAGGTGCACGGGGTCGCCTACGGGACCTTCGTGGCGCCCGGCCTGATCATGATGCAGATCCTGTCGAACGCCTTCGCCAACTCGTCCTCGAGCCTGCTGCAGGCCAAGTTCAACGGGCTGATGGGCGACTTCATGACCCCGCCGCTGTCGCCGGTGGAGCACGTCATCGGTTTTGGCGGGGGAGCGGCGACGCGCGGCCTCTTCGTCGGCCTGATGAGCATGGCCGCCGTGCTGCCCTTCGCCCGCCTGCCGGTGGCCCAGCCGTGGGCCGTGGCCTACTTCGGCCTGGGCGCGGCGCTGATCATGGGCTTCCTCGGCATCATGGCCGGCCTGTGGAGCGAGAAGTTCGACCACATGGCGGCGGTGACCAACTTCGTGATCATGCCGATGACCTTCCTGTCGGGGACCTTCTACCTGGTCGAGAAGCTGCCCGAGCCGTTCCGCACGTTCTCGAAGTTCAACCCGATCTTCTACCTGATCGACGGCTTCCGGTACGGCTTCATCGGCCGCGCGGAAGGCGACGTGCTGGTGGGCGCGGCGATGACCGGCGCGCTGGTGCTGTCGATGGGCTGGATCTGCCTGTGGATGTTCAGGACCGGCTACAAGATCAAGACCTGAGCGCTACAGCGTTGACTTGACGGCGTTCCGGGCGGAAAACCGCAACCTTTCCAGTCCCCGTCGCCACGCGGCGGGGACGCTTCCGTTTTGGAGGGTCTTCCGGTGCCAGACGCCACCACCGCCCCCGTTCCCAGCGACCACATCATGGGTGTCTATTCGCGCACCCCGCTGGCGTTCGAGCGAGGCGAGGGCTCGCGCCTCTACACCGAGGACGGGCAGGCCTACCTGGACTGCATGGCCGGCATCGCGGTGAACGCGCTGGGCCACGCCCACCCCAAGCTCGTGAAGACGCTGAAGGAGCAGGCCGACAAGCTCTGGCACGTCTCCAACATCTTCACGATCCCGGGCCAGGAGACGCTGGCCAAGCTGATCACCGACACGACCTTCGCCGACGTGGTGTTCTTCACCAACTCGGGCACCGAGGCGATCGAGTGCGCGCTGAAGACGGCGCGCAAGCACCACTGGGCGAACGGCCAGCCGGAGCGCGTGGACATCATCGGCTTCGAGGGCTCGTTCCACGGCCGCTCGATCGCGGCGGTGAACGCCTCGGGCAACCCCAGCTACCTGGAGGGCTTCGGGCCGCCCCTGCCCGGCTTCATCCACTTGGCCTTCGGCGACCTGGACGCGATCAAGGCGGCGGTCGGCCCGACCACCGCGGCGATCCTGCTGGAGCCCGTGCAGGGCGAAGGCGGCGCGCGCGCCTGGCCGGAGGCGACCCTGCAGGCCATCCGCCAGCTCTGCGACGAGACCGGCACGCTCTTGATCTACGACGAGATCCAGTGCGGCCTGGGGCGCACCGGCAAGCTCTTCGCCTATGAGTGGGCCGAGGGCGCCCAGCCGGACATCATGGCGGTCGCCAAGGCGCTGGGCGGCGGCTTCCCGGTCGGCGCCTGCCTGGCCACCGCCGAGGCGGCGAAGGGCATGACCGTGGGCAGCCACGGCTCGACCTACGGCGGCAACCCGCTGGCCATGGCGGTCGGCAAGGCGGCCATGGAAGAGCTGGTGAAGCCCGAGATGCTGGCCCACGTCCGCGAGGTGGCCGGCTACTTCACGCAGCAGCTCTCGGGCCTGATGGAGCGGTTCCCGGACATCGTGGACGACATCCGCGGCAAGGGGCTGCTGATCGGCATAAGGCTGAAGACGCCGAACCGCGAGTTCATGCAACACGCCCGCGACCAGCACCTGCTGGTGGCCGGCGGCGGCGACAACTGCGTGCGCCTGCTGCCGCCGCTGATCCTGTCGATCGACGACGCCAGCGAGGCGATGGGCAAGCTGGAGCGGGCCTGCGAGGCGGCGCGGGCGAAGGCCAAGGCCGCGGCGTGAGCCAGGGGTCGTCCGCGGCGCCGGTCCGCCACTTCCTCGACCTCTGGCGGCTCGAGGGCTCGGACCTTCGCGCCATCCTGGAGGACGCCAAGCGCCGCAAGGCCGCGCGGTTGGGCTGGCCGAAGGGCCGGCCCGACGCCGACGCGCCGGCCGCCGGCCGCACGCTGGCGATGATCTTCGAGAAGAACTCCACGCGGACCCGCTTCTCGTTCGACGCGGCCATGCGCCAGCTGGGCGGCGACGTGATCATCTCGACGGCGGCCGACATGCAGCTGGGCCGCGGGGAAACCATCGAGGACACCGCGCGCGTGCTGTCGCGGATGGTCGACGCGGTGATGATCCGCGCCAACCGCCACGCCGACCTGGAAGCCTTCGCCGCAGTCTCCACCGTGCCGCTGATCAACGGGCTGTCCGACGCCAGCCACCCATGCCAGATCCTGGCCGACATCCTGGCGTTCGAGGAGCGCTGCGGGCCGATCGCGGGCAAGGTCCTGGCCTGGGTGGGCGACGGCAACAACGTCTGCTCGACGTTCATCCACGCCGCCCCGCTGTTCGGGTTCGAGCTCCGGATCGGCAGCCCGCGGGCCTATTCTCCGAACCCGGACGATCTGGCCCGCGCCGCCGACCGGCAGGGTAGGATCAGCGTCACCTGGGACCCGCGCGAGGCGGTGCGCGGCGCCGACGCGGTGATCGCCGACACCTGGGTCTCGATGGGCGACACCGACCGCGACGAGCGGATCGCCGCGCTCACGCCCTATCAGGTGGACGCCGAGCTGATGAGCTTCGCGAAGCCCGACGCGGTCTTCATGCACGACCTGCCGGCGCACCGCGGCGAGGAGGTCACCGACGAGGTGCTGGACGGCCCGCGCTCGCTCGCCTGGGACGAGGCGGAGAACCGCATCCACGCCCAGAAGTCGGTGCTGGCCTGGTGCTTCGGCGCGATCTGACGCGCCCAATCTGACAGGCATTTCATGTGACTTGCGCCGGCGGCCGGCCCAAGCTTTCCCGTCACTCGGGGGAGACGACATGCGCCGCGCCGCCATTCTGACCGCCATCCTGACCTTGGCGGCAAGCTCGACGCGGGCCGACGCGCTGGACGAGGTCTTTTCCGCCTACGCCAAGCCCGACCGGCCGGGCTGCGCGGTCGGCGTGGCGCGCAGGGGCGAGGCGGCCGTGCTGCGCGGCTACGGCCAGGCGGACCTGGAGCACGGCGCGGCGATCACCGCCGACACGATTTTCGAGGCGGGCTCGGTCTCCAAGCAGTTCACCGCCGCGGCGACCCTGCTGCTCGTCCAGGACGGCAAGCTCGCGCTCACCGACGACATCCGCAAATACCTGCCGGAGATGCCGGCGTACGCGGCGCCGATCACCATCGACCACCTGCTCAGCCACACCAGCGGCCTGCGCGACTGGGGCGAGGTGGCGGCGCTCAGCGGCTGGCCTCGCAGCAGCAAGGCTTACACCAACGAAGAGGCGCTGGAGATCACCGCCCGCCAGACGGGGCTGAACTATCCGGTCGGGACGGAATGGTCCTACACCAACACCGGCTACAACCTGCTCGCGGTGATCGTGCAGCGGGTCAGCGGCCAGTCGCTGGCGGCGTTCACCCGCGACCGGCTCTTCACGCCTCTGGGGATGAGCCGCACCGCCTGGCGCGACGACTTTCGCCGGGTCGTGCCGGGCCGCGCCATCGCCTACGATCCGGCCGCGTCCGGCTGGCTGCAGGACATGCCGTTCGAGAACGTCTACGGGAACGGCGGCCTGCTCACGACGGTGGGCGACCTCCTGACCTGGAACGAGGCGCTGACCAGCGGCAAGCTCGGGCCGGAGGTCACCGCCCGGCTGCAGCAGCAGGCGGTGCTGACCGGCGGGCGCAAGGTGGAGTACGCCCGCGGCCTCTTCGTCAGCAGCTATCACGGGCTGCGCGAGGTCAGCCACGACGGGGCGACGGCCGGTTACCGCGCCTGGCTGGGCCGCTATCCCGACCAGGGGCTCTCGATCGCGCTCCTTTGCAACGCGGCGAACGTCAATTCGGACGCCGAGGCGCACAAGGTCGCCGATCTCTACCTGCCGGCGGCGGCCTCGGAAGCGGCGTCCGTGGCCGCGGCGGCCGGAACAATGGACGCCAAGGAGCTCGCGAGCCGCCCGGGCATGTACGTGCAGGACGGGCCGTTCGCGACCGTGCGCGTTTCGGCCGACGCCGGCCAGCTGCGCCTGCAGGGCGGCCCGGTGCTGACGCCCACCGGCCAGGGCCGCTATCGCGCCGGCCAGAGCGAGGTGGCGTTCCGCGCCAACGGCGACCTGGAGCGCAGGACGCCCGACGGACGGGTGGCGGTGTTCGCGCATGTGGAGCCCGCCCCGCCCATGGCCGGCGACCTGGCGCAGCTCGCCGGGACCTACGTGAGCGACGAGGCGGCCGCGATCATCAAGCTCAGCGTCAAGGGCGACTTCCTGATGATGACGCCGGTCGGCCGGCCGAGCGCCAGCCAACTGCTGAGCCGGATGTTCAAGGACGGCTACGGGCGCCCGGGCAGCCTGCTGCGCGTCGTGCGCGACAAGGCCGGCAAGGTCACGGGCCTGCGCTACTCCGGGTCTCGGGTCTGGGACCTGCGGTTCCGCCGCGTCGCTTGAATGCCCGCAGCCTGAGACAGGCCGCCGCGCTCGCAACCGGGCCGACGCGTCCTATATTGCGCCGATGCCCACTCCTTCCGTTCCCGACGACCTGGTCGCGCCGTTCCAGATCGAGGGCGAGGCCGTGCGCGGCCGGCTGGCCCGGCTGGGGCCCTCGGTCGACGAGATCCTCAAGGCGCACGCCTATCCCGAGCCGGTCGCCAACCTCTTGGGCGAGGCCTGCGCGCTGGCCGCCCTGGTCGGCTCCAACCTGAAGTTCGACGGCCGGCTGATCGTCGAGGCGCGCGGCGCCGGGCCGGTGCGCTTCGTGGTCGCCGACTACGACACCTCCGGAGGCTTGCGCGGCTATTGCGGCTTCGACGCCGAGGCGGTGGCGCAGGCGAGCCAGGGCTTCGTGCGGCCGGGCGCGAAATCGCTGCTGGGCGCCGGCCACTTCATGATGACCGTGGACCAGGGCCCCGACATGGACCGCTACCAGGGCGTCACCGCCATCGAGGGCGAGACCCTGGCGCTCTGCGCCGAGCAGTATTTCGCCCAGTCGGAACAGACGCCGACGCGGGTGCGGCTGGCGGTCGGTCAGGCCGATGTCGGAGAAGGCCTGCGCTGGCGGGCGGGCGGCATGCTGATCCAGAACATCGCCGAGGATGACACGCGGGGCCCGACCGAGGAGCCGTGGGTCCGCACCCAGGCGCATTTCGAGACCCTGGGCGAGGACGAGCTGCTGGACCCCAGCCTGTCGTCGAACCAGCTGCTGTTCCGGCTGTTCCACGAGGATGGCGCGCGGGTGTTCGCGCCCCAGCCGCTGCACGCCTTCTGCCGCTGCTCGCGCGAGCGGATCGAGACCGTGCTGCGCTCTTTCGACGCCGGGCAGCGGGCCGAGATGGTCGAGCCGGACGGCAAGATCCACGTGACCTGCGAATACTGCTCGAAGCGCTATTCGATCGCGCCGGAGGAGCTGGAGACCGCCTCTGTCAGCTAGGCGCGTGGCCGCCCGGCAGCGGGCGCTCCAGCGGCTTGCCGCTCAGCACCGCCTTGCAGATCACGCTGATGGTCGCCTGCTGCGACTCGTTGGGCGTCATCCAGGCGCCGTCGGCCGAGGGCTTGCGCGCCAGCTCGCCCTGCAGGTTGTTGTGGCTGAAGATGGTCATGCTGAGCACCGCGTAGCGCCGGCTCGCGCAATCCACCGACCAGCGGGCGAGGCCGGAGCGCGCGGGGCCCGGGCCCATCTGCACCGGCCGGAACAGCTCCGTGCGGATGTCGGCCTCGATCAGGTGCGGGCCCCGCGCCATCGCGTGCTCTGTCCGCGTGAACCGCGCGCCCTCGGTGTCGTGGGTGATCAGGGTCCAGTGGTCATGGTGCAGGTAGGACGCCGCCCAGGCTTCCACGTCGCCGATCTCGAGGCTGGCTGGCGGCGGCGGATCGACCACCGCGGGCGGGCGCGGCGCCGCGGTGGCCATGCCGGCGAGGGTAGCCAGCGCGGCGGCGAGCCTGAGGCTTCGGGTCAGTCCCATCCCGTCCATGATGCCACAACGCGCCAACGCATGCGAACGCCTCAGGCCGCGTCCAGCGCCCGGCAGACGTCACGGGTCAGGTCGCCGGCGCCCTCCAGGCCGACGCTCATCCGCACCCAGCCTTCGGTGAGCCCGATCTCCAGCCGCTCGGCCTCGGGCATCGAGCGGTGCGTGGTGGTCGAGGGGTGGGTCGCCATCGACTTGGCGTCGCCGAGGTTGTTGGAGATGTCGACGATCGCCAGGGTGTCCAGGAAGCGCCAGGCGGCCTCGCGGCTGCCCAGGTCGAAGGCGATCACGTTGCCGGCGCCGGTCATCTGGTTGGCGATGATGGCGGCCTGCGGGTGGTCGTGTCGGCCGCAGAAGATGGTCTGGCGCACCTTTCCGGAGCCGGCGATCGCGTCGGCCACGCGCGTGGCGTTCTCGGTTTGGCGCCGCACTCGGATCTCCAGGGTCTCCAGGCCCTTGAGCAGGACCCAGGAATTGAACGGCGAGAGCGCCGGGCCGGTGTGGCGCAGGATGTCCTTGAAGGAGTCGAGCATCAGCTTCTCGGCGCCGAGGATCGCCCCGCCCAGCACCCGGCCCTGGCCGTCGATGTGCTTGGTCGCCGAATAGACGACGATGTCGGCGCCCAGCGCGAGCGGCTTCTGGAAGATCGGCGTGGCGAAGACGTTGTCGACGATCAGCTTCGCGCCAGCGGCATGGGCGATCTCGGCGACCGCGCCAATGGCGGTGACTTCCAGCAGCGGGTTGGCCGGGCTCTCGACCAGGAAGGCGCGGGTGTTGGGCCTGACCGCGTTCTTCCAGGCCTCCAGGTCGGTGGCGTCCACGTAGGTCGCCTCGACGCCGAAGCGCGGCAGCCATTCGGAGATGATCCAGCGGCAGGAGCCGAACAGCGCCCGGCCTGCCACGAGGTGGTCGCCGGCTTTGAGCAGGCCGGTCAGGGCGACGTGGACGGCGCTCATGCCCGACGCGGTCGCCCGGCAGAGCTCGGCGCCTTCCAGCAGCGCCAGGCGGTCCTCGAACATCTGCGTCGTGGGGTTGCCGAAGCGCTGGTAGATGAAGCCCGGATCGTCGCCGGCGAAGCGGGCGTTGGCCGCGGCCGCGCTGTCGTAGGCGAAGCTCTGGTTCAGGAACAGCGCCTCGGAAATCTCGCCATAGGGCGTGCGCGCCAGGCCGCCGCGCACCAGCCGGGTCTCGACCTCCCAGTCTCGCGGATCTTCAGCCATGGCGGGGCTCCTCAGCTCAGAGCCGCGCATGAACGGCAGCCGCGGCGGGGCGTCAAGCCAGGCTTTGCTGGAAGTCCCTTGCAGTTCGTCTGACTCCCAGCGAGCGGCGGTCAGGCCGGAACATAGGCCAGTCGGATGACGTCGGGGCCGATACGCTCGTGGGCTGTCAGGCGCAGCGGCGGCCGGGGCCCGGCGAAGAACGGCGTGCCGTGTCCGATCACGACCGGATGGAGGTAGAGCCGGTACTCGTCGATGAGGCCGAGTTCGGCCAGGCTCTGCGCCAGGCGCGTGCCGCCGGCGTCGATCTCGCCGTTCACTTCCGCCTTGAGCCGGCGCACCGCCGCCTCGAGGTCGCCGTTCACCAGCGTGGCGTTGGGACCAACCGAAGTCAGCGAGGCCGAGACCACCCATTTCGGCTGCGCGCACCAGGCCTCGGCGAACTCCCGCTCCGCATCGTCCCACTCCGGCTGTTCGTCATCCCAGTAGCGCATGACCTCGTAGAGGCCCCGGCCGTACAGGCTGCCGGCCAGCCCGCGCGTCTGCTCGATGAAGTGCCGGAAGAGCACGGGATCGGGCAGGAAGGCCTGGTGGTCGACATAGCCGTCCAGCGACTGGTTCATTCCGACGACGAGCTTCGCCATGTCCTCAGCCTCCCGTCTGCCCGGCCGCGGGAGTGGCCAGCGCGTCGGCGACGATCTCCTTCAGCACCTCGATATCGACGTCTCTGACGGACCTGAATCTGATGCAGTAGCCGGTGATCTTCGCCTTCCCGAGCCTCTTGCCGTAGGTCTGCGACAGGTGCGTCTTGTCGTCGAGGCCCATGATGTAGACGGATATGCCGCTCGTGTTGGCGCTCAGTCCGACCTTGTAGAAGTCCCGCGTCTCACCCGTGGCGTAGCTGGTCGTCCGCCGGCCGTAGCCGATGTTCGGATTGGAGACGATCTTGCCGTCGCCGTTGCGGCCATCCAGGAACCAGAGCTCGCAGCCCGGCGAGGTCGCCACGATCAGCCGATGCAGACCCTGCAGCTCCTCGCGTTTCGGGGGCGATTGCTCGCCGATATAGTCGTCGATCTGCGCCTGCACGGTCATGCCCGGGGCTCCTTCGTCCTGCCCCAAGGACGGACGAGGTCCGGGCGGGCCGACAAACCGCACCCCAGAAGGCCGTGAAGCTAACCTCCCGAGGGTCTCCAGCAGCCCGCCCCTTGCAACCGTCACCGCATCCGATAACTCTTCGCCGCCCATGAGCGAGTCTGACCGCCCGGGCATCCTGCCCTGCCAAGCCATCGACGCCCTGATCGCGGGCGGCGCGATCACTTCGGCCACGCCGTTCGAGGACGACCAGGTGCAGCCGGCGAGCCTGGATCTCAGGCTCGGCGAACGCTGCTGGCGGGTGCGCGCCTCCTTCCTGCCCGGCCGCCACACGGTGCGCCAGCGGATCGACGAGGTCGCGATGCACGAGATCGACCTCACCCGCAGCGCCGTCCTGGAACGCGGCTGCGTCTACATCGCCGAGTTGCAGGAGCGGCTGAAGCTGCCGAAGGGCGTCTCGGCGCGCGCCAACCCGAAGAGCTCGACGGGCCGCGTCGACGTGTTCGTGCGCCTGCTCTCCGACCACGGCGCGGCCTTCGACGACGTGGACGAGGGCTACGAGGGCCCGATCTACATGGAGATCGCGCCGCAGACGTTCTCGGTGCTGGTGCGCACCGGCACGCGGCTCAACCAGCTTCGGCTCAAGGCCGGCGTGCCCGAGCGGCTGCGCACCGAAAGCGTCGGCGTCGACCTGACCGGCGAGATCGCCGGCTTCCGCGGCCGCCGCCACGCCGGGGTCGTCGACCTCGACAAGGAAGACGGCCACGACCCGCGCGATTTCTGGGAGCCGCTGATCCCGGTGAACGGCCAGCTGCTGCTGGACCCCGGCGAGTTCTACATCCTGGCCTCGAAGCAGGCCGTCGAGATCCCGGTGCTGGAGGCCGCCGAGATGACCCCGATCGATCCTTCGGTCGGCGAGTTCCGGGTGCACTACGCGGGCTTCTTCGACCCCGGGTTCGGCACCGACGAGGCGCACGGCAAGGGCTCCAAGGGCGTGCTGGAGGTCCGCAGCCACGAGACGCCTTTCATCCTGGAGGACGGCCAGACGGTCGCGCGGCTGGTCTACGAGCCGCTGACCGAGAAGCCGGCGCGGCTCTATGGCGACCTCGGGTCGCATTACCAGCGCCAGGGCTTGAAGCTATCGAAGCACTTCCGGATCTGGGGCGAATAGCCCCGTTTGGGGGCGTGTCGTGTCCCGAGTTCGCCTGTCGTACGCCAAGCGGGCGGTCCTCGCGGCCGCCGCCCTGATCGCCAGCCTGGTCAGCGTGACCGCGCACGCCGCGCCGGCCATGTGGCGGGTCACCGGCGCTTCCTCGGAAATCTATCTGTTCGGCACGCTGCACGCACTGGACCCGGCGACCCGGTGGCGGACGCCAGCCTATGACGCGGCCTACGAGAAGGCTGGGGTGGTCTGGTTCGAGGCCGACCTGGGCCGCGCCGATCCGGCGAGCATGGCGCTGATCCTGAACCAGTACGGCGTCGATCCCGACAAGGGCCTCTCTGAGAAGCTCGCGCCCGCCGACCTGGCGGCGCTGAAGGGCCAGGCCGACCTCGCGCGCATCGACCACCTGCGGCCCTGGGCGGCGGCGATGATGCTGTCGATGCAGCCGGTGATCTCCGGCGGGGCCAGCGTCCAGGCCGGGGCCGACGCCTCGGTCACCCGCGCCGCACGGGCCGGCGGCAAGCAGATCAAGGTCTTCGAGACGCTGGAGGACCAGGCCCGGATGTTCGCGGGCCTCTCCGAGCCGGCGGAGGTCGCCTACCTGTCCGACGTGATCCGCCAGCGGGCGCGGCCGGCGCAGAAGCTCAGCCTGCGCCCGGCGACGGCGTCCAGCCTGGAGGCCGAATGGCTGGCCGGCGACCTAGCCAAGCTCGGTCCCGGGCTCGTTCGCGACATGGGCCACGACAATCCGGGGCTCTACGAGGCCCTGCTCAAGAACCGGAACCTCGCCTGGGCGGACACCCTGACCCAGGAGCTGGGCCAGGCCCAGGGGGTCGAGCTGGTCAACGTCGGCGCCCTGCACCTGGTCGGAGCCGACGGCCTCCCGGCGCTCCTGAAGGCCCGCGGCTTCAAGGTCGAACGGGTGCAGTAGGAGACAAGCTCAACCGACTTTTAGTCGTGTTAACTTGACACCATCGCTGTGTCGTGTTTCCTTGTCATACAGACAAGGGAGCTTCACATGACCCTCGGAAACGAACGGCTCGACGGCCGCACCTACATGATCTCGGCCGCGGTGCTGGCGATGGTCGCCTGGGGCGCGATCAAGGCGCTGCTGTTCTTCGGCCGGCCCGCCGAAGCGCTGGGCGTCATGGCCGCCCTGATCGGCGTGGCGATCGCCGCCAGCCTGACCCTGGCGCGCCGCCTCGACGAGACCGGGCGGGCTGTCGTGCGCTTCTCCTGGTACTGGGGCGGCGGCGGCGCGATGGCGCTGACCGTGGCCGCCTGGGCAATCTACGCCGCCGCCGGCGCGCCGTTCATCGACGAGATCCTGCGCGGCCCCTGGTCGCCGATCGAGCTCATCGCGTTGGGCGCCTTCGGCCTCGCGACAGCCCAGGTCGCGGGGTTCGCAATCGCCGGCGCCGCCTGGTGGCTCCGGCGGTGAGCAAGCGCCGATGCGCCTGACCCCATCTGAACCGAGCCCGCCTCTGCTTATCCGTCTCGAAACCTAGGGACGCTCTCATGTTCGACCGTCACAACATCCGGCTGTGGGGCTTCAGCGGCGTCGCGCTGGCCGGCGCAATCCCACTGTGGATCGCGCCCGTGCTCCTCATCGGCCGGGTTCCGGCCGGCGGAACCCGCATCATCTTCGCTACCGTGTGCTGCCTGCTCGCCGTCGCCTGGGCCATGGTCTTTGCGGCCCTCGGCTTCCGGCGCGCCGATGAATACTTCCGCGAGCGCTCGAAGGTCGCCTGGTACTGGGGCGGGCTCCTAGGCATCGGCGCGACGGCGCCGGTCTATGTGTTCATCGCCATGGGCGGTCTGCACTGGCTCGACCCGACCCGACCTGCGGGACCGGAGCTCTTCCGGGCTTTCGTCATGGGCTATTCGCTGCCCATCATCGCCCAGTTGCTCGGCTTCACCGCGGTCTACGTCTGGTGGAAGGCGGCGCGGCGATGAGCGCGACCCCCGGACAAGCCCGGCGTCCCAGCCGCGAGGTGTGGTCGCCGGCGATGCGCCGCTACATGCGCAGGATGTGGCCGACCATGGCGGTCTACGCCGTGGTGCTGATCGGGGCGATCAAGCTCTTCGAGACCCATCCGCCCACGGGGCCGCTGAAGTATCTCGCCGCGGTGGCTCCCGCCATTCCGCTGCTGGTGAACTTCTGGTTCTACGGCCGCTACGTGGTCGAGGAGGACGACGAGTTCCGCCGCCTGCAGGTCGTCATGACCATGCTCGTGGGCCTGGCCGTCGTGCTGGCCGCGGCGACGGTCTGGGGCTTTCTCGAGGTGCTGGCCGGCGCGCCGCACATCACGATCTACTGGGTCGCCCCGATCTATGTCGTGGCCCAGGGGCTGGCGGCGCCGATCGTCGCCTGGAGATACCGGTGAAGAACCGGCTGAAGGTGCTCAGGGCCGAGCGCGACTGGAGCCAGGCCGACCTGGCCGCCCACCTCGACGTCTCGCGCCAGAGCGTCAACGCCATCGAGACCGGCAAGTACGATCCGTCGCTGCCGCTGGCATTCCGCATCGCGCGGCTGTTCGGCCTGCCGATCGAGCGGATCTTCGAGGACGGTTAGTCGCGCTTGTAGATCGACTGCTTCGGCTGGGCGACGACCCGGCGCAGCATCGGCTCGAAGGCTTCCAGCGGCATGGATTCGTAGTCCGGGTCGAAGCTGTTCTGGTCGTAGAGGTGGCAGAACAGGGCGCAGTGCTCGAAGTGCGGATGGCCGCGGAACTGCTCGCGCATGTCGCGGTCCAGGCCGATGTGGTGGAAGAAGTAGTAGCCCTGGAAGACGCCGTGGTGCTCCAGCATCCAGTGGTTGGCCTCGGAGACGTAGGGCTTGAGGATCGCCGCGCCGAGCTCGGCGTGGGCGGCCGGCAGCAGGATGTCGCCGATATCGTGGATCAGGGCGCAGACGACGTATTCCTCGTCGCGGCCGTCCTTGTGGGCGCGCGTGGCGGTCTGCAGCGAGTGCTCCAGCCGGTCGACCGCGAAGCCGCCGTGATCGTTGTCGAGCAGCCGCAGGTGGGCCAGCAGCCGGTCGGGCAGCTCGCCGCGGTGCGGGGCCGAGGCGCGGCCGATGGCGGCCCAGTCCTCGGCGGTGCCCTCCACCATGGTGCGGAACGTCGCGCGGTCCAGTACGGCGTCGTCGGCCATTGGGGCCTCCTCTGAACTGAAATCGGAACCACGAAATACACGAAGGGAGCCGGCGCAGCCGGCCTGAAGACTCTAACCACGGATTTCACGGATTACACGGATTGAGCCAGCGCCATCCGTGAAAATCCGTGAAATCCGTGGTCAATCAATGGGAGCCTCCGCTGGCGCGGAGGCAGAGGGCGGCCACGGTCCTCGTGGTTCCCGTCCCTACGCCGCCTCGGTTTCCGGCTCGGCGACGAAGCCCTTCCAGGTGTGCATGTACTTGACGAAGGAGGCGCCCAGCCGCTCGTTGCGCAGATAGTCGGCGGTGACCGGGATCCGCACCGGCGTGAAACCCGGATCGGCGGCCAGCCGCTGGGGCCAATCGTGGTGCAGGATGGCCGCGCGGCCCAGCAGCACGAAATCCATGCCGCCCTCAAGGCAGGCGCGCGCGTCGGCGGGCGTCATGACCTTGCCGGCGCAGCCCAGGCGCGTCTCGCCGCGCGGCAGCTCCGTGAAGACGCTCATCAGGCTCCGGCCCTTGAACTCCTCCTCCGTCGGCTCCTTGGCGTAGTCCCAGAGCGACATGTCGAGGTAGTCGAGCCGGCCGCCGGCCAGCAGGTCGCGGGCAAGGTCGCGGATCTCGGCGAGCTTGAGGCCGAAGCGCTCGGGCGAGAGGCGCAGGCCCAGGTTGAAGTCGGCGCGGGTCTCGGCGCGGACGCCTTCGATGATCTCGTGGACGATGCGGGCGCGGTTCTCGGCGCTGCCGCCGTAGCGGTCGGTCCGCAGGTTGACTTCCGGGCTCAGGAACTGGGCCAGCACATAGCCGTGCGCGCCGTGCAGCTCGACCCCGTCGAACCCCGCCCGCTCGCAGCGCACAGCCGCGGCGATGAAGTCGTCGCGCAGCCGCTCGACCTCGCTGAGGGTCAGCGCGCGGGCGCCGGTGTCGGCGTTGTCGGACGGGCAGTGCGGCGGCTCGCCGATCAGCTCGGCGGGACTGCGCATGCCGGCGTGGTGCAGCTGGGCCACGGCCACCGAGCCGAAGCCCTTGATGGTCTCGGCCAGGCGCGTGAGCCCCGCCATGTGCTCCTCGCCGAACACGCCGAGCTGGCCCGGGAAGCCCTGGCCGACGCGCTGGACGTGCGCCGCGCAGGTCATGGTCAGGCCGAAGCCGCCCTCGGCGCGGTAGGTCAGCCAGCGGAACTCGTCGTCCGACAGCGTGCCGTCGGCATGGCTCTGCCAGTTGGTCAGCGGCGCCAGGGCCAGCCGGTTCTTCATGGCCGGGCCGCGGGCGAAGGTCATCGGCTGCAGCAGGGCGTCTGTCGTCTCGGGCAAGGCGGCGTCCTCAAACGGTTGTTCGAGGCGAACCTAGGGGTGAGAGCACCGTCCCGCAATGCAGCAAGCCTGATGGCGTTGTCACAGGTCCTGCGCCCGGCTAAGGAACGGCCCTTCGGACGCGGCCGTAGTTCAGAGGTAGAACGTCAGCTTCCCAAGCTGAATGTCGGGGGTTCGATTCCCCCCGGCCGCTCCAGACTTCCGTCGCAAGCCGGCCTAGGCGACGGCCTCGAGGATGCCGGCGAAGATCAGCGCGCCTTCGACGAAGAGCACGCCGGCGGCCAGCAACCAGCAGATCATCACGAAGATCAGCCCGGCGGAGGGCGGGCCGTGGATGCGTTCGCCGGGCGGGGTGGCGGCGTCGGCGTAGGCGGCGTTGTCATGGGACGTGGTGTTCATGCCGCATCAACCGCCTTCGCCCATGGCGGTTCCGGCCTCGTGGTTCGTCCTACGCGTCAGGGAACGGGAACCGGTCCATGCCCTTGTCGATCTCCGGGAAGGCCACGCCGTGGGTGTGGGCCCGGCAGTAGGCGTCGGTCCAGGTGCCCACCTGGGCGAGCGGCTTGCGCTGGCAGAGCTCGGTCAGGAGCTGCGGGAAGCCTTCGCGGAAGCCACGGCGGGGATAGGCGGCCAGGATCGCCTGCACGCTGTCGGCCGGCAGGGTCCGGATGCCCGAGCCGTAGACGTCGACGCCGGCCCCGCCGCCGACCAGCTGGACCTGCGGCTGCTGGTGGCCCGAGAGCGGCGAGGTGTGCATGGCGATGGCGTTCCAGGCGATCTCCGCGCGGGGGCCGGCGACGCCGTGTTTTTCGAGGAAGGCCTTGGCCGCGTCGGCGCCGTCCATCTCGAACGGCTGGCGCGGCGTCGAATAGCGCTCGACGAGCCCGAGGTCGTGCAGCGCCGCGGCGGTGAAGATGATCTCCGCGTCGTAGGCGATCTTCTCGCGCCGGGCCACCAGGGCGCCGAACAGGTAGGTGCGCAGGCAGTGGTTGTAGAGGTGCTCGGGGCAGGCCTCTTTCGCCATGGCCGCCGCGGCCCGGGCGACGGCGCTGTCGGGGATCGCGACACCGCCCACCTCGCGCGGCAGGGCGGGCGCACTCTCGGTGGCCGCCGCGGCCCGGCCGAGCCTCAGAAGCGCCTCGGGCGCGATCGCCGCCAGCATTCCGCCGCCGGCGCCGACCAGGAACCTGCGTCGTCCCGCATTCGCCATGGCGGCTCCTCACTGCTGCGGCAGAGCCTAGGACGGGCGATTGAGCGCCGGTGGGCGTTTTCGACGGGCCGGACGCAGCGCGCGATGAAAGGCGCCGGTTTGCGGGCTCCGGATGGGCGGTGTCAGATACGGGGATGGTCCGCCGCCCCGCCGTTCTGCTCCTGCTGGCCCTCGCCGCGCTGGCTGCCGGCGTGCGGGCGGAGACGCCGCCGCCGCGCGCCGAGCTGCCGATCCGCGCCAATACCCTGAGCAACGGGGCGGTGCGCTACGGCGTGCCGATCCGCATCGGCGGCAAGACGCTGGACGCCGCCCTCGACACGGGCTCGACCGGCCTGCGCATCCTGCCCGGCGTGCTGGGCCCGGCGGACGCCGTGGCCGGAGCCGAGGCGGAGAGCTACGGCTATGCCTCGGGCTCGCGCTACGAGGGCGTGGCGGGGGTAGCTCAGGTTACGCTGGGGGCGATCTCGGCGCGCGCGCCGCTGCACCTGATCGCCAGCATCGGCTGCTTCGTGCAGCTGCCGCACTGCCCGGCCTCGCGCACGCCGCTGCCGCACTACGGCATCGCCAGCGACGGCCTGCCCGACGAAGGGTTCAAGGCGATCCTGGGGACCGACATGGACCGCGCCCGCGTCGGCAACCCGCTGGTGGCCATGGGCGTGCGCCGTTGGATCGTCGAGCTGCCCAGGCCCGGCGACGCCGGTCCGGGCCGGCTGGTGCTCAACCCGACGCCGGAGGAGACTGAAGGCTACGTCATGCTGCCGCTCGCCGGGCCCTATGCCCAGATCCAGGGCGGCGGGCTGCACGACGCCCTGCCCGGCTGCCTGGTGCATGCGGCGAGCCAGGCGCGGGTCTGCGGGCCGGTGCTGATGGACACCGGCTCGTCGTTCCTGGCGGTCGCCAACGGCCGGCGCGGGGCAGCCTGGGCGGATGGCGGCGAGGCGGCGCTGGAGCTCTATGGCGTGGCGGGCCAGGTGGCGGCGCGCACCGCCTTCGTGCTGGGCTCGCGCGAGCGGGCGACCCGGCTCAACTGGCGCGACGAGCCGCGCGCGCCGGGCACGGTGATCTTCGCCGGCGCGGCCCCCTACTTCGCCTGGTCGGTGCTCTATGACGCGCGGCGCCAGCAGATCGGGCTGAAGCCGCGGCGACCGCCGGCCGGGCCCTGAGCCATGGCCCGGGAGACCAGCGCCGGCGTGCTCGTCTGGCGGCGGCAGGCGGACGGGCCCGAGTTCCTGCTGGTGCATCCCGGCGGGCCGTTCTGGGCGAGGAAGGACGCCGCCGCCTGGTCGATCCCCAAGGGGCTGGTCGCGCCCGGCGAGGAAGGCTGGGCCGCGGCGCAGCGGGAATTCGAGGAGGAGCTCGGCCAACCGATCGGAGGCCACGCCGAGCCGCTGACGCCCTGCCGGACGCCCGGCGGCAAGCTGGTGCTGGCCTGGCTGGTGGAGGCCGACCTCGACCTCACCGGGTTCAGGAGCAACGTCTTCGAGATGGAATGGCCGCCCCGCTCGGGCCGCCGCGCCGCCTTCCCGGAGGTCGACCAGGCGGCCTGGTTCGACCCCGCCACCGCGGTCTGGAAGGTGCACAAGGGCCAGCAGCCCATCCTGCGGGAGGCGATGGTGCGGCTGGGAATCGATCTCTTACCGGAGGGTTAATGGTAGAATTATGATCTCTTCGGATAGGAAATATCAGTCACATCATTCTCCACAAATGCGTCAACACGGCGAATTCCAGATAAGACATTCTCCGGGATCGGCCGATCATGGACGAGCTTCGCCGTTTCCAGGGACCTGCCGCCATGCTCCGCGCCTTCACCGACCATCCCGAGACCGTCGGCGAGAGCTATCTCGAGCACATGGGCTCGGCCTGGGGATTCGCCGGGACGATGGCGCTGGGCGCGCTCGCCTGCCTGCTGCACGGCGTGTTCCCGTTCGCCTTCCAGAAGGCCGGCAGCCGCCGCATCGTCGAGCTGCACCAGCGGATGATCGCCAACCGCCACCGCCATCCGAGCCCGCAGGGCTACCTCGGATACGCCGAGGGGATCTAGGATCCTCTCAGAACGGCCTCACCAGATGCGGACGCGCTGGTCGGGGGCGACGTAGAGCTTGTCGCCTTCCTTGACGCCGAACGCCTGGTACCAGCCGGGGATGTTGCGGATCGTGCCGTTGACCCGGTAGAGGGCCGGCGAGTGCGGGTCGGTGACCAGCCGCTGGCGCAGGGTCTCGTCGCGGATCTTCTCGCGCCACACCTGGGCCCAGCCGAGGAACACGCGCTGGTCGCCGGTCAGCCCGTCGATCACCGGCGCCGGCTTGCCGTGCAGCGAGGTGTGGTAGGCGTCGAGCGCGAGCGACAGCCCGCCCATGTCGCCGATGTTCTCGCCCATGGTCAGGCCGCCGATGACGTGCGCGCCGGGCAGCGGCTCGAAGGCCGAGTACTGGGCGCCCAGGCGGTCAGTCTGGGCCTTGAACTTCGTCGCGTCCTCGGCGGTCCACCAGTCGGTGAGCACCCCGTGGCCGTCGGACTTGCGGCCCTGGTCGTCGAAGCCGTGGCTGATCTCATGGCCGATCACCCCGCCGATGCCGCCGTAGTTGATCGCCGGGTCGGCGTTTGGATCGAAGAACGGCGGGGCCAGGATGGCCGCCGGGAACACGATCTCGTTGTTCACCGAGTTGTAGTAGGCGTTCACCGTCTGGGGGGTCATGCCCCACTCGGACTTGTCGACCGGGCCGTTCAGGCGGGCGACGTCGCGGCGCCATTCGTAGACGGATGAGCGTAGCACGTTGCCGTAGAGGTCGTCGGGCTTCAGCACGAGCTTGGAATAGTCGCGCCACTTGTCCGGATAGGCGATCTTGACCGTGAACTGGTCGAGCTTCTGCAGCGCCTTGGCCTTGGTGTCCGGCCCCATCCACTCCAGCTTCTCGATGCGGGCGCGGAGCGCGGTGCGGATGTCGCCCACCAGGGCGAGCATCTTGGCCTTCGACTCCGGCGGGAAGTAGCGGGCGACATAGACCCGTCCCAGGGACTCGCCGATCACGCCGTCGAGGAAAGCAACGCCGCGTTTCCAGCGCGGCTGCTGCTCCGGCTGGCCGCTGAGCTCCTTGCCGCGGAAGGCGAAGCGAGCGTCGACGAACGGCTTGGAGAGGTATGCCGCGGCGCCGTCCGTCACGTGGAAGGCCTCCCAGGCCTTCAGCGTCTCCAGGGGCGTGTCGGCGTAGATCGCAGCGACCTTCGGGAACGCGGTGTTGGTGGTCACGATCACCCGATCGACGCCCGCCAGCTCGTTGCCGGCCAGATAGCGTTTCCAGTCGATCCCCGGCGTGAGCTTGTTCAGCTCCTCGGGGCTCATCGGGTTGTAGGTCTTGTCGCGGTCGCGCCGCTCGACGCGGGTCCAGAAGGCCTCGGCGAGCTTGCTTTCGAAATCGACGATGGCCTTGGCGTTTTCGGCCGGCTTTTCCCAGCCGGCGAGGGTCAGCATCTGCTGCACATAGGCCTGGTACTTGGCCTTCTTTTCCGCGAACGCCGGCGTCAGGTAGTAGTCGCGGTCCGGCAGGCCGAGGCCGCTGGTGACCGTCGTCACGGCGTACTTCTGCGGGTTCTTGGCGTCGATGGTGATGCCGACCGGCAGCACGGAGACGAAGCCGGTGGTGTTGGACTTCGCCATCAGGTCGGTGAGCTGGTCCTTGGTCTTCACCGCCCGGACCTGCGCGAGCTCGGGCTGGATCGGCTGGGCGCCCAGCTTGTCGGCCAGCGCCTCGTTCATGAACGAGGCGTAGGCGGCGCCGATCTTCGCGCCGTCCTTGTCGGCGAGCTTGCCGGCCGCGGCGTCCTCGGCGATCGCATGCACCCGGTTCTCGGAGAGCACGGACAGCTTGTCGAAATTGCCGAAGCGGGTGCGGTCGCCGGGGATTTCGGTGCGCGCCGCCCACTTGCCGTTGGCGTACTTGAAGAAGTCGTCGCCGGGCTTCACCGAGGAGTCCATGCCGGAAACGTCGAAGCCCCAGGTCCCGTACTTGGGCGAGGCGAGGTCGGCGGCCGGGACCGGCGCTTCGTACAGCGCGTTGGGGGCCGGCTTGGCCTTGGTCGCGGCCAGCGCCGGCGCGGCGCCCAGGGCGGCGAGCGCGCACGCACCCAGAAGGATGTTTCGACGGATCGGGTTCATTGGGCTGTCTCGTGATGCGGAACGATGGGTCGCAGGTTCAATCCTGCGTTCGGATGCACAAAACGGGGAAATTTGGCCCTGCGCAAGACCCGACTGCGGCGCCAATGGGCCGCAGCTTCACCCTTCGGGCAGCAGGCGCTCGTAGGTGCGGCGGATCACGCCGTAGCACTCGCAGGCGAGCTGCTCGAGCACCGCCCGGTCGATGATGTCGACGACGCCGCGCCGATAGCGGATGGCGCCCTTCTCCTGCACGGCGCGGGCGACGGCGGTGACGGTCGTGCGCTGCACGCCCAGCATGTCGGCCAGGAATTCCTGGGTCAGCGCCACGGTGTCGTTGGAGATCCGGTCGTGGCAGGTCAGCAGCCAGCGGCAGAACCTGGCCTCCACGGAGTGCAGGGCGTTGCAGGCCACCGACTGGATCGCGTGGCCAAACAGCGCCTCGGTGTGCCGGTCGACAAGGTCGCGGATACGGGGGCTTTTTTCCCAGGCTTCGTGCAGGGCCGCGGCGCTGATCCGCGAGGCCCGCGTCGGCGTCTGGACGATGGCGCGCGACAGCGACTGGCGCGGCGCGACGGCGGCCATCAGGCCCAGCGCGCCTTCACGGCCGATCGTGGCGCTTTCGATCGCGGCGCCGCTCTCCATCAAGGTCATCAGCGAGATGACCCCGTCGTGCGGGAAATAGACGACCTCGATGGCGTCGCCCGGGTCATAGAGCAGGCGGCCCCGCTCAAGGTCGACCTGGGCCAGCTGGTGGCCGATCAGCCCGAAGTCTTCGTCCGACAAGGACTCGAGCAGGCGGTTCTGCACTGTGGGTAGGGGCCTTTGCATTGGGCATTTGAAACGCCGCCGTACGGCTTCGGTTTCAAGTTATCGGGGACCGCCACCGAAGACTGTCGAGAACTCGACATTCGAACGAAGAGAATTATTTCAGCTAAGAACAGAAAGCAGAAAAAAAGATGATCGGCGTCCTTTTCTTGACCCCCGCGAATGTCGGGCGCTCGACACTGCAATAGCTTCAGCCCCAAATCCGGGGCGAATCACTGGGCGTCTGTCTTTTGATATTAGAAGTCCCGCGACTCGGGGGTAGCCGCGCGTCCGACGGTGGCGGAGCGGGCTAGTGAAGGGTCGGCTGGAGGGCGCCTGCGGCGCGCGGCGACTTGCCCCGGAACCGCGGGCGGGCCAGTTCCCAGGTGAAGCGGGCCATGCCGAGATCCGGCAGCGAGACCTCGGCGTCGACGCAGTCCATGCGCAGAAGGGCGAGCGCCGGGGCGCCTGACCCCTGCGGCCGCCACGCCGACGCCGCCGCGGTCCATACCCGCGCCAGGCGGCGGGAGTCGAACTCCTGGGTGAGATTGCCGCTGATCGAGGCGAGCAGGCCCTCGCCCTGGGCCGTGAACATCGCCGCGCCGCCGTCGCCCACGCTGCGCACGAGGTCGCTGTCGGCCGGAGTGACGAACCACAGCCGCCGGCGGCGCCGATCGACGAACACCGCGGTCGCCTGCGGATGCAGGCCGGACTTGGTGAGGCCGAGCAGGCCCACGCCGCAGGCCTCGAGGGCCGCCCACATGCGGCCTTCCAGCGTCTCGCTGCTATGGGCGACGTCGATCATGGGCCCCTCGACCGCGGAATTCGCTCGTGCGCGGACGCTTACGGGTGGGTCGAGATCATCGCGGAGGACAGCCAGCCGCGATTGCCGTTCTCGTCGTCGACCTCCCACCAGATGCCGTTCTTCTGGCCGGTGGGGAAGACCATGTCGCCGGGATTGAAGCTGCGCACCGCGCCGGCCTGCGGCGAGGGCGTCTTGCGCATCACGACGGCCTGCTTGACCGAATAGGCCTGGATGCCGGCGTTCTGGCTCGCCTGCTCGCCCGTGGGCGCGCCCTTCTGCAGATAGCCGATCAGATCGACGAAGGCGTTGAAATAGGCCGCCGAGATCACCTTGCCCTGGTCGGTGTTGGCGTAGCCGCCGCCGGCCGCGGCCGCGAAGCCGCTCCAGCCGTAGCTGCCGCCGCCGACGCCGAAAGAGATGTCGGTCTTCTGGCTCACGCCTTCGGCCACATAAAGCTGCTCGGTGGTGCGCGCGTCGACCAAGGTGACCAGGGCCTGAGCCTCGGCCTTCTTGGTCCGGATCGAGCCTGCCAGCGCGCCGAACCCGCCCAGCCGGTTGCCGAACGCACCCGCCACGGCACCCAGCGAGTTGCCGCCGGAGTTGGAGTTGGAGTTCGCCAGGTCCGGGATGATGAAGAAGTCGGCGCCGGCGACCTGGCCCTTGCCGATGTTGGACCCGCGGCGAAGGTCGCCGCCCGCGCCCAGGGCGGCTTCTTCGTTGCGCATGGCCAGGCCACCGTTGCGGTCGACGATGCGCAGGCAATTGGAGCGGGCCGCGAACAGCTTGATCAGCGTTTCCGGGCTGCCCAGGCCGTACTGGGTCCACCACTTGTTGTCCGGCTCCTTGATCGCCGCGCGGCCGAGCGGCTTGGCGCACTGCGGCAGCTCCGGCGTGGCGGCGTTCTTCGGACCCTTCTTGTCCATGCCGTACTGGGCGAAAGCGGGTTGAGCGGAAAGGGCCATAAGGCTGATAGCCGCGGCCGCGGCAGTGAACTTTCGCATGGTGCTCCCCAGCGGTTTCTTGCTCCGTCAGGTTAACCCTAGTCCCGGTTCAATCCCGCTTCAATCGGATGCGCCTCTCGCGTGCATCCGGCTTCCCGCTCGCCTCGCGGCCCACAGCAGCACGGCCACCAGGCAGCCGCCGATGATGCCTGTGGTGAGGTCGCGGACCACCGTCAGCCCGAAGGTGGTCAGCAGCACCGCGGCGGGTCCCGGCTGCACCGCCAGCCGGGCGATCGCGTGGCGCTCGGCCATATTCCAGCAGACCAGCGCCAGCACGCCCGCCAGGGCCGCGACCGGCACGTAGCCCGCGAGCGGCGCGGCCAGCACCACGAAGGCCAGCAGGAAGGCCGAATGCAGCATCCCGGCCACCGGGCTCCTGGCGCCGGCGCGCACGTTGGTGGCGGTTCGCGCGATCGTCCCGGTCACGCTGATGCCGCCGAACAGCGCGGAGGCGACGTTGGCGACGCCTTGCGCGGTGAGCTCCATGTTGGCCCGGTGCCGGCGGCCGGTCATGCCGTCGGCGACCACCGCCGAGAGCAGGGACTCGATGCCGCCCAGGAGCGTGAACGAGAGCGCCGCCGGCAGCACCGCCAGCACCTTCTGCGCCGTCAGCGGCGGCAGGTGCGGCATCGGCAGGCCGTGCGGGAGCTCGCCGAAGCGGCTGCCGATGGTGTCGACCGGCAGGTGCAGCCCCGCGGCGACCGCCGCAGCGCCGGCGACCGCGATCAGCATCGACGGCCAGAGCGGCCGCCAGCGGCGGATCAGCGCCGTCACCGCGATCACCGAGCCGGCCAATGCGAAAGAGGGCCAGCTGACGGTGGGCGCGGCGTGGGCCAGGGCCGCGAGCTTGGGCAGGAAGGGTCCGGGCTCGGCGCCCGTCAGGCGCAGGCCGAACAGGTCCTTGATCTGGCTGGCCAGGATGGTCACCGCGATGCCGCTGGTGAAGCCAACGGTCACCGGGTGCGGGATGTGGCGGATCAGCGTGCCCAGCCGCAGCACGCCCAGCAGCGCCAGCAGGACGCCGGAGATCAGCACCGCCAGCAGCATCCCGTCGACGCCGAACCGGGCCACGGTGGCGGCGACCAGCACGATGAACGCCCCGGCCGGCCCGCCGATCTGGAACCGGCTGCCGCCGAGCGCCGAGACCAGGAAACCGCCGACGATCGCCGTGGTCAGGCCGCGGTCAGGAGAGACGCCCGAGGCGATGGCGATGGCCATGGAGAGCGGCAGGGCGACGATGGCGACGGTGAGGCCGGCGATGGCGTCATGGCGCAGCTCGGCCGGGCCATAGCCCTCCGCGAGCATGGTGGCCAGCTTCGGGCGATAGAGCTTCGCAGAGGCTGCGAGGGCGGCTTCGGGCATCGGTGTGCGGGTCTGCTGGAATCAGAGCCGCATCGTTAACAGCCCTTCGGTAATTCTAGGCTAACAGCCTCGGGGGCCCCTGTCGTTGACGCAGATCAACGCACGACGCGCCAACCGGGCGATGGCGCTCAGCGGGTGGCGTCCGGTCCGCTCCAGACCAGGCTGTCGATCTTCCACTCGCCCGCGCCGCGCAGCAGCAGGAAGGTGATCAGCCCGTCGGCGTGCTCGGAGTGGCCGTCCTTCAGCACGTAGCTGAGCCGGCCGGGCACGATCGCGTAGGCGTGGTCCTCCGTGACCTCGACCCGGGTGGGCGGCGAAAGCTTCATGTTGATGGTGGTGATGCCGTGCGCCTGGGCGTTGGCGGCCATGCCCGCGAGCCAGGCCTGCGGCGTGCCGGGTCCCTGCCAGCGGTAGGGCGCCAGGTCCTCGATGATCATCGGCGCGGGCGTGAAGGCCGCGAAGGCCGTCGGCGCATCGCCGCGGTTCACCGCATCCGTCATCCGGGTGATCGTCGCCATGACGGCGGGGTCGGCCGCGGCCTGGGCGGCGCCGGCCGCGAGCGACAGGGCGAGCGCCCCGGCGAGAATTGCGGCGGCAAGAGGAGCGGATCGCGGCATGGGCAGGGCTTCCTTCGAATATCCGCGCTCACTGAGCGCCCGAACGGCCAAGCTGGCAACCGGTCAGGTCGGCGGAGGCGGAATCTGTAGTCATGGCTGCTTGCCCGCTGCGGCCCGCTGTGTCGTGATGGCCGCAACAGAACAGAGGTGGAGGACGCGCGATGAAGTTCGGCATCTTCTATGAGCTGCAGCTGCCCAGGCCCTGGGGCCCGGACGACGAGTACGAGCTCTACCAGAACGCGCTCACCCAACTCGAGCTGGCCGACCGGCTGGGCTACGACTACGCCTGGGAGGTCGAGCACCACTTCCTCGAGGAGTACTCGCACTCCTCCTCGCCCGGCGTGTTCCTGGGCGCGGCCAGCCAACGGACGAAGCAGATCCGCCTGGCGCACGGCATCTTCCACCTGACCACCAACCACCCCGCCAAGGTGGCGGCCTCGGTGGCGGCGCTGGACCTGGTGTCCGATGGCCGGGTCGAGTTCGGCATGGGCGAGAGCGCCTCGCTGACGGAGCTGGAGCCGTTCGGCGTCGAGTTCGGCGAGAAGCGGGCGATCTTCGAGGACGCAGTGCGCTGCCTGGTTCCGATGTTCACGAAGGTGAACCACTCCTACAAGGGCCCCTACTTCGACTTCCCGCCGCGCAACGTGCTGCCCAAGCCCAGGCAGAAGCCGCACCCGCCGCTCTGGACCGCCTGCTCGCAGCTGCAGACCATCGCCTACGCCGGCGAGAAGGGGCTGGGCGCGCTGGGCTTCCAGTTCGTCAGCGCCGACGCCGCCCACGCCTGGGTGCACGCCTACTACAACGGCATGACCAAGCGGCTGGACAAGCTGGCCGACTATCCGGTCAACCCGAACATCGCGCTGGTCTCGATGTTCATGTGCGCCCGCACCGACGAGGAGGCGCGCGAGAAGGCCGATGGGGCGACCTTCTTCCAGTTCTGCCTGCGCTACTACAACACGCCCGACCGCAAGCGCCCGCCGCCGGGCACGGTCGACATGTGGAGCGAGTACGTGAAGTGGAAGGCCGCCAACCCGGAGGCGGCCGCCGCGGCCCTGGCTGGCGGCCTGATCGGCAGCCCGGAGACCATCCGGCGCAAGCTGCGCAAGTTCGAGCAGAGCCACATCGACCAGGTGATCCTGCTCAACCAGGCCGGCCGCAACAGCCACGAGGACATCTGCGCCAGCCTCGAGCTGTTCGGCCGCGAGGTGATGCCGGAGTTCCACGCCAACATCCCGGCCCAGGAGGCCTGGAAGGCCAAGGTGCTGGCCCGCGAGATCGAGCTCGAGGAGATCGACACCGAGCAGTTCACCGCCCGCTATGGCGCGCGGTCGGTGGACCTCTCCAAGGCGCCCGTTCCGGTCAGCTAGAGGACCCCGTCATGACTGAGTTCACCGATGTCCGGGTGGAGGACGGCGTGGTCCGCCGCTCGTTCTCGCTGAGCGTGGCCGGCGACACGGTCCCGGCGGTGCTCTGGGCGCCGGAGGGCGCGGCCGGGCCCCGGCCCCTCGTGCTGATGGGCCACGGCGGATCGCAGCACAAGAAGACGCCCGGCATCCGCATCCGCGCTGCCCAGTACGCCCGGCGCTTCGGCTATGCGACGCTGGCCATCGACGCGCCGGGCCACGGCGACCGCATCAGCCGCGAGGAGGCCGAGGCCAACATGCGCGAGGTCGGCGCGCGGGTGACCGGCCAGGTCGCGACCGGCTGGACGCCCGAGCGGCTGAAGCTGATGGCCGATCGCACCAAGCAGGCCGTGCCGGAGTGGAAGGCCGCGCTGGACGCCGTGCAGTCCCTGGACTTCGTCGGCGCGGACGGGCCGGCGGGCTACTGGGGCGTCTCCATGGGGACGGCGATCGGCGTGCCGTTCGTGGGCTCGGAGCCCCGGATCAGCTGCGCCGTGCTGGGCCTGGCCGGCCTGCGCCCCGGCGCGAGCGATATGGAGGCGGCCGCGCGGGCGATCACCTGCCCGGTGGAGTTCGTGTTCCAGTGGGACGACGCCGTCGCTGCGCGCGAGCAGGGCCTGGCCCTCTTCAACGCGCTCGGCTCGGCCGAGAAGACGATGCACATCAATCCGGGCGGCCACATGGAGATCCCCGAGTTCGAGGCCGCCAGCTGGGCCCGCTTCTTCCACCGTCATCTGACGGAAGGCGCAAAGGCGGGCGTGCTGGTGGCGGCCTAGCCGCTCAACCACCGCCGCGGATGTTTCCAGCCGAGCGCGCGGACCTGGCCGGGGGCGAGGCCCAGGGTCTTCATCTTGGCGGGCGTGAGCGCGCGGATCGCCTGCACCGGCTCCTGGCCGCGGACCGGGCTTGCGGCGATGTGGCCGGCGTCGCGCGCGCAATCCACCGCCGTCCACTCCGACTTGCCCTGGTCCTCGTGGCCGACCGCGAAGTAGTGCAGCAGCGGCTGCGGCTCGCCCGCCGCCTCCACCAGCACCCCGATCAGCCAGCCTCCGGCCATTCGCCGCCTCCCGCACGAAGGCGGCCACATAGCGATCCTAGGGACCCACCACCAGCCTGCCCTTCATGCCGGGATGGTAGCGGCAGATGAAATCGAACGTCCCGGCCTTGGTGAGCGGCATGCGGACGCGGGCTTTCGGCTTCAGAGTCACGTCGAAGCTGTGGTCCTTGGCGGTCGCCGAGTGGAGGAAGATGTCGTCGTTGGCCCACTCGATGACGTCGCCCACCCGCAGGTGCGCCGGCGGCGGGGCGAACGCCATCTGGCGGATCACGACTGGATAGACGTGGCCCGCCGCCAGCACCGGCAGCGGGGCGACGGCCAGCGCCGCCCCGAGCAGTCCGGCCAACGCCCGCCGCGGGGTCGTCACTTGAGGGTCGCCGCCAGGTGCTCGGCGTGCTGCTGGTGCGACTGGAAGAGCTTCAGCCCGGTCTGCAGCAGGCTCTTCAGCTCGGCGTTCTGGGCGCCGGGGATCAGCTGGGTCGAGAGCGCGCCATTGACCGTCTTGTGGTAGGCGACCTCGTTGTCGACGTAGGCCTTGTCGAAGGCCTTGCCGTTCAGCTTGGCGTAGCTGGCCAGCTTCGCGGCGGCGTCCTTGGAGAGCGCCTGGCTGGTCGGGTTGTCCTGCGGCGTGACGCCCAGCTTCTTGACCAGCGCCAGCGCCTGGTCGTTCACCGCGGTGTGGTCGCGGACCATCTCCTGGGCGAAGTCGCGGACGGCCTTGTCCTTCGACTTGGCCAGCGCCTGCTTGCCGGCGGCGACGTCGATGTTGCCGGCGGTGTAGGCGATGTGGGCGATCTGGGCGTCGTTGAGCTTGCCGGCCTGCGCATAGGCGCCGCCGGCGGCCATGAGGGCCACGGCCGCGCTGGCTGAGGCGATGAGCTTGAGCATGTTCGGTCTCTCTGATTGCACGTCGGCCGTCACCAAGGGCGGCCACGCGCATTGGATGGAGCGCCGTCCCGAAAGTTCCCGGGAACCTGCGGCGCGCGCGCGCATCCAACGAGGTGTAAGAATAGGAGCCGCCATGTCCCTCGTCCGCGTCCTGGATTACGACCGCCTGCCGGAAGCCGATGTCGTGGCCCGCGCCCGGGCGGGCGACCGCGAGGCGTTCCGGGCGATCATGCAGCGCTGCAACCAGCGGCTCTTCCGGGTGGCCCGCGCCGTGGTGCGCGACGACGCCGAGGCCGAGGACGTGCTGCAGGAGGCCTACACCCGCGCCTTCGCCGCCATCGAGGGCTTCCGCGGCGAGGCGGGCGTCGCCACCTGGCTGACTCGCATCGTGCTCAACGAGGCGCACGGACGGCTGCGGCGGCGCAGGCCGACCGTGGATCTGGACGAGGTCGAGGCGGCCCAGACGAGCGCCGAAGTGCTGACCTTCCCCGGCAGTTCGCCGAGCGAGGATCCGGAAGCCGACGCCGCCCGCGGGCAGATCCGCCGGATCGTGGAGCAGGCCGTCGACGAGCTGCCCGAGCCCTTCCGCCTGGTGTTCGTCCTGCGCGAGGTCGAGGAGCTCTCCGTCGAGGAGACCGCGACCCACCTGGGGATCAATCCGGAGACGGTGAAGACCCGACTGCACCGCGCCCGCAAGCGCCTGCGCGAGGCGCTGGACGCCCGGCTGGGCGAGGTGCTGGTCGGCGCCTATCCATTCATGGGCGCCCGTTGCGCGCGGATCACCGAGGCCGTGCTTCAGCGCCTCTCGTAGACCACCTGGCCGTCCACGACGGTCAGCACCGCGTGGCCCTTGGGGATCTCCGCGACGGGCGCGGTCATCAGGTCGACGGAGAAGGCGGAGAGGTCGGCGCGCTTGCCGACGCTGATCGTGCCGAGGTCCTGTTCCGCAAAGCGCGCGTAGGCGGCCGAAGACGTGAACAGCTTCAGCGCCTCGCCGCGGCTCAGCGTCTCCTCCGGATGCCAGTCGGCGTCGGAGTAGCCCTTCAGGTCCTTGCGCGCGACGGCGGCGTAGAACTCGATCAGCGGGGCGCCACGCTCCACCGGCGCGTCCGAGCCGCCGACCACCACGGCGCCGGAGTCCAGCAGGCTCTTCCAGGCGTAGGCGCCCTTCAGCCGGGCGAGGCCCAGGCGCGCCTTGGCGAAGTGGAAGTCGCCGATCGCATGGCTGGGCTGCATGGAGGCGATCACCCCGTCGACATGGAACCGCGGAATGTCGATGGGCCGGACGATCTGGGCGTGCTCGATGCGCCAGCGCGCGGCGTGACCTTTGGCGGGCGCGGCCTTGAATGCCTCCTCGTAGAGGTCCAGCGCCGTGGCGTTGCCGCGGTCGCCGATGGCGTGGGTTGAGACCTGCAGGCCGGCCGCCAGCGCCTTGGCCAGGTAGCCGCGCATGACGTCGGGCGGGGTGACGAAGGTGCCGGTGATCGCGGGCGCATCGGCATAGGGCTCGAAGAGCTTGGCGCCGCGCGAGCCCAGGGCGCCATCCATGTAGAGCTTGATGCCGCGCGTGGTGATCCGCCCGTCCGGCGTGGCGCGCGGGCCGTTGGCGATGAGCGGCCCGGCCTGTTCGGCGTCCACCATGTTGTAGATGCGCAAGGGCGCCTCGCCGCGCTTGGCCATCGCCTCGAGCCGGGGCACGTCGGCCCAGGCGACGCTCATAGAATGGACGCCGGTCCAGCCGTAGGCCGTCTCGACGCGGAAGGCCGCCTTCAGCGCCAGCTCCGGGTCGACGCCGCTGCCGGGGCGCCGCTCGCCGCCCACCAGGCGCATGGCGTTGTCGACCAGCATGCCGGTGAGCTTGCCGTCCGGGCCCTTCAAGATCTGCCCGCCTTCGGGCGCGGGCGTGGCCTCGTCGATGTGCGCGGCCTTGAGCGCTGCGGTGTTGGCGACCAGGGCGTGGCCATCGGCCCGGCGCAGCAGCACGGGCGTGTCGCCGGAGACCGGATCGATGTCGGAGCGCTGCAGGAAGCGGCCCTCGGGCCAGCCGGTCTCGATCCAGCCGCGGCCGACGATCTCGCGCTGGCCGGGATGGGCGGCGATCCAGGCTTTCAGCCGCTGGGCGACCTCGGCGGCCGACGCCGAGCCCTCCAGGTTGAGCGTCAGCTCCCGGTCGCCGATCTCGCGCAGGTGGGCGTGGCTGTCGGTGAAGCCGGGGAACAGCGCCGCCCCGTGCAGGTCGACGACGCGGGTCTTCGGCCCGACCAGCGCCTGGGCGCCGGCCCGCGCGCCGACGAAGGCGATGCGCCCATGGCTGACCGCCACGGCCTGCGCCGTCGGCTTGGCGTCGTCGGCGGTGTAGACCGGCCCGCCCCAGATGACGAGGTCGGCAGGCGGCGGCTTGGCGGCCGCGGCCAGCGAGGCGGGTGACGATGCAATCAGAGCGATGAAGGCGAGGCCGAGGGCAGGCTTGTGCATGTGGCTAGCTAGCGGGGCAAGGCCGCAGACGCCAACCCACCGTGTCCGATTTCTCCCAGCATTTCACCAAGGGCTGCTGGCCAGCGTCGTAGATGACCACCCGGGACGAGAAGCTGTCGGTGCAGGCGGAACCGTTGCGGCTGGCGGTTCGCCAGACATAGGCATGCTTGCAGACATAGACCCGCTTCAGGACGGGCTCGATTCGAGCTGCACCGAGCCCCTTTGCGCTCAGCGCCGCCTGGATATCGGCGACTCTCCGATGCGAGTCAGCCCGGATCGCCAGAGCGATTCCGAACGCCAGGACGATGACGACCGCCACAGCGGCCAGGGTCGCCCGACGTTCGATGACGCCGAAGTTCGCGATCGGACGGGCGATGCTGTCCATCGCCCGCCGCGACAAGAGGCGCGGGTCGCGCCGCCTCATCGCCGCGCGGCGGCGCGCGTATGCTTCACGATCCAGGCCGACATGGTGTCGAGGGCGATCGGGGCGACGGTCTCCTCGATATCGGCGTACTCGCCCACGGCGCCGGTAGGGGCGGTCTGGAAGAGGTGGTTCAGGCCGGGAAGCTTGACGATGGTGACATCCTTGTTGGCCTTGGTGGCGTCACGGATCGCGTCCAGGTCCATGTCGGCCGGGACCTGCATGTCCTTCGAGCCGTTCAGCGCCAGGATCGGCGCCTTCACCTGCGCAAGCGTCGGGCGCGGATCGTATTCCATCAGGTTGCGCATCTCCGGCGAGCTGAGCTGCTTGGCCGCCATCACCGCCCCCTGCGGCTGGCCGAGCGCGGCGTAGGCGGGGGTCAGCACAGCGAGCGCGCGGGCCTCGGCATCGGCCTGGTCCTTAGCGCCGTGCATCGCGACCACGGCCCTGTCCACCAGCGCCTGGCTCTGATCCAGCTGCGCCTTGCCGATCCCCATCCCCGGGGCGAGCGCCGCGCGCTGGGCGGCCAGCACCTCGCCGAGCGGCGCGCCGGGGCCGGCCATCATCACCACGAAGGCGATCCTCGGGTCCCTGGCCGCCACCATCGGGCCGATCAGCCCGCCCTCGCTGTGGCCGATCAGGCCCACACGCCTGGGATCGATGTCGGGGCGCTTGCGCAACCAGGCCACCTGGGCGGCGGCGTCGACGGCGAAATCCTGAGTGCTGGCCTTGACGTAATCGCCGGTGGACTTGCCGAAGCCGCGGTCGTCGACGCGCAGCACGGCGATCCCGTCGCGGGTCAGCCGGTCGGCGATCACCGCGAAGGGCTTGTGGCCCATGATGGTCTCGTCGCGGTCCTCGGCGCCCGAGCCGGTGATCATCACGGCGGCCGCAAACGGGCCCTTGCCCGGCGGCAGGGTGAGCGTGCCGGCCAGCGTCACGCCCGGCGCGCTGGCGATCGCCACCTCCTCTTCGCGGTAGGGGTAGGGCTTCACGGGCGTCTGCGGCCGCCGCGCAACGGCGGTCTGCGGGGCCGACCAGGTGAAGTTGAGCGGCATGGCGACGCCTTGTGTCCAGGTTCCGGTCAGGCTCTTGCCGTCGGCGCTGAGCTGGCCCTCGTAGCTGGCGCGGGCGGCCTTCAGGTCGAAGGTCACCTTCTGGCCGTCTCGGGCCAGGGTCGGGATCGGGATGCCGGCCGCGAGCTGATCGGGAACGTCCATCAGCACGATGGTCCCCGAGGCGCTGGTGTGGATGCGCAGGAGGATTCGCAGCTTGGTTCCGGCCCCGGACATCACCGCCCCGGACCAGACCCCGTCGAGGCCGGCGATGACGGGCCGCGGCGGTAGCTTCCCCGTCTCGAAGGTGACCGGATAGTCGATCCCCTGCGTCCACTGTCCGACCCAGGCGTGGGCGGCGGCGTCCCAGCGGCCCAGATAGGTCGCCCGGATGGCCGGCAGCGCGAAGGACAACCGGCCGTCGGCGACCTTCACGTCGCTGAGCGCCGTCCAGGTATCGGTGACCTCCGGGCTCAGCAGCCGGCCGGCATAGGCGCCCGGCTTGCCGGTGATCTCCAGGGCGAGGCGGTGGTCGCCGGTCGGCAGGTGGATCGCGCCGTGCCAATCGCCGGCCGCCTCCTGGGCCACACCTGTCTGGGCACGCGCCGCGCCGGCCAGCACCGCGCCCATCACCAGCGCCGAGACGGTCAGCGCCACGATCCACTGCACCAGTACACGCGTCATCGGAAAGCCCCCTCTCGGACGAAAAACTATTTGGCCGCCTGGGCGGCGTTGACCAGGCCCAGCACGCCGCCCGGGTTCATCGCGTCCACCATGGCCGTCGGCATCAGGATGGTCGCCCCGCGCTCCTTGGTGGTCTCGTAGATGATGTTCATCGCGCGAAGCTGCAGGGCAGCCGGGCTCTTGGCGTAGATCTCGGCGGCCTCCACGAACTTCTGCGCCACCAGCTGCTCGGCCTGGCCCAGGTGGATACGGGCTGCGGCCTCGCGCTGCGCCTGGGCCTCGCGGCTCATGGCGTCCTGCAGGGCGGCCGGCACGCCGATGTCGCGGATCTCCACCGAGATGGCGGTGACGCCCCAGTCGGCGGTCTTGCGCCCGATCTCCTCGCGCAGCAGCTCATCGCCCTGCTTGCGGTCCGACAGCAGCGACGACAGCAGCGACGAGCCGACCATTTCGCGGAGCGACGTCTGGGCGACCCGGCTGATGGCCGAGCGATAGTCGGTGATCTCCAGGGCCGCGCGCTCCGGGTCGTGGATCTGCCAGAAGACGACGGCGTCGACGTCCACCGGCACGGTGTCCTTGGATAGCGCCTGCTCGGCGTTGAACTCGGTGGTCTGGATCCGCTGGTCGAGCCAGGACGAGACGTCGTCGATCACCGGCACGATGAAGAAGATGCCCGGACCGCGGACCGCCTGCAGCCGGCCGAGCCGCAGGACCACCGCCCGCTCCCACTGGTTGGCCATCTTCAGCGACATCGGCGTGAGCACGCCCAGGATCAGCAGAGCAGCGCCGACCCAGAACGGCCAGTAGGTCCCGTGGCGCGCGCCCTCCTCGAAGGCCAGCGCCGCGAAGCCCCAGAAGACGGCGGCCAGCAGCATGGCCGGGCCGTTGGGGCCGCCGCCGCCGCTGCTGCGGACCCGGGCGAAATTCGGGGCCGAATAGGCCACCCCCGGGACATAGTTGTTGCTCATCGGATCTCCTCCTTCGCCGCGGCCAGGGCCGCGATGCGTTCAGAAAGCGCCAGGGGGTCGATCCCCTGGGCGGCGGCGGCGGCCAGGGTCTGGCGCGCCAGGTTGTCGGTCTGCTCGGCCAGCGCCGGGCCCTCGATCACGGGCGGCGGCTCGGCCACGAAGCTGCCCCGCCCGCGGACCAGCACCAGCGCCCCCAGGCGCTCCAGCTCGTCGTAGGCGTGACGCACGGTGTTGAGGTCCACGCGCAGGGCGACCGCGACCTGGCGCATCGTCGGCATCTGGTCGCCGGGCCGTAGCAGCCCCTGGCCCATCACTCGCAGGAACTGCTCGCGCAGCTGCACATAGATCGGCACGCCCGTGTTCTCGAGCCGCAGGATTTCCAGTGCTTGGGCCTGTGTATGCATACACTCATACAATACGACAATGCGGCGGCCTGTCAACGGCGCCGCTTCGGGCGGCCGCAAGCGGCTTCGTTAGCGCGGGTTAGACGTTTGCTCACCCTGGCCAGCTAAGACTGGGGGCGATGTCGCGGTCCGACCTGATGCTGCTGCTGGCGCTGGCGCTGGTGTTCGTTCCCCTGGAGCGCTGGCGGCCGATCCGCCGTGTCGCCCCCGACTGGCGGCGGCTGACGACGGACATCTTCCACGTCTTCCTGAGCGGGACGCTGATCGCGTTGGGTATCGGCGCGGTCAGGGCGCTGTTGGCGATGCAGGTGCGGCCCCTGCTGCCGGACGTCATCGGCGTGACGGTCCGCGGCCAGCCGGCCTGGCTGCAGTTTCTCGAGATCCTCCTGATCTCCGACTTCGCCTTCTACTGGGCGCACCGGATGACCCATGCGATCCCGGCGCTCTGGCGGCTGCACGAGGTGCACCATTCCAGCGAGAAGCTCGACTGGCTCGCCGGCCACCGCGTCCACCCGCTGGATCAGCTGGTCAACGCCGCGATCATCGCCACGCCCGGCGTGCTGCTGGGGTTCTCGCCGGGCCCGCTCTTGGCCTATGCCCTGATCTACCGCTGGCACGCCGTCTTCCTGCACGCGAACGTCCGCGTGGACTTCGGCCCGCTGCGCTGGATCGTCGCCTCGCCCAACTATCACCAGTGGCACCACGCCGATCAGCGGGAAGCCTACGACAGGAACTTCGGCGGCCAGCTGGTGGTGTTCGACTGGCTGTTCGGGACGCTGAACATGCCCGCCGGCCGGTTGCCTGCGAAGATCGGGCTGCCCGCGCCCATCGCCCGCGACTGGCTGGGCCAGATGCTGCATCCGGTCCGCCGCCGTCCGGCCGAAGCGCCGGCGCCGCTGGCCGCCGCCCCTACCCGATGGGGAAGCTGAGGTTCGGCTGGGCCGTCCAGGGATCGACCTTGGTGCGCGGCGCGGCGATCAGCAGGCGGCCGCCAAGGCTGGCGCGGCCCAACCCTTCGGCCTCGTAAAGCGCCTCGAAGCTGTCTGCGCCCCTGGCCGCCTTGCGCAGGGCCCGCAGGGCGTCGGGGTCGGCCAGCGCGTTCGCCGCCTCCTGCAGGCCGGAGTCGCGGGCTCCGGCGATCACCACGATGCGGTTGCCCGAGGGTCCGCGGAAGGCGGCGACATAGCCGTAGTCGCGCCGGTTGGCGTCGTCCGGCCCGGGGCGGCCCTGCTGGCTGACATAGCGCCGGTGCGTCACGCCATCGACCAACTCGTCATAGGTCTCGCCGACCGCGAAGCGGGAGCCGGCGAACACCGGCGCTCGCAGCATGCCCAGGCCCGAGAGATAGCCCAGGTAGACGATGTTGCTGCGCTTCAGCATGTCCGGCGTGAGGTCCGACGCCATCACCACGCGCACCGTCTCGCCGCGCCCGGCCCCATGGCTGACCACCGGCACGATCGAGCGCAGGGCGAAGGCGGCGCCCACCGGCAGGTAGTAGAGGTCGAGGTCGCGGTACTTGCCCATGGCCTTGGGGTTGTCCATCAGCCAGTCGTCGAGGTCCGCCGCCGAGTTGATCGAGTACTGCCGGACCAGCCGGTTGATCCCCGCCTGCTCGTCGATCTCGCCGAAGATGTAGTAGTCGCCGAGCACCAGCAGCGTCGGCGCTTCCCCGCGCCGCAGGTCGGCCCAGGGCGCGCTGGCCCGCGCGCGCTCAAGGCTGCGGTCGGCGCCGTGGGTCAGCCAGAAGGCGGTCCAGATCCCGAGGTTCAGCGCCAGCAGCAGCCCGGCGGCGACGAGCGCGTAGCGGCGCCACGGCGCAGTCCTTGCTGGCGGGACGGCCTGCGGCCGCGCCTCGGCGACCATCCGGTACTCGCCCTTGGGGAGCGCCAGCCGCACCGGGTCGTCGCGGCCCGGACCGGCGTAGAAGTCGTCCAGCTTGCCGCGCAGGCGGTGGACGGCGACGCGAACGCTGGCGTCCTGAGAGCCGTCGAACGCCGCGCCGCGCCCGAACACCGCGGCGGCCACCTCGAACTCCTTCGGCCGCTGGCCGGCGGCGGAGCATTGGGCGAGGTAGTCGAAAAGCCGGTTCAGCCCTTCGGAACGGCCGAGCGCGTGGCGCGCGCGCAATCCCGCCGCCAGCTCCGCGATCTCGCCGCCCGCTTCCAAGCGCCCTGTAACCTCTTGTAACCCCCCGGAGACCGTATTTAACCGGACCCCGACTCACTTTGCAAAGTAAGGCTGCGGCCAACATAAGTTGGGGAAACCGCCTTGAAGCGCCTTCTCGTCCTTTCCGCCTGCGCATTGGCCCTGGCCGCCTGTCAGCCGCAGAAGCCCGCTGAGCCCGCGCCGAAGTTCGATGTCACCACGTTGGACATCCCGGAATTCATGGGTCACGTCGTCGACCCGGCCGCCTTCACCTACTGGAAGGGCTCGGGCACCGAGGAGACGGCGCAGGGGACCAAGCAGCTCGCGCCCACCACCGAAGAGGGCTGGGAAACCCTGGAGAGCGGCGCGGCCGCCCTCATCGAAGCGGGGAACGACCTGCAGCTTCCGGGTCGGCCGCGTGAGGTGCCGAAGTACGCGACCAAGGCCGACTGGATGAAGTTTGCGCAGCAGCTCACCGCCGAGGCGGTGCTCGCCAAGGCGGCCGCCGCCAAGCACGACGCGAACGGCGTCTATGTGGAGGGCGCGAAGCTCTATGAGATCTGCACGGCCTGCCACAAGGTCTACATCATCGACCCGATGCTGCGCTCCGGCGGCCGTCCGGTCGGGACGCCGCTGCCGGACTGGCCCGCCGACGTGAAGGCCAAGCAAGAGCAGCTCGAGCGGTCGCACTAATCAAGAGGCCGGGGGCGGCCACTCAGGAGGGGAAATTGGGGAAACCGACGACGGCGCGTCAGCGCGCGCCCGGCAAGCTCGCGCTGGCTGCGGGGACGGCCGTCCTGGCGCTGGCGACGCAGGCCAGCGCGGCCGATGCGCCGAGCACGGACGTCGGCGAGGTCATCGTCACCGGCAAGCTCGAGGAGGCGGTGCCGGTCGAGCTCTCGCAATACGGCAACCGGCTGCACGTGGTCACGTCGCGACAGATCGAGCTCACCAGCTTCCCGGACGTCGGCCAGGTGCTCTCGACCTCAGTGCCGGGCCTCTACCTGGCGCCCCAGAGCGGCGCGTTTTCCTACAACTTCGCCTCGCTGCAGGGCTCGCGGCAGAACGAGATCCTCTACCTGTTCGACGGCGTGCGGATCTCCAACCGGCTCTACAACACCACGCCGCCGCTCGACACGATCCCGGCGCACATGGTCGATCGGATCGAGGTGCTGGACGGCGGCCAGGGCCTGTTCTTCGGCACCTCCGCGGTGGCGGGCGTGATCAACATCGTGAGCCGGCCGTTCACCGAGACGACGAAGGGCCGCTTCGCGGTCGGCGGCGACACCAACGACAGCGTCACGGTGAACGGCTACGTCTCGGGCGCGCTCGGCGGCAACAAGCTGGTGGCCTATGCGTCCTACGACGAGAGCCGCGGCTTCCAGCCCTATCCGGACGCCGACTACGAGCCCAGCGGCACGGACCGCCGACGCGGCTACCGCCTGACCACCGGCGGCCTGAAGTACGCCTACGATGTCTCGCCCGACGTGCGCTTCAGCGCCAGCTACGAGCACGTCCAGGGGTTCGTCGACTTCAACCGGCCAACCGACGCCGCCCGCGCGATCAACGAGCGCAACGAGGACATCGCCTGGGCGAAGCTCGACTGGACCGTCAACGACCAGGTCCAGCTCTTCGTGAAGGCCTATGACCATTGGTGGCGCAGCCACTACGACGAGGTCGACAATGTCGGCGGCGGCCGCACGGCCCACGTCGACGACCACGAGTTCTGGGGCTTCAACGACTATGGCGTGAACGCCATGCTGAAGTACGCCCCGATGGGCGGCGTCGAGACCTACGTCGGCTACGACCTGCAGCGCTACGGCGGCCGCGACGACGTCCTGATCATCGCCCAGCAGAAGGAGATGACCCAGGCGGTGTTCGCCCAGGTGCGGCTGACGCCGGACCTCGTACCCCACACGCACCTGGCGGCCGGCGCGCGCTACAACGACCCCGACAACGGCTCCGGCGTCACCGTCTGGAACGTCTCAGGCCAGTACGACCTGACCGAAAACCTGTTCGTGCGCGGCGCGACGGGCACGTCCTTCCGCCTGCCCGACGCGGAGTCGCTGTTCGCCAACGATCCGATCAACAACGGCGAGGTCGGTAACCCGAACCTGAAGCCCGAGACGGCGACCAACCTGAACGGCTCGATCGGCGGGCAGGGCTCGGGCTGGGGTTGGGAGATCATCGGCTTCCACCGTGAGACCAAGAACCTGATCGAGCTTTCCGGGGACACGCCGGATCCGACCGTCTTCACCTTCGTCAACCTGCCGGACAAGGTCACCGCCACCGGTTTCGAGGCGGTGGGCCATGTCGACCTGAGCCCCTCGGTTTCGCTGCAGGGCTCGTACACCCACTCCCGGACGCGGCAGAAGGGCGCGAGCCAGCAGCTGGACCGGGTTCCCGAGGACATCGCCCAGGCCGAGCTCGACCTGCATCCGCAGGGCCGCGGCTTCGGCGGGTCTGTGGTCGCCCACTACGTCGGCAGCGTGTCCGACCGGGTGGTCGGCTTCGGACCCGTGCAGCACGGCCACTACGGCGTCCTCGACCTGAACGGCTACGTGACCTTCGGGCCGGGCGATCGCCACCGCGTCAACCTCAGCCTCGAGAACGCCCTCGACAAGACGTACGTCACGCGTCTCAGCCGGGCTTCCCGAGACGTGGGCGGCGCGTCCTATGTCGTCCATTCCCGAGGCGTGCCGCGCACCCTGCATGTCACCTACAGCTACGCATTCTGAAGTCGCGGGCGGATCGCGCGTTCGGCCGCGGTGGGCCTGGGCGCCGCGTTGGCTGGTGGTGATCCACCGCTACCTGGGCGTCGCGATGGGCGTGCCGATGCTGCTCTGGTGCCTGAGCGGCGCGGTGATGCTGTTCGTGCACTATCCGAGCCTCTCGCAGGACGAGCGCCTGGCGCAGTCGCCCAGGATCGACTGGTCGAATTGCTGCCGGATGGCCGACGCAGCGCCGCCGGACGCCAGGATCGACTCCGCCGCCATCGAGCAGCTGGCGGCGAGTCCCGTCCTTCGCCTGCGCATCGAGGGCGGTGACCGGCGAATGGTGGACCTGGCCACCGGCGCGCCGCTCGGTCAGGTCTCGCCCACCCAGGCGGCGGCGGTCGCCACGGGCTGGGGCCGCGTGGGCGACATCACGCCCGTCGCCAGCGACCAGTGGACGGTCAGCGGAGAGTTCAATCGAGTCCGCCCGTTCTGGCGCGTGCGGCTGGTGGACGGCGCCCGGACCGACCTCTACGTGTCGCAGGTCACCGGCGAGGTGGCGCAGCGGACCACGGCCAGGTCGCGGGCGCTGAACTGGCTGGGCGCGGTGCCGCACTGGCTTTATCCGTCCCTGCTTCGCCGGAACACCGCGCTCTGGACCCAGGTGGTGATCTGGACGTCGCTCGCCGGCCTGTTCCTGACCGTCGCCGGCCTCTACCTCGGCGTGCTCGCCTGGGGCCGATCGCGCGACGGCAGGGTCTCGCCGTTCCGGGGCCTGATGACCTGGCATCATCTCTCCGGCCTCACCGCCGGACTGCTGACGCTGGCGTGGGTGGCGAGCGGCCTCTTCTCGATGAACCCTTTGGGCTTCCTGGAAAGCCCCGGGGACAACGCGCGCCAGCGGATCGCCGGGACGCCGGCGACCTTCTCCCAGGTGCAGGCGGCCCTGGAGGCTGTGGCGGCGGCCGCGCCGGCGGCGGCGCAGGCCAGGATCGCGCCCCTGGACGGCCGCATCTTCGTCATGTCCGGCAACGCCCGCTATGACGCGCTGGGCCGCCGCGTGCCCATGACCCCAGCCGACCTCACCCTGGCGGGGCGCAGGTTGGGCCCGGTGGCGGGCCAGGCCCTGCTGGCCTCCGAAGACAGCTATTACTTCAGCCACCACGAGCGGGTGACGCTGCCGGTCTGGCGGGTGCTCCTGCGCGATGGGCGGCGGCTCTACCTCGATCCCCAGAGCGGGGCGCTGCTGGCCGACGTGGACGCGCCGGCGCGGGGATATCGCTGGCTGCACCAGGGCCTGCACCGGCTCGACTTCGTCCCCGGCTACCGCCAGGGCGCGCTCTGGGCGGCGATCGTCCTCATCCTGTTGTCGGCGGCCAGCCTGGGCGTCGGCACGGGCGTGTGGCTGGCCTGGCGGCGCCTGGTGCTGGACGTCGCGAGCCTCCGCGGCCAACGCGCCGGCCGAGCGCGACCGTGAGGCTTGATCCCGTGAAAGTAGGTTTGCTTCTCGCCGGCGCGGCCGCCCTTGGTGCGGCGACTGCGGCGCAGGCCGCCTCCGTGGAGGAGGAGGCCGCCGCCAAAGGCGCCCAGGTCTCGGAGGTGGTGGTGACCGCCTCGACACTGGACCTGATCGGCAAGGCGACGACCTCCTCGGAAGGCGCGGTCACCAAGCAGGAGCTGGAGCTGCGGCCGGTCTATCGGGTGGGCCAGCTGCTGGAGACCGTCCCGGGCCTGGTGGTCACGGTCCATTCCGGCGAGGGCAAGGCCAACCAGTACCTGCTGCGCGGCTTCAACCTCGACCACGGCACCGACCTGGCGACCTTCGTCGGCGGCATGCCGGTCAACGCCCGTGTCCACGCCCATGGCCAGGGCTACACCGACCTCAACTTCCTGATCCCCGAGCTGGCCTCGGGCGTGCACTTCACGAAGGGCCCCTATTACGCCGACGAGGGGGACTTCTCCTCCGTGGGCTCCGACCACGTGGGGCTGGTTCGTGACCTCGATACGACGGTCAACGCCAGCCTCGGCACAGTCGGCGACGCGCGGCTGTTCGCCGGGACGACTTTCAGTCTGGGCGAGGAGCATCGGCTGGTCGTCGCGGGCGAAGCCGTGCACCTCGACGGTCCCTGGGAACACCCCGACAACCTGCGCAAGTACAACGCCGCCGTTCGCTATGTGGTCGGCGACCGCAATGATGGCTTCGCGATCACCGGCCTCTACTATCGAGGCATCTGGAATGCCACGACGGACCAACCGGAGCGGGCAATCCGTTCGGGGCTGATCGGCCGGCTGGGGACGCTGGATCCATCCGACGGAGGCCAGTCGGAGCGGATGAGCCTCTCCGGCGAGGCGGCCTACGGATTCGGTGGCGGGAAGCTCAGCGGGGTCGCCTATGCGGTCCGCAGCCAACTCACCCTGTTCAATAATTTCACCCACTTCCTCGACGATCCGGTGCATGGGGATCAGCATGGTCAGAACGATCGCCGTACGGTGCTCGGCGGCGAGGTCCGTTACGACGTGGAAAGCATGTTCGCTGGGATGGAAACGGAATCCAGTCTCGGCATCCAGACCCGCTACGACCGCGTCTACCTGGACGCGCGCCATACTGAAGAGCGCAAGGTCCTCCAGACGCTCATCGCGGACCGGGTCACGGAGTGGAACCTGTCTGGCTACGCGACGACCACCCTGCACATGGGAGACATGGCTCGCGCAAT
>JBJMQX010000090.1:0-7140 GCA_045802455.1 Phenylobacterium sp. | reverse complement strand
CGGAGAGCTCGTCCTTGGCCTCGTCGACGCCGGCCACGTCGTCGAAGGTGACGCGGTTCTTGTTTTCGGTCAGCAGGCGGGCCTTCGACTTGCCGAAGCCCATGGCGCCGCGGGCGCCGCCCTGCATCTGGCGCATGAAGAAGATCCAGACGCCGACCAGCAGCAGTATGGGCAGCGCGTTCAGCAGCAGGCCCACCACGGGCGAACCGCCGGGCGACTTCACCGTGATGTTGGCGCCGGCGCCTTCCAGCCGCTTGACCAGGTCGTCCTGGTTGTTCGGCGTGATGGCCGTGAAGCTCTTGTTGTCCTGGCCCGTGACGGTCACCTGCGCGCCGCGGATCTCGGCGTTGTGCACCTGGCCCGCGTTCACCTTCGAGAGGAGCTGCGAGTAGGTAATCTCGCTGGCGCTGGCGGCTTTGCCGCCGCCCGTCACCATCGAATAGAGCCCGATCAGGACGACGATGACGACGCCCCAGATTGCCAGAAGTCGCAGGTTCATCAGTTTGACCGTCTGAATTGGCGTTGGCGCCAAGGAACTGAAAATAGGACGCGGAACCCAGTTTCACCAGTTGACTGGCCGCCGCAGCGACCGAAGACCGCGCCTTGGCCGTGAAACACAAAGGCCGCGCCCTGGAAGACGCGGCCCCTACATAGGCATGAATTTACTGAATTAAGCGCTACCTTGGCGGCTATCTCGCGGCCGGCTTCTTCGGGGCTGCGATCAGGCCTTCGCGCTGGGCGCGCTTGCGGGCCAGCTTGCGGGCGCGGCGCACGGCCTCGGCCTTCTGGCGGGCGCGCTTCTCGGAGGGCTTCTCGTAGTGCACGTGCCGCTTCATCTCGCGGAACGAGCCCTCGCGCTGCATCTTCTTCTTCAGCGCCTTCAGGGCCTGGTCGACGTTGTTGTCGCGGACGAAAATCTGAACCAGAGGAACCTCTCCTGCCTACGCCTGTCGCCCGCACCGACCAGCGCAAGGCGGCGAGCGTGCAAAAATGGAACGCCCGAAGGTGTGACCCTTCGGGTTGAGCGGCGCCAGATAGCAGAACGAGCCCGCGATGTCCACGGCGTGCGGCGGGCTTCCGGAGGGGCTAGATTGCCTCGCATGGACCATCTAGGGACCGATTGGGCGAGCGAGGCCGAGCAGCGGGTGCTGGACGCCGCGCTGATCCTGGCGCTGTCGCAGGGCTGGACGGATCGGATGGCGGTTGCGGCCGGTGCGGCCTGTGGGCTTTCCGCGGGCGAGACCGGGCTCTTGCTGCCGAGAGGCCCGGAAGACCTCGCCGCCCTGCTCTCGCGCCGGCATGACGCGCGGGCGCTGGCCGCCCTGGCCGCCGTCGACGCCGGCGCCCTGAAGATCCGCGAGCGGATTGCGCGCGCCGTCGCGGCGCGGCTGGAAGCGGCCATGGCGGACGAGGCGGCGGTTCGCCGCTGGACGGGGTTCCTGGCCCTGCCGCACAACCTGGCGCTCGGCGGCCGGCTGGCGTGGGAGAGCGCTGACGCCCTCTGGCGCTGGGCGGGCGACACGGCCACCGACGAGAACCATTATTCGAAGCGCGTGCTGCTGGCCGGCATCCTTACCGGGGCGCTGGCCGTGCGGCTGGCCTCGGGCGCCGAGGCGGCGCAGGCCTTCACCGACCGCCGGATCGCCGACGTGATGGCGTTCGAGAAGTGGAAGGCGACGACCAGGCTCAGGCCTTCGCAGTTCGTCGCCGGCCTGGCGGAGGCGTTGGGGCGGGCGCGATATGGGCGATCAGTCCACCCGCCGGCAGAAGAGGCTTAGCCAGCGTTCGTCGGCGCGATCCGGCCGCACGTCGCCGGTGACCTCCATCTCGACCAGATCCAGGCCCGGCGTCTGCGCGAGGAGGGCCGCGGCGCCGGCCTCGTCCAGGTCGGTGAACCGCCGGCCGTTGGCCTCGCGCTCCTGGTCGCCGTATTTGAAGGACATGAACCAGACGCCACCGGGCGCCAGGGCCTCACGCAGGCGAGCCAGGGTCGCGGGCAGGTCGCCGCGAGGCACATGCAGCAGGGAGGCGCAGGCCCAGATGCCGTCGAACGCCTCGCGCCACGCCATCTGGTCGAAGGTCATCACCTGCACGTCGAGGCCGGTGTGGGCGCGGGCGAGCGCGGCGAGCTTCGGCGCGGCCTCGGTGGCGGTCACCCGGAACCCCAGGGCGACGAAGGACTTGGCGTCGCGGCCCGAGCCGCAGCCGGCGTCGAGAACGCGGCCGCCGGCGGGCAGCATCGCGGCGAAGCGGGTGAGCGCCGGCAGCATGTCGGCGTCGGCGCTCCGGCGGAAGAAATCCTCGGCGTTTTCCTCATAGAAGCCGATGCTCATGGCGCGAGCGGCTTCACTCTGTTGACGTGGCCCATCTTGCGGCCGGGGTTGGTCTCGCGCTTGCCGTAAAGGTGCAGGCGGGTCTCCGGCTCGGCGGCGAGCCGGGCCCAGGCCTCAGCCTCGTCGCCCAGCAGGTTCAGCATCTCGACCTGGGCCGTGGCATGGGTCGGGCCCAAGGGCCAGCCGCAGATGGCGCGGATGTGCTGCTCGAACTGGTCGACCTCGCAGCCGTCCTGGGTCCAGTGGCCGGTGTTGTGCACCCGCGGCGCGAACTCGTTCACCAGCAGGCGCCCGTCGGCCATCTCGAAGAGCTCGATGCCGATCACGCCGACGTAGTCGAGGCCGGCCAGCACGCGCGCGGCGATCCGCTCGGCCTGGTCGGCGATGGGGCGGGTGACCCAGGTCGGCGCGATGGAGCGGCGCAGGATGCCGCCTTCGTGGTGGTTCTCGGCCAGCGGATAGACGGCGGTCGCGCCATCGCGCCCGCGCGCGGCGATCACCGACAGCTCGCGCACGAAGTCGCAGGCCGCCTCGACGATCACCGGGACGCCGCCCAGCGCCTCGAAGGCGGCGGGCGCCTCGGCGGCGTGCTCCACCCAGCGCTGACCCTTGCCGTCATAGCCCTCCCGCCGCGTCTTCATCAGCGCGGGCGCGCCGACGCGGGCCACCGCCTGGGCGGCTTCCTCAGCCGTGGTGGCGGCGGCGAAGGCGACGGTGGCGACGCCGCTGGCGTTGAGGAAGCTCTTCTCCTCCAGCCGGTCCTGGGCCACGGCCAGCGCCAGGCGCCCCGGCGCGACCTCCATGCCCATCTCGACCAGGCGCGCCACGGCGCCGGCCGGCACGTTCTCGAACTCGTAGGTGACCACGCAGGTGGTCGACGCCAGCGCCTGCAGCGCCTGCGGGTCGTCGTAGGGCGCGACGATGGTGTGGGCGGCGACCCGGCCGGCGGGGCTGTCGGGCTCCGGCTCCAGGATGACGGTGTCGAACCCCAGTTCGGCCGCCGCCAGTGTCAGCATGCGGCCCAGCTGGCCGCCGCCGATGATGCCGATGGCGACGCCGGGGGCGAGCGGCAGGACGGGCATGGCCCTCTAAGCGTCCTCGACCGTCTCGGGAATGGACCGGGTCTGGCGCGCCCCGAAGGCGGCCACCCGCTCGGCGATCGCGTCATCGGAGAGCGCCAGGATCTTGGCCGCCATTAGGCCCGCGTTCTTGGCGCCCGCCTCGCCGATCGCGAGCGTGCCCACCGGCACGCCGGCCGGCATCTGGACGATGGAGAGCAGGGAATCCATGCCCTTAAGCGCCTTGGTTTCGATCGGCACGCCCAGCACCGGCAGGTCGGTCAACGAGGCGGTCATGCCGGGCAGGTGCGCCGCGCCGCCGGCCGCGGCGATGATCACCTTGACGCCGGCGGCCTTGGCCCCCTTGGCGAAGGCGTACATCCGCTCGGGCGTGCGGTGGGCGGAGACCACCTTGGCCTCGTAGTGCACGCCCAGGCTCTCCAGCATCTCGGCGGCGTGACGCAGCACCGGCCAGTCCGAGCGGCTGCCCATGATGATGGCGACGGGCGCTGATTTCGCGCTCATGGCGTGACGGGGCCCCTCTCGTCCGAAGGGCGCGGAGTATAGGCGCCGACTTTGCAGGGGCAACCGCGCGCGGCTAGATTTGGCAAAGTCTCGTCGCGTCGCTGATTCTCGCCTGGACCCACGGCCCATGAAAATAACCGGCGCGCGAAACGAGCCCTTCTCGGCCATGCGGCGACACAACCTCGCCCAGGCAGGCGCGCAGGTGCGGGCCGCGCCTGCGGACACCACCGAGTTCCTGGGCGTGCCGGAGGCGGAGCTGACGCCGGCGGTGCGCACCGCGCTCAAGACCCTGATCGGCGAGATCGACGACCTGCGCACCGAGGTCGGTCGGCTGAAGGCCAGGCTCGAGGAAACCGAGGACCTGGCCGACCGCGACGCGCTCACGCCGCTGCTGAACCGCCGCGCGCTGATCCGCGAACTCGGCCGCATCCGCACGTTCGCGCAACGCTATGGCGCGCCGGCGAGCCTGGTCTACTTCGACCTCGACGATCTGAAGGGGGTCAACGACCGTCTGGGCCACGCCGCAGGCGACGCCGTGCTGAGGGCGGTGGCCGAACGGCTGAGCGCCCACGTGCGCGAAAGCGACCTGGTGGGCCGCATGGGCGGCGACGAGTTCGCGGTGATCCTGGTGCAGGCCGACAAGGCCGTGGCCGAGGCCAAGGCCGCGGCGCTGGCCCGCGCCATCGAGGCCGAGCCGCTTCGGGTCGGCGACTGGTCGGCGCCGATCCACATCTCCTGGGGCGTCCGCGAGATCGGCCAGGACCTGGAGCCCGAGGCCATCGTCGCCGAGGCGGATGCGGCCATGTACGCGAAGAAGCGCGAGCGGCGGGGCGGGTAGCTTCCTGCCCCTCGGAAGCTACGCGATGATGTCCGGGGTGAGCAGATCCTCGATCCGGCTGATCTCGTCCTTGAGGACGAGCTTTTTCCGCTTCAGGCGGCCGACCAGCAGCATGTCAGGCAGGGGCGAGAGCGCGATGGCCTGAAGGGAGGCGTCGAGGTCGGCATGCTCCTGCTTGAGCTCAGCGAGCCGGGCCCGCAGGAGCTCCTCTTCCGAAGGCGTCAGGTCGTCGTCGTTCATCGCACGCCGGATCCTAGCCCAAGCCCTATCCCAGCGCCCCGGCCAATTCGGCCAGCGCCCCTTGCGGCGCGGGCCGGCCCCAGGCCTCGACCGCGGCGGTCAGCGCGTCCAGCGCATGTGCGCCGCCCTGGCCAGGGCTCATCGCCTCCAGGCTTTCCATCAGCACGCGCTCGCAGCGAAGCTCCACCGCCTTCACATCTTCGCGCAGGTCGGCGCGCGCGCCGTCGGCGATCCCCGGAACGGGCGGCTTCAGCGCCCGGCGGACCGCGCGGATCGGCGTCAGGGCCAGGTCATCCCAGCGGTGGGCGAGGTCAGCGGCGCGGGCCAGCAGGGCCCGGTCGGCGATCTCGGCCCAGACCGCCCAGAGCAGCAGCGAGGTGTTCTGTCCGTGCTCGTCCTGCAGCGCGAGGCAGGCTTCCGGGACGCCGGGGCGGGCGTAGGCCTGCAGCGTCCAGTCCCAGAGTCCCATCAGACCGCCTTCAGCGGCGCCGGGGCGGGCCTCCCGACGGGACCTCCGACGGGACCAATGTCCTGGCCCCAGCGCTTCACCGGCGTCCAGGAGAGGCCGAAGAGGTCGAGCGCGCGGCCCACCGACTGATCGACCATCGCCTCCAGGCTCGCCGGCTGGGCGTAGAAGGCGGGCATCGGGGGAGCGATGACGGCCCCCATCTCGGCGAGCCTCACCAGCGTGCGCAGGTGGCCCAGGTGCAGCGGCGTCTCGCGCACCATCAGCACCAGCGGGCGGCGCTCCTTGAGCGTCACGTCGGCGGCGCGGGTGAGCAGGGACGAGGTCACGCCGGTGGCGATCTCGCTCATCGTCCTGACGGAACAGGGGGCGACGATCATGCCGAGCGTCTTGAACGAGCCCGAGGCGATGGAGGCGCCGACGTCGGAGACCTTGTGGCTGGCGCAGGCCTTGGCGGCAACGTCGGCCACCGAGAGGCCGGTTTCCTGCGCCAGGGTGAGCGCCGCAGCCCGGCTCATCACCAGATGGCTTTCCACGTCCAGCTCGGCGCAGGCGTCCAGCGCGCGCAGGCCGTAGACGATCCCCGACGCGCCGGAAATGCCCACCACCAGCCTCTGTCGTTCGGCTTTCGGCATGTGGAAAGAGGTCCCTAACCCGTCAACCCGCTGAGAAGTCTCAACTCGGCGCCTGCAAACATATGTGATCTGACAGCCGGGCGCAGCGGGTGTTCACTCTTAACGTCCAACAGCAAGGAGGCCATCCGTCATGGCGTTGGAAGCCAGGATCCGTGAACTCGGGTCCCGCCACCAGTCCCTCGAAGACGCTATCCAGGACGAACTTCGAAGGCCCGCCGGAGACGACCTCAGACTCCAGGAATTGAAGAAGCAGAAGCTGAAACTGAAGGAAGAGATGGAAGCGCTGCGCGGACAGCTGCACTAGCTTCCATCGAAACGAGATCCCTCCCCTCAGCGGGAGAGCTGAAGCCGGCAGCCAGCCGGCGAGGGTGGGAGAGACTTTCAGCCTCTCCCACCCGCTTCGCTGTTTACGCGAAAATTCCGTCTAGTCCTCGGCGTGCTCGTCTTCGAGCTCGGGCGCGTCCTGCGCCGCATCGGCCAATTCTTCGTGATCGTCTTCGTCCAGAACGCCCGTCTCGGACGCCGGCATCAGGGTGGGGCCTTCCGGCTCGGCGACGCCGCGCTTGGCGTCGTCGCGGGCCTTCTTCTCGGCGGCCTTCTTGACCACCGCGTCCAACTCCATCTGGGTCGAGAGGCCCAGCGTCACCGGGTCCACCGGCTTGATGTTGGTCGAGTTCCAGTGCGTGCGGTTGCGGACCTGGTCGATGGTGGCCTTGGTGGTGCCCAGGAGCTTGGCGATCTGGGCGTCGGTCACTTCCGGGTGGTTGCGCACGAACCAGGCGATCGCGTCCGGCCGGTCCTGGCGGCGCGAGACCGGGGTGTACTTGGGCGCCTTCTTTTGCGGCTTCAGGTACTCGGCGTGGCGGCTCTTCTGGGCCGTCATCCGGTGCTTGGGGTTCTTTTCGGCGGCGTCCAGCTCGTCGCGCGAGAGCTGGCCGTTGGCGATCGGGTCGGCGCCGCGGATGTCGCGCGCCACCTCGCCGTCGGCGATGCCCTTCACCTCCAGCGGGTGCAGGCCGCAGAAGTCGGCGATCTGCTCGAAGGT
>JBJMQX010000089.1:0-90156 GCA_045802455.1 Phenylobacterium sp. | reverse complement strand
CGGCGCTGCGCTGTCCGCGCAACGGCTTCCACAAACCCTCGGGGGCTTGGTGGGGCGCCGACGGCGAACGCTTCCACCGCTTCGTCGTGCACGCCGGCCGCCAGCGTTCGCTGGCCGGGCCGGTCGGGATGGCCGCGGTGCTCGGCCTGGGCGTCCTGACCGTGCTGCGGCTCAGCCGCCGCCGCAGCGCGCCCGAAAGCGCCGGCTGACGCTCGGCCCGCTCGCCAACATATGATATGAATCGCCGCCAATCCGGGGGTGACGCGTCATGGGCTACCGCGATGACTTCTACGTCGCCGACAACGTGATCGGCTACACCGGGGACATCAAGATCAATCCGACAGTCTATTTCGAATCGCTCTCCGAATATGGGCGGATCACCCAGGACCATCCGAACCGGGACAATATCGGCCGCAACAAGGTCCGGAGCAACGAGGGCCATGCCATGGCCAACGAAGCCGACCAGAAGGGGCGGGTCCAGTGCGTGGAGCGGGTCGGCGGCAAGGTCACGCACACCAGCCGGAACAAGTTCATACCCATCGCGGGGCTGAGCTCGGGCGACAAGGGCCTGCTCTACCAGGCGATCGTGAAGTTCCCTGACGCGAAGCCGAAGTAGGCGCGACGCTGAAATAGGCGCGACGCTGAGGAGGCGCGGCGCGGCGGCGTCGAGACCGGCCCGCCGGAGGGCGCCACGAGCGGTGCATCTGGGGGCGTGATGCGGATGCGACCAGCCACTCACAAGCATTCGATTTCAATGGCTATCCAGCGGGAAGCCGTCACGCATGCGGCGACTTCAAGGCGTGCATGATCAAAGGCGTACATGTGGGTTAATGACTGGATATAGGAAAATCTAACCAGCTTTGTTGTAAGATATACTTCCATTGGGGAAGAATTCGTGTGTGAGGGGAATCCCGGTTCCGGGGCCAGTGGCTTGGGCCGTCCGACCCGCGCTCAAATTTCCGGATCCGTTAAGATATTGTTTTAAAGCAATAAATCTAGAGGTAGACAAATTATTTGCGTAACCGGAGCCTGCGAGGGAACACAATTCGGTCTCATACATTTAGCAAGTATTCGTTGACAGTCGAGCTTCCTCTCACTAAGGCTTCCGCGACGTTAAGAAGGACTATTCCATGAAGGCTCTCCGGACCCTCATCCCGGCGGTCGCGCTGGCCGCCGGCCTGGCGCTCTCGGCGTCGGCCAACGCCGCCACCCTGGTGACGATCGGCCTCTCGACCGACAATGGCGTCACCATCGTCTCGCAAGGCGTCCCCGGCGCCACCAGCACCAACATCACCACCGTGAACTTTGGACCATGGGAAGTGACGGCGGACGCCCACGTGGGCTTCTTTCCCGACCTCTTGAACAGCAACACGTTCGACGCCAACGCCTCGGGCGCCGGCGCCCTGGACGTGTTCGTGACCGTGCAGGGCCTGACGGGCGCCACGCCCGGCTTCCTCAGCGGCTTCACCGAGAACCTGCTGAGCTCCGGCTGGTCGGTGACCGAGACGACCATGCTGAGCACCACCAACCAGCTTTTCGCGGGCACGCCGCTGTCGACCGCGACCTTCACCGGGACCGGCGGCGTCAACGCGATCAGCCACCTGACGGCCGGTCCCGGGCCCTTCTCGGTGACGGAACGGTTCCACATCGTGGCCAGCGGCCAGGGCAACGCCCAGTCGACGATCGACATCATGGCCGTGCCCGAGCCCGCCACCTGGGCGCTGATGATCGTGGGCTTCGGCGGCGTCGGGGCCATGCTCCGCGGCCGCCGGCGCACGGCCGCCGCGTTCGCCTGATCCTTCGAGATCAACGGGTCTTCCAGAGCCGCCGCTCCCGAAAGGGGGCGGCGGTTTCCGTTTGGGGCTTCAGGCGTCGTCCTGGCGGCGAACGGACGTCGTCAGCCTGAACGACAGCCAACCAATCCGGACGGAGCGCGTTCAGCGCCCGGCCTGTTCAATACGGCTGCCGCTTCACCGAGCGGCCAACACAGACAGCAACAGTGAAGGCGTACCCTCCCATGAAACGTGTCCTCTTCTCCCTCGCGGCGGCGGCCACCCTGGCGGCGGCGATTCCGGCGGTCGCGACCGCGGCGCCGTGGCAATCGATCAACCAGCGCCAGGCCAACCTGGAGCAGCGCATCGACCAGGGGATCCGCACCGGGGACCTGAACCGCCCCGAGGCCCAGCGCCTGCGCCAGCAGTTCCGCCACCTCGCCCGGCTCGAGGCGCAGTACCGGCGCTCCGGCGGCCGGCTCACCTACGCCGAGCGGCGCGACCTCGACTCCCGGTTCGACCGGCTGTCGGAGCGCATCTACGCCCAGCGCCACGACAGCCAGGTCCGCACGTACTGAGGCGTACCGCGGCGCCTCGAGGCGGCGCGTCGGGGGCGGTCCGCGGGCCGCCCCCTTCCGCGCCTTTCGGGCCGCGGCGGCCGATGTGCTAATCGGCAGGGATGGGAGAAGGGCCGGACTGGATGGCCGCGGCGCGGCGGGCCGCGCTTGGGCTTCGCGCCACCACCGCACGCACGAGGCGGGCCGGCCATTCGGTCTATGTCGTGCTGCTGGAGGACCGCCGGCGCGCGTGCCGCTGGGGCCTCTACGTGGGCGAGACGTCGCGCGATCCCGACATCCGGTTCGACCAGCACAAGGCCGGGTACAAGGCGAGCGGCGCGGTGAGGCGCTTCGGCGTGCGCCTGCTTCCGGAGCTCGTCGAGCACCTGAACCCGCTCCTGCGCTGGGAAGCCATCGAGCTGGAGCCGGCGCTGGCGGAGGAATTCCAGCGCGCCGGCGTACCGTGGGTCGAGGGCGGGCATTAGGGCAGATGCGGTCGCGGCATTGACCGAGTTCGACCTTCGCGGACATCCCTCGAACCGTCATCCCGGACGGAGCGCTCGAAGAGCGTGCAGATCCGGGACCCAGCCGCTCGAACCTCGCAAGGTCCCGGAAGGGCCGCTCTCCTGGATGCAGCGTCCTTAGGGGGAGCGTCGAGGCCGGAGCTGCTGGGTCCCGGCGCTCCGCGCTCTGGCGAGCGCTCCGGCCGGGATGACGGCCGATTGGGGAGATTGGATCGTCTGGGAGCCCTAAAGCGTCCCGCTTTCGCGCAGGCGGATGATGTCGTCGGCGGCGAGGTTGCGGCCGAGCGCGGTGGCGCGGCGCAGGGCGTCTGAGGAGAGGCCGTGGTCACGCAGCCGGGCGATGTCGCGCGGCGAGAAGCCGTAGCCCAGGGCGACGACCGTCCGGACGAGATCGGCGTCCACGCCGTGGTCGCGCAGCAGGGCGATCTCCTCGGGCGGGAGCTTGCGGTAGCCGGCGCGGCGCAGGCCGTCGATGTAGTCGGCCGAGACTCCGCGGTCGCGCAGATAGACCAGATCGTCGATGGAGAGCCCGCCGTAGCCGGCGCGGTTCAGCTCGGCCAGCCAGTCGGCGGAGACGCCGTGGTCGCGCAGGCGGGCGATGTCGCCCACCGGCAGCCGCTGGAAGCCGACCCGCTGCAGGCCGAACATGTAGTCGCCGGAGACCCCGCGGCTCTGCAGGGTGATCAGCTCGTCGAGCGAGAGCCGGTCGTAGCCGGCGCGATGCAGCGCCCCCAGCCACGTCGTCGAGACCCCGTGGTCGCGGAGCTGCGTCGCCTGCGCCACCGAGAGCCCCGCATATCCGGCCTGGCGCAGCCCCGCCATGAACTCCGGCGAGACGCCGTGGTCGCGCAGCAGGACCAGGTCCTCCGGCCGCAGCGAGGCGGATCCGGCGCTGCGCATTCCGGCGACGTAGGCCGCGTCCACGCCGTGGTCACGCGCCCGGATCAGGGCGTCGACCCCGACCGGCTGGAAGCCGGCGGCGGCCATGTCGCGGATGTAGGCGAGGGTGACGCCGTGCTCGCCGGCGCGGGCGAGGTCGGTGGCGGTCGGCATCGGCACATGCAGGCGGTGCAGCTCGTCGAGGTAGTCGGCGCCGACGTTGTGCACGCTCATCCGGTAGAGGTCGCCGGGCGCGGCCGGGCCGACCCCGCGGTCCGCCAGCAGCTGGGCGAAGGACTGGCTGCCCTGGAAACGGCATTCGCCGGAGGCGTGGCGCGACTGCGCCGTGCCCTGGCAGACGAACTCGCCGGCGTCGCGCTGGACGCGGAAGGCCACCGGCTGCGGGCTCGAGGCCTGCAGCTGGCCCGGCGACAGGCCGACCAGGATGTTCAGCGAAGCCGGGCTGCTGGTGACGCTTCGGCGCCCGGCCGTCTCGCCGGTCAGGGTCAGCTGGACGACGTCGGGGCTGTAGCCGCGGCTCGCGTCCACCTCCCAGGCGACGGTCTCCGGCATCGGCGTGGCGGCCCGGGCGGCGAATCCGGCAACGGCCGCGGCGGCGACTCCGAGGCCCGCGGCGGCAAGGCGTAACGTCCGGGCGCGCATCTTACTCGTCTCCAGCCACTTCCCGGCCAGCGTCCTCCAAGGCCGGCGGCGCGTAAACCGCGGGCGGGATTAAATTTTCGACAGGCGGCGGGGAGGAGATGCGACAGACCAGGGTCGCGGGATCGGTCGGCGCGTGCAGGCGTTCTGCACCGCGAGGGACGGCTGCCTTGGAGAAGCATCCGTCATGAAGCCTGTCATCCGCATCGCCGCCGCCACGCTCGCGCTGGGAGTCGCCGGCGCGTCCGCCTCGGCCCAGGCCCACTGCCGCTATCCGGTCCACTACACCCGGTACGTCACCCACACGCGGGTCGTCCGATACGTGACGCCGGTCCGCTACGTCGCGCCGATCCGCCACGTGAGGGTGGTCCGCTACTACGAGCCGCGGGTGATCGTCCGCGAGCCGATCTATGTGCGCCACACCTATGTCCGTCCGTATGGCTACTACGGCGGTTACGGGTACGGCGGCGGCTATTACGCGCGGCCGACCGTGGTGCGTTACGTCGATGGACCCTACGGCTATGGCCGCCGCGGCTGGGACGACGACTGGGGCTGGCGCGGCCACGGCTGGCATGACCGGGGCTGGCATCGCGGCTGGGAAGGCCATCACCACCACGACTGGCGCTGACCGCGGCCCCTGAACTCCGGCGCTGAGCGCCCGCTGGCGTTCGGCGGTGCGCGGCGGCATGCTGGGACTAGGCCAAACCGGCCTGCAGCCCTGGAGCCCGTCGATGCGCACCGCCGCCGCCATCGGGAGAACCGCGGTGATCGGGCGGCGCGAACTGGTGGCCGGCCTGGGCGCCGCGGCCGCCGCGGCGCCGGCGCTGGCGGCCCCACAGGCCCGGGCGCCGGCCCGCGACCTCAACGGCTTCTGGACCAACGCCTCGGGCACCCCCCTGGAGCGGCCGCGAGCGTTCAAGTCGCTGACCCCGAGCGAGGCCGAGGTCCGCGCCTACGAGCAAGGCGAGGCCAAGGTCGTCCACGGGATTCCGGGCGACGACGTGGGCCAGGACGGCGCGGAGTGGTTCGCGCCGGAGCCGCCGCTGATGCGCATCGCCGGCCAGGCGCGGAGCTCGGTCATCGTCGATCCCGCGGACGGCAGGCTGCCCTATCGGCCGGAGGGGCGCCGCGCGCTGGGCGGCGAACTGGCCGGCATGCTGAAATTCGACCACCCGGAGAACCGGCCGGTCGCCGAGCGGTGCCTGGAAGGGTTCTCGACGCCGGCCGGCGCGCCGATGCTGCATACGCCGCAGACCAACGACGCCTACCAGTTCGTGCAGACCAAGGACTGGCTGGCCATCCGCACGGAGAGCAACAGCGACCTGCGGCTGGTCGGGTTGAACCCGGGCGCGGCGCCGCCGCAGCCGATCCGGCCCTGGCTGGGAGTCTCCGTGGGACGGTGGGAGGGCGCCACGCTGGTCGTCGAGACGTCGCGCTTCGAGCCGCGCGAGAGCCTGCGGTCGCTGCCGAACATGCTCTACATGTCGCCGGAGGCGCGGGTGACCGAACGCTTCACACGCGTGGCCCCCGACCAGATCCTGTACGGCTTCGAGGTGGAGGATCCGGCGACCTTCACCCGTCCCTGGCGCGGCGAGCTGGTGTTCAAGACGCTGTCGGCGCCGATCTACGAATACGCCTGCCACGAGGGAAACTATTCGCTGGCCAACGTGCTGGCGGGGGCACGACGGAACGAGCGTGACGGACGCTAGGCGCAGCCTGCGCACGAAGGCCGATGCGCCGGCGGCGTCGCGGGACAAGCTGCGCGTCGCCTCGCGCCTGGGCTCGGACTATGTGCTGCGCTGGCTGAAGATCATCTCCGATGTCGCCGAGGGCGACCTGCTGGCCGGGATCATCTCGCTGGCGATCATCCAGGCGAACATCGGCCATATCGACCGCGACGGGTCGGGCGAGGCCTTCGAGGACCTGGAGACCATGCCGCCCGACAGCGTCCGGCGTCCGGTGAGCGTGCTGGCGCTGTCGTCCGGCCTCGGCCTGCCCTACGAGACGACGCGCCGACATGTGGCCAAGCTGATCGCCGTCGGCTTCTGCGTGCGGGTGAAGGGCGGCGTGATCGCGCCCGGGTCGGTCCTGGACGGCGAGGCGAACCGGCGGGGGCTCGACCGGCACATGGTCAGCCTGCGCCGCCTTTTCCGCGACCTCAAGGCGGCGGGCGTGGCGCTGGACTGAGCGATCGGGGGCGGCGGCAAATTCCCCATTCCGGGTAGTACAGGCAGGCGGGTTCAGGATTTGCCGTGGCGCGGTCCGCTAGCCTCCTCTGATGGGGGAAGGCTCGGATCGAGCGAGGACCGGAAGGTTGGTGGCCGCCGCGGCGCTGCTGCTGGCGCTGGCCGTGGGCCTGCTCCTGCTGTGGGACCACGCCAGGCCGGCCGCGCAGCCCGTCCCGGAACCGACGCAGACGTTCGGACCGCCTCAGGCCGGGTCTGGCTCAGCGTTATGAGGACGCATCGGCGGGCCTAGACGATGCGGGTGGACTTGCCGCCCCAGTAGGCTTCGCGGAGCAGGCGCTTGTAGAGCTTGCCGGTCGGCAGCCGGGGCAGCTCGGCGGAGAAGTCGATGCTCCTGGGGCACTTCAGGTGCGCCAGGCTCTCACGGCAGAAGCCGATCAGCTCGGCGGCCAGCTCCGGGCCGGGTTCGACGCCGGGCATCGGCTGGACCACCGCCTTGACCTCCTCGCCCAGGTCCTCGTTGGGCACGCCGAAGACGGCGGCGTCGGCGACCTTGGGGTGGGTGATCAGCAGGTTCTCGCACTCCTGCGGATAGATGTTCACGCCGCCCGAGATGATCATGAAGGTGGCGCGGTCGGTGAGATGCAGGAAGCCGTCCGCGTCCAGGTAGCCCACGTCTCCCACGGTGCTCATGGTCCCGTCCGCGGAGCGCGCCTCGGCGGTCTTCTCCGGGTCGTGGAAGTATTCGAAGGGCGTGGCGGTCTTGAACCACAGCGTCCCGGGCTGGCCCTGCGGCAGGGGCTTCATCTCGTCATCGAGCACGTGCAGCTCGCCCAGCCGCACGCGGCCCACCGTGCCGGGATGGGCCAGCCACTCCTCGGAGTCGCAGGCGGTGAAGCCCAGCCCCTCGGTCGCGCCGTAGTACTCGTGGACGATCGGGCCCCACCAGCGGATCATCTCCTGCTTGACCGGGACCGGGCACGGCGCCGCGGCGTGGATGGCGATCTCCAGCGAGGAGAGGTCGTAGCGGGCGCGGACCTCCGCAGGCAGCTTCAGCATGCGCGAGAACATGGTCGGCACGAGCTGGCTGTGGGTGACGCGATGCTTCTCGACCAGCGCCAGGAACTGCTCGGGATCGAAGTGCTCCATGATCACCGCCGTGCCGCCCGAGCGGATGGTCAGCGAGACCGCCGCCTGGGGCGCCGAATGGTAGAGCGGGGCAGGCGAGAGGTAGATCATCTCCGGCCGGTACTTCCAGAGATCGGTCAGGAAGCCGTAGAGCGGCAGGGGCTGGCTGGGCGGGACGTCCGGCAGCGGGCGGATGATGCCTTTCGGCCGGCCGGTGGTGCCGGAGGAGTAGAGCATCGGCGTGCCCAGCGCCTCGTCGGCGATCGGGGTGTCGGGCAGGCCTTGCAGCGCTTCGTCGAGATTGAGCACGCGCCCGCCGTCGCCCGGTCCGTCGACCACGAGGCAGACCTCGACGCCCGGCGAGGCGGCGAGCGCCGCCTGGGCCACCGGCAGCTTGGCCGTCGAGGTGATCAGCACGCGCGAACGGCTGTTGCCCAGGAGGTAGGCCACCTCCTCGCCGGTCAGGTAGGAGTTGATGCAGGTGCAGTAGAGCCCGGCGCGCTCGCCCGCCCCGCAGGCCTCCACGTAGCGCGCGTTGTTCTCCATGAAGACCGAATAGTGGTCGAGGCGGCCGAGGCCCTGGCGGCGGAAGAAGTGGGCGAGGCGGTTGGTCCGCCGCTCCAGCTCGGCGTAGGTGATGACCTCGCCGCCCGCCGCCATGATGACCGCGGCCTGGTCCGGCCGGACCTTGACCTGCTCGCCTGTGTACATCGGCCTCGTTCCCCTGGACGCACGCCTGCGAACGGTGGGGCGCAGACCGAACGGCGTCAACGCGCTGTAATTTGCAGTCAAGCTCGTTACGATCAGAACCCGGTGCGCCGGTGTCGGCGCGGGGGGCAGCGTTCGTGCCGCAGGCGCTGACAGATCGGCGATGGTGCGTCGTGGCGGTCGGCGCATGCGCGGCCGGCCTGCCGCTGATGGCCACAGCGGCGGCGGCGGCCGAGGCGCCGGGTTCGGTCGCGGAGATCGTGGTCACCGGCACCCGGCTGCCGAAAGCCGATCTGGTCGCCGACAGTCCGATCCGCACGGTGAGCAACGAGCAGGTGGCCTCCAGCGGCGCGCTGACGCTGGAGTCGGTGCTGAACCGCCTGCCGCAGGTGACGCCCAGCTATTCGAGCGCGGCGAACAATCCCTCCAAGAACGGGGTGGCCTATGTCGACCTGCGGGGGCTCGGCCCCTCGCGCAACCTCGTGCTGCTGGACGGGCGGCGGGTGGTGGGCGCCGACGCCAGCAATTCGGTGGACCTGAACACCGTGCCGCTGGCGCTGATCGAGCGGATCGAGGTGGTGACCGGCGGGGCCTCGGCGGTCTATGGCGCCGACGCGGTCGCGGGCGTGGTCAACGTGATCCTGAAGCATCGGTTCGACGGGCTGCAGCTCGACAGCCGTGCGCTGGTCAGCCAGCGCGGCGACGGCGAGGAGTTCTCGGCCACGCTGACCGGCGGGCGGAGCTTCGAGCGCGCCTCGCTGATGGGCAGCTTCGGCTGGTCGGAGCGCAACGCGATCGGCAAGGGCGCGCGGCCCTTCTCGCGGTTCGGGGACACGTCCAGCAGCGCGATCCCGACGGGTGGCTACATCGTCAGCCGGGCGGACGCGCCCGGCCAGGCGGCGATCAACGCCATCTTCGGCCGCTATGGCGTGGCGCCGGGCGCGGTCAGCCCCGTGGGCGGCGTGGCCGGCTTCAGCTTCAACCCGGACGGCAGCCTGTTCGCCACAGGCGTTCGCGGCGACCCGCGCTTCGAGGTCCAGAACTTCCGCGGCGCGAGCCCGGACTACGTCCCGTCGCTGTTCCCCGGCGTCTACGCCTACAATTTCCAGCCGTTCAACAAGCTGATCCTGCCGCTGCGGCGCTGGTCGGGCGCGCTGTTCGGCGAGGCGGAGCCGGCCGACGGCGTGAAGCTCTACGCCCAGGCGATGGCGACCCGCTATTCCGCCTCCACCGCGCTCGCGCCGACGCCGGCGCTGCAGGGCGCCAACCCGCTCTACCCGGGCAAGAACGTCAACGGCTTCACCATACCGGTGACCAACCCGTTCATCCCGCCGGACCTCGCCCAGTTGCTGGCGTCGCGGCAGGGCGACACGCCGGCGCTGGCCGGCGCCGGGCCGGGCGAGGAGTTCCTCTACCGCTTCCGGGCCGTGACGCTGGGACCGCGCCAGTCGACGAACCTGACGGCGACGGAGAACTTCCTCGCCGGGGCGAAGATCGACCTGCCCAGCGAGTGGAGCGCGGATGTCTATGCAAGCCTCGGGCGCTACACGCGCCGCGAGATCCAGGACGGGCTGTTGTCGGTGCGCCGCGTTGAGCAGCTGCTGGATTCGGCGAGCGGCGGAAAGGACATCTGCCCGGGCGGCTTCAATCCGTTCGGCGGCATCCTGAGCGAGGCCTGCAAGAGCTTCGTCCGCGTGCGCGCGGGCTTCAGCACCACGATCCAGCAGACCAATGCGGTGGCGGTGGCCTCCGGGCCGGTGATCCGGCTTCCGGCGGGGCCGGTGCGGGCGGCGGTGGGGCTGGAGTACCGCGCCGAGCGCTACGATTTCCGCGTCCCCGCCGGCCTCGATTCTTCGGAGGTGGCCGGCTTCAATCCGCTGGACCCGCTGTCGGGATCGGTGCTGTTCAGGGACGCCTTCGGCGAACTGTCGATCCCGCTGATCGCCGACGCCCCGTTCGCCGAGCGCGTCGAGCTGACGCTGGGCTACCGGCGGAGCGACGAGCGGCAGAGCGGCGGGGTGGACGCCTACAAGGCGGAGGTCGGCTGGACGGCCGTTCCGGCGGTGCGCTTCAGGGCCTCCTTCCAGCGGGCGGTCCGCGCGCCGGACATCTTCGAGCGCTTCACGCCCAGCGGGAACGGTCCGCAGACGGCGATCGACCCCTGCGCGCTCGAGGCCCATCCGGCCGGCCCGATCCTCGGGCTCTGCCTGAAGCAGGCGCTGGCGATCGGCTTCACGGCGCAGGACCTGGCCGAGTTCAGCCAGGACGACCCGTCGGTCGGCGGACGGCCGCACGGCAACCCGGCGGTGAAGCCCGAGCGGGCGACGACGCTCACGGCCGGGGTGGTGTTCCGGCCCGACTGGGCGTCCCGGTGGGGGAACGGGGCGACCGCGACGCTCGACGGCTATGCGATCAAGATCGACGGCGCGATCGGCTTCGCCGATCCGCAGCTGGTGCTGAACGCCTGCTACAACATCGGCGGCGCGACCAACCCGACCTACGACCCGCAGAATCCGAACTGCCTGCGGTTCTCCCGCAGCGCCATCAACTTCGCGGTCTTCGACCTGGACGAGCCGGAGACCAACCAGTCGCGCGTGGAGACGGCCGGTGTTGACGCCGCGCTCGCCTTCCGCACCGATCTGGCCGGGCTCGGCTCGCGCGCCTGGCTTGGGCGGCTGGACACGCGCCTCAGCGTGAGCTGGCTGGCCTATACCCGCCGCCAGGTCTCGGCAGCCGCCCCGACCTACGATTTCGCCGGCACGATCGGCGGCTCCGGCCTCAGCTATTCCTCCAACCCGCGATGGCGGGCCGAAGGCGCGACGACGTGGACGTCGGGTCCGGTCGAGATCGGGCTGGCAGGCCGCTACGTCGCCGCGATGAGCAACGCGGAGCTGAAGATCGACCCGCTGGAGCCCGGCGTTTCGGGCGTGGGCGCCGCCTGGTACTGGGACCTCTCAGGCCGCTGGAGCGTGACACGGTGGGCCGAGCTGCGGGCGGGCGTGCTGAACCTGTTCGACCGGGCGCCGGAACTCTACTTCCCGGCGGTGGACGCCAGCACCGACCCCTCGACCTACGACGTCATCGGGCGACGGTTCTGGCTGGGGCTGACGCTGAGGTACTGACCGCCGCGGCGGCCGCTCGGCAGTCCGCCCCCGGCTCGGCGCAGAAGTCGGGCCAGTGGCCGGACTTCACCCAGTAGTCGACCAGGCCGATGCGCTTCGCGACGGCCCAGAAGCGCGGATCCTGGCGCATCACGCGGGTCTCCGGATAGTAGAACAGCAGGGGTCCGCCGGGGATGCGGCCGCCGCTCAATTCGGCGAACGCCCCGTCCACATCGCCCTCGCGGGCCAGCATGCGCGCCCGCCAGTTCCGCTCCACCGTGGCGCAGCTGGGCGGCAGGCCTTTCTGATGGCGAGCCTGCCGGGCCGGGAGCTCGGCCAGGAAGGCTTCGAAGCAGGGGGCGCCGGTGGGGGCCTCGGCGGCCAGCGCTTTGGTCTTCGGCAGAGCGGTCCTGGGATCCTCCCACCAGAAGGCGATCGTCCAGCGCATTCCCGCCTGCGACACCCGGTCGTGCGCCTCCATCTGCGAGAGTATTCTGTCCGCGCCGGGAAGGTCGCCGGTGGCGGCCATCATCATCGCCACCCGCGGATCACCCCCGAACCGTGGGTCCTCGGCGGCGGCCGAGGCCTTGAGGAACTCCAGCGCTTCGGTCGTCCGCCCGGTGGAGCGCAGCAGACCGGCGTATTCATTGCGGGCCGGCGCCAGCTCCGGGTCGTACTTCAGGGCCTGCAGCAGGTAGCGCTCCTCGGCGAACCAGTTGTGCTGCATCTGCTCACGCCAGATGCCCTCGTTGATGGCGAGCGCGCTGTAGGCCTTGGCGGCGCGCGGATCGAGCCTGATCGCCGTCGTGGCGGCCGCCTTGGCCTCGGCATGCAGCGCCTGAGCCTCCGCGGGGGTCTTCACGGCGTTGGCGAGCAGGGCGGCGCCGATCGCGTGCATGGCGTGGGCGCCGGCGAACCGCGGCGCGGCCTTAACCAGCCGGCGGGTGACCGCCAGCATCCGCTCGCCGTCGTCCCCGTCGAAGAACACAGCGCCGCAGGCCTTGAGGTAGAGGCCCATCGCCTCGATCGAGAGCGGCGCCTTCGCGAGCGCGCGGTCCTTGAGCGTGCAGCTGACGACCGCCGCGAGCTCCGCCGGGAATTCGCCGGGCGACCGGGCCTGTTCCTCCGACGTGCGCACGTCGCGCTCGTCCAAGAGGACGAGGCCGCTCTTGCGGTCGATGACCTGGCCGGTGATCGCGTATTTGCCCGCATCGAGCCCCACGGAGCCTGTGATCCGCAGCTCGGCGTCGCTGCTCGCGTCATCGCGCCGTCGTGGCTCCCGGGCCGTCTGCACGCCGCCGGATGCGAGGATGCGGACGAGGTCCTGCGGGATGTCGATCGCCGCCTGCCGCACACCGGGATCGGGCGAACGGGCCTCGAACTGCATGACCTCCACGCGGCCGCTCTGGGCAGCTGCAGCGGGGGGCTTCAGGAGGCTCCAGCCGAGAACTGCGGCGGCGACGACGGCCAGGAGGCCCAATGCCGCGAGCGCCCAGGGCCAGCGGCGCGACGGGGGCGTCGGCCGGGTGGTCGATTGGGGCGCGGCCGCGGGCATGGCCTCGGCGGGCGGCGGTGCGTCGGACGCGATCAGCCGGAAGCCGACCTTCGGCACGGTCTCCAGGACGAAGGGCGCGGGATCGTGGCTGCGGCCCAGCGCGCGCACCTGGGCGATCACGCGGGTGACCGCGTCGTCGCTGACGATGCGCCCGTCCCAGCAGGTGTCGATCAGTTCGTCACGGGTGACGGTGCGGCCGGCCTCGCGGGCCAGCACGACCAGCACCTGCATGACCCGCGGCTCGATGCGATGTTCGTCGCCGTCCGCCCGGATCCGGCACGCCGACGGGCTGACCAGCATGGCGCCCAGCCGGAAGTCCGGTTCCCTGGCCAGGTCGACCACGGCAGGTGGCTCGGCGGCGGCTGTCATCGGCGAAAGATCGGAACTTCCTCACGCGAAACTCGGGAAAACCTCCAGCGGCGAAGACCCGGAACCGGTCTCCTGGACCCATCGAAGCGGCGCCCCGTCGCTCGAGCAAACTCCAGAGAGAAGACATCATGAAGAGCATCATCGCAATCACCGCCGCCGCCCTGGTCACCCTGACCGCCGGCCACGCCGCCGCCCAGACCGACGCCCCCCTGAAGGCGACCGTCAGCTACGCCGACCTCGACCTCTCCCGGGCCGGCGGCCGCGAGGCGCTCGAGCATCGGGTGCAGGCGGCGATCACCCGCGTCTGCGCCGACGAGCCGAGCCCTGTCGACCTGACACGGACGCGCATCTACCGCATGTGCCGCGAGCAGGCCTGGGCCGGCGCGAAGCAGCAGCTGGCGGCGGTGTTCGGCGGCGCCAAGTTCGCCGAAGCCACGATCCAGATCGGTCCCGGGAAGCGCTGACCCAAACCAGCACCGTCCCGGCTGACCGGCGGGAGGCGTCCTCGGGCGTCTCCCGTTTTCTTTTGGGAGACAGGCGGCGGGCTCGAGCCGGTCAGCCGGATGACATCTTGGTCATCCGGACGCCGCGATCTGGCGCCGGGGCTGGCGGATTCTTACATCTCCCCACGGTCAGGAGGGATATCGATGACCCGTTACACGTCCAGGCTGGCGGCCGCCTTCGGGGTGGCGCTGGCGCTTGGCATGCTCGCAGCCGATCCGGCCGACGCACGGCGCGGCGGCAGCTTCGGAAGCCGCGGCGCGCGCACCTATTCCGCGCCGCGCTCGACGGCCACCGCGCCCGGCTATGTGCCGCCGGTGCAGCGCTCGATGACCCCGAACTCGGGCTTCAACGGCGGAGGCGCCTATGCGCCGCGGCCGGGCTACCCGGGCTACGCCGGCCCGGCCTACGGCGGCAGCCGCTTCGGCGGCTTCGGCGGCGGCTTCCTGGGCGGCCTCGTCACCGGCGGCCTGATCGGCGGGATGATGGGCCACGGCTGGGGCGGCGGCTACGGCGGCGGCGGCTGGGGCGGGGGCGGCGGCGGGCTCTTCACGATCCTGATCCAGCTCCTGATCCTGGGCTTCGTCGTCTCGTGGGTGCTGCGGCTGTTCCGGCGCCGGCAGTCCTACGCCTCGGCGTTCGCCGGGCCGGAGCCCGGCTTCGGCGGCGGTGCGCAGCCGTTTGGCGGCGCTCCGTTCGGCGGCGGCCCTCTTGGTGGTGGGGGTTTCGGCGGCCAGACGGCCGTCCCGCCCACCGGCCCCGCCTGGGAAATCCCGATCACGCCCGCCGACCAGGGCGAGTTCGAGCGGCTGCTGGCGCAGGTGCAGAGCGCCTTCGCCCGCGAGGACTACGCGGGCCTGCGCGCCGTCTGCACGCCGGAGGTCATGGGCTACCTGGCCGAGGAGCTCAGCGACAACGCCACCCACGGCCGCAAGAACGACGTCTCCGACCTGCGGCTGCTGCAGGCAGACGTCGGCGAGGCCTGGCGCGAGGGGCCGATGGAGTTCGCCACCGCGGCGATGCGCTACCAGTCGGTGGACGTGATGCGCGACCGCACGACGGGAGCGGTGCTGTCGGGCGACGCCAGCCGGCCCACCGAGACCACCGAGCTCTGGACCTTCGTGCGGCCGCAGGGCGGCGCCTGGAAGGTTTCGGCGATCCAGGAGACGTAAGGGCGGACTCTTAGATCTAGCCAGGTCGGCGCCAGATCCTCCCCGAGGGCGAAGCCCGATTGAGGGGCAGGTGGCTTGGCGCGCAGCGTGGTCGCGGCTGAAGCGATAGTGGGCTGCAACCCCCTCCGTCTCTTCGCTGCGCTGCGAGACACCTCCCCCTCAATCGGGCTTCGCCCTGGGGGAGGATCTAAGAAAGTTGGCTGCCGCAGCCCAGCCCCTACGCCGGCTCTTCCGCGGCGATCTGGGCCAGGGGGTTGGGCGTGGGCTCGGCGACCTTGGCGAGCGTGTTGCGGTCGCGGTGCAAGAAGGGCTCGTCGCGGCCCAGCACCTGCAGGGTGAGGTCGGAGACGTAGGACCAGGTCCCGTCGGGGTTGAAGCTGATCTCCAGCCGGAAAGCGTCGGTGCGGAAGGCGTGCTCCAGGAAGGCGGTGGAGGCGATGCCGAACTCGGTGGCGCCGCGGCGGGCCTCGACCACGATCACCTGGGCATCGGGCTGGGCGTGGCCGCCGGCCAGCGCCACCTGGCCGCGCGGGATCGCCAGCGTCTGCATGATCAGCCCGGTGGCCGGTTCGTAGAGCCAGTAGCCCACCTGGTCGTGGAAGGTCGCGGCCTCGGGCGGGGCCAGGATGTGGATGTGGTAGCGCAGGCCATAGAACAGCTGCGGTCCGTTGGCCTGCGGATCGATCGGCTGCAGCTCGATTCGCTCGACGAACTCGCGCGTCTCCGGCCCGTCGGACTTCGGATTGACGTCGACGCCCTTGCGGCCCTCCCAGATGCCGGCGAGCCGCCGCAGCGGGCCCAGGTTGGCCAGGGTGTCGGGATCGACGTCCTCAGGCTCGGTGAAGATGTCCTTCGGAAAGGCCGGCGCGTCGGGGGTCATGAGCTCTACATGGGGGCGTCGCGCGACTTCGCCAGCAGGCTTCCCGCCGGTTTCGTCAGCCGAAGGTCTTGCGCAGGCGGGTGAACAGGACGGGCCCAAAGACCCGCGTCTGGAGATCGCGGAAGCTCAGCGGATCGCGGCCGCGCACGCCCCCGAACACGTCGCGGTCAACGTCGTAATAGCTCTTGTTGTACAGCTGCACGCGCAAGGTCAGGTCCGGCCGGGGCTTGTAGTCGACGAAGACGTCCCAGCTGAGGTTCTGGTGGTTGGTGTCGATCTCGTCGAACCGGAAGAAGCGCTCGCGGAACGGCGGGTTGTAGTCCACGCCCCAGACGAGGTTCCAGGCCGGCAGGTCCTGGGTGAAATGCAGCGCGACGTCGACGGCGTGCTGGCCGGAGATGCGCCGCGTGGCGCCGGTGGTGGGGTCGGTCACCTGGGAATCGCGCCAAGTTCCCTGGCCGCGCAGCGTCCCGCCATGGATCCCGAACCGCTGCAGCGGCAGGCTGAGGGCCGCGACAAGGTCGTTCTCGGTCCCGTCGCCGATGTTGGCCGGGGTGTCGAACACGCCGGAGGGCGAGAACACCGGCGCGCGGTCGATGACGTCGGTGAGCTGCAGCCGGCGGGCGGTCAGCGAGACGACACCGTCCTTCCAGAAATGCCGCTCGTAGGTGGCCTCGACCACCCAGTCCTGCTGCGGGGTCAGGTCGGGATTGCCGACCGCGATGCCATTGCCGTTCAGCGAGGCGCTGGCCGCGAAGCTTCCGAAGTCAAGCTGCCCCACCTCGCGTTCGACGCGCACCCGCACCTGGTCTGCCGCCGTCGGCGACCAGGTGACCAGCAGCCGGGGCTTGGGAAAGGTCAGCGTCTTGGAGAGCGTCACGTCGCCCGAGGACGAGATCGTCGAGGTTTCGACGCGCACGCCCGCCTCGACCGTCAGGGTCGGCAGCGCGCGCCAGGTGGCCGTGCCGAACCCCTCGGCGCGGCCTTCCTGCACCCGCACGTTGGCGGCCGGGAGCGGGATGTCGGCGCCATTGTCGCTGAAGCTGGTGCGCGTCCTGACCCAGTTGAAGGCGTACTCGCCGCCCGCATCCACGGTGAGCCCCGAGACCGGCCGCCAATGCAGGACGCCGCGGCCCACGCTCTCGCCGCCGGTCGAGGCCAGGCTGAAGTGCTGGTCGTCGGTGGCGGTCACGAAGACCGAGTCCACGCCGGTCTTGTTCAGGTGCTGCAGGCCGAACGCTTCGAGCGACAGGCTGGCCGTCAGGTCGCGGTTGTAGCGCAGGCCGAACTCGGCGTCGGTGACGTCCTGGCGCACGCGCTCGCGCTGGCGCCCGGCGACGCGGAAGTCGTCGGCGCTATCCAGGCGGTAGGGCTGGTCCTCCAGGGTGGCGTTCAAGCGTAGCCGCCCGCCCAGCGCCGGGCGTTCGTAGGAACCGCTGGCGATGTACTGCCAGTTGGGCGCTGCGTTGCGGGTCTTCGAGGCGTCCAGCAGCTGGCCGGCGGGTCCGAGGATGCGGCGCTCGGCGTTGCCGTTGCTGCCGTCGTGGCCCTTGAAGGACGACAGCGAGCCGTCGAGCCGACTGTCGCCGCCGCGCCAGGTTCCTTCCAGCTTGGCCTGCGGGTCGGTGTAGCCGTCGCCCGTGGTGAACTGCCCTACCGTCGCGGCGCCGCTGAAGCCGCCGCCCGATTTGCGGATGACGTTGGCGACCACCGCCTTGCCCTGCATGTCGATGCCGGGCTGGGCGCCGCGGATCAGGTCGATGCGCGCCACCTGGTCGGCCGGGATCCGCCGCAGGATGGCGACCAGATCGTCGGTCTTGCTGGAGGGCCGCTGGCCGTCGATCAGCACGTTGCCGGCCGCCCCGGCCAGTCCGCGCACGGCGCTGCCGTCGTCGAAGGTGAAGCCCGGGACCCGCTGGACCATGTCGTAGGCGGTGTCCGGCCGCATGGCCGCGAAGAACGAGGCCGGGTAGGGGATCACGCTGGCCGCGGCCGCAGGCGTCGGCGGTGACGGAGCCGGCTGCGCCTGCGCAGAGGCCGCGCCGAGGCAGAGCGCCGCCGCCACGAAAACCGCCTGCGCGTCCGCCGCCATCCTGCACCTGCTCCCGCGATCGACGGGATCGAGGCCAAGCCGGGCGGGCGGCTCAAACGGATTGTGGCCAGAGAGCCATCCGGCGGGGCGGAAGGGCTAGTGTGGTGGGCTAGCGGGCGGCCAGATAGGCCCGGACGCGGTCACGGTAGCGGCGGGAGACCGGCGCAGTCGAACCGTCGCGCAGCACCAGCTGCAGGCGCCGTGCGTCCAGCGGCGACACCTCGCGCACATGCGCCATGTTGACGAGGAACCCGCGATGGACGCGCAGGATGTCGGGGTCGCCCAGCGCGCGCTCGACGGCGCCCAGCGTCGCCCGGTGCAGGAAGGACCGGCCCTGCACGCAGACGCGCACATAGTTGTCCTCCGCCGCGACCATCAGCACCTGTCCGGCATCGATCAGCAGCGTGCGGCCGCCGCTGTGCACCGCCAGTTTCGCGGGCCGACGCGCGATCCCCACCGAGGCCTTGGCGCGCGCCAGCGCGGTCGCGAAGCGCGCTTCGTCGAAGGGCTTGAGGAGGTAGTCGCAGGCCGCCAGCTCGAACGCCCGGACGGCGTGCTCCGAATAGGCCGTGGTGAAGACCGTCACCGGCTGGGTCTCGGCCGGCAGCGATCCCAGGAGATCGGCGCCGGAGAGCCCCGGCATCTCCACGTCGAGGAACAGGATGTCCGGCGTCGCCCGCAGGATCTCGGCGCGAGCCGCCACGCCGTTGGCGCACTGGCGGATCTCGCCCACGCCGCCGTCGCGGGCCAGCAGCCGCTCGATGAACCGCCGGGCCAGCGGCTCGTCGTCGACGATCAGCACGCGCGGGCCCCGCGCCGCGGCCGCGGCCGGCTCAGGCCGGGACATGGCGGGCCTCGTGAACGGGCAGCCTCACGGTCGCCTGGAACGCGCCGGGCGCGGGCGCCTCGACCGTCAGCGAGGCCTGTTCCCCGTAGGCGTGGCGCAGCCGCGCGCGGGTGTTGGCCAGGCCCAGTCCGTCGGCCCCACGGGGCCGAGCCCGCGCGGGATCGGGATGGCGTTCGGCGTTGCGCAGCCGCACCTCCAGCTCGCCGTTGCGGACGGTCGCGCTGATCTGCAAGTCGACGATGCCCATCGCCGGGGCCACGCCATGGCGGATCGCGTTCTCGACCAGCGGCTGCAGGATCAGCGTCGGCGTCTCGGCGGCCAGCGCCTCGGGCGTGGCCTCGACGCTCACCCGCAGCCGGTCGCCGAACCGCACGCGCTCGATGTCGAGATAGAGCCCGGTGAACCTCAGTTCGTCCTCGAACCGCAGGGTCTGCTGGGAGCCGCGCTCCAGCGCAGCGCGCAGGAAGTCGCCCAGCCGGGAGACCATGGTCATCGCCTGCGACGGCGCCTCGTGGATCAGCGAGGAGATCGAGTGCAGGGTGTTGAACAGGAAGTGCGGCTGGATCTGCATGCGGAGCGCGCTGAGCTGCGCCTCGGCCAGCCGGCGCCGCAGTTCCTCGGCCCGATAGCGCTCCAGCCGCGCGCGGCGGCCGCGGTCGATGGACGAGAACACCAGGAACACCACCGCATAGTTGATGCACCCGCTGACCAGCCGGGAGGGCCATTGTTCCGCCAGCGCCGAGGAGACCGACCTCAGGCGCGCCGGGAAGTACGGGTCGAGCCAGCGGTCGGCCTGCAGGAAGATCAGCATGTGCGCGATGGTGAAGGCGATGGCCGCCAGGACGTGGATCGCCACATGGCCGGCGGGCCTGTCGCCGGACACCGGGAACGCCTTGGCCAGGAAGAAGATCGCCGGCGTGAACGCGAACCAGAGCCCGTTCGCCAGGATCCGCCAGATCGCGTCGGAGACCCACGGAAAGGTCGCTCCCTCCGTGCGCGCAGAGACGAAGAACGCCAGGGCCATGATGGTCCACGCCATCGCGGTCAGGCCAAGCAGGCCCCAGGACCAGCGCAGCTCGCCCGGCGGCTCGTCGGCGGTTCGACCGGATGGCGGGGCCTCGAGCGACATGGGCGCCACTGGAACAGCCCAGCCGCCGCCGGACAAGCCCTCGGCGCCCGCCCGGGGCATGGCGGCCTTCAGATGGGATCGTCGAGCGACTTGGCGAGCGGCGTGAACAGCTTCGGGCCGGCCGGCGTCATGTGCCAGCAGTCCTCCAGCCGGACGCCGAACTCGCCGGGGATGTAGATGCCGGGCTCGTCGGAGAAGCACATGCCGGCTTCGAGCGGGGTCGGGTCGCCGTGGACCAGGTAGGGCGGCTCGTGGACGTCCATGCCGATGCCGTGGCCGGTGCGGTGCGACAGGCCCGGCAGCTTGTAGCCGGGGCCCCAGCCCTGCTTCTCGTAGAAGCCCCGCACGGCGTCGTCGATCAGGCCAACCGGCGAGCCCAGCTTGGCGGTGGCGAGCGCGATCTCCTGGCCGATTTTGACGGTGTCCCAGACCTTGCGCTGGCGCGCGGTAGGCTGGCCCACCACCCAGGTGCGGGTGATGTCGGACTGGTAGCCGTGCACCGTGCAGCCGGTGTCGATCAGCACGATGGAGCCCTCGCGCACCGCCTGCGGCTGGCGCGAGCCGTGCGGGTAGGCGCTGGCCTCGTTGATCAGCACGTCGTTGAAGGCGACCTGGGCGCCCAGCGCGCGGGTGGCCGCGATCATCAGGGCCTCGATCTCGTCGGGCCGCATGCCGACCTTCACATTGGCGTGGGTGTAGCGGAGCGCCTCCAGGGTCACCTCGTTCGCCGTCTGCATCAGCGCGATCTCGGCCGGCGACTTGATCAGCCGGCAGGCGCGGACGAGGGCCGTGCCGGAGACGACGCGCAGGGCCGGGTTGGCGGTGCGGATGGCGTCGACGATGAAGAGCCGCGTGGTGTCCTCGAAGGCGACGGCGCCGGCGGCCACGCCGCGGTCCCTCAGCGCCTGGACCATCACCTTGAACGGGCTGTCGGCCTCGTCCCAGGGCCGGACGTCGCCGGGGACGGCCAGGGTCTCGCGGACGGAGGGCTCCTCGAAGTGAGGCGTGACCAGCACCACCTCGCCGTGGGCCGGGATCACCGCGGCGGTGGTCCGCTCGGAACGGCGCCACTGCACGCCGGTGAAGTAGTCCAGCGTCGAGCCCGACTCGACGATCAGCGCGCCGACCTTGCGTTCCGTCATCAGGCGCTGGAGCTTGGCGATCCGCGCCTGGCGCTCGGCGGGCGGGATGGGCCTGGCGGCGCCAGTCATCGGTTTCAGCTCTGGCGCAGCGGCCCAGGCGAGCTTCGGCGCCAAGACGGCGGCGGCCGGCGCCAGGGCCAGGAAGCGTCGGCGATCCATGCGGTGTCCCCCCGAAATCTAAGCTAGATCTTCTCGCTGATCTTGATCGCCGCCCGGCAGCCGGTGCGGATCACCGCGGCCAGCACGGCGTAGCCCGCGGCCTCGCGCGCGCCCTCTTCGACGGCGGTGTCGCGGTGGGCCAGCTCCTCGTCGCGGAACCTGGCGAGCTCGGCGGCGAGCTCGGGCTCGCGGCTCGCGACCTCGGCGATCTGGGCCGCGTAGTGCTCCTCGATGACCGTCTCGACCGCCTCGGTGCAGGCGTGCGCGGCCTTGTCGCCCATCAGCGCGGTGCCGGCGCCCAGCGCGAACCCTGCGAGCCGCCAGAGCGGGGCCATCGCCGTAGGGCGAACCCGGCGCTCGGTGATCAGGGTGTCGAAGCGGGCGAGGTGGACCTCCTCCTGGGCTTCCATCTCGGCGAGCTGCCCGGCGATCCGCTCGTGGCCGGGCGCCTGGCCCAGCACGGCCTGCTGGCCGCGATAGATCGAGACGGCGCCCAGTTCGCCGGCGTGGTCGACCCTCAGGATCTCCGCCATCCGGGCGGCGAGCGCGCCCTGGCCTGGGCGCGGCGGGATCGGCTTTTCGGTCATGCCCTCGTCCTTTCCCGCATTGCAGCCGCAATGCTGAGGGCCGCCAGGACCAGCGAGGCCAGCGCGTTCCAGCCGGCCATGGAGACGCCCAGGAACACCCACGCCGGCTCGTCGCAGCGCACGATCCGGCCGACCTTGCCGGCCAGCAGGTCCTGCATCGACTTCAGGTCCACCGTGCCGGCGCCGGTGCAGCTCTGCGGGCCTGGCCAGAACTTCCACTCCACGCCGGCATGATAGGCCGCAATCCCCGCGCCGGTCAGGAAGACCAGGGCGAGAAGCCCGTCCGAGGCCTGGCGCAGCCGCGCGTCCGGCCGCAGCCGCAGCAGGATCATCGCCGCCAGGGCCACGCCGCCGGCCACCCAGTAGACGGTGCGCTGCTTCAAGCAGAGCTCGCAGGGCGCCATGTGGCCGAAGGTCTGGAAGGCGTGGGCGATGGCCAGCATGGCCGCCGAAACGAGCAGCGCGCACAGCGGCCAGCGGTCGAGGAACGGACGCAGCGACGAGGACATCGGCGCTGTATAGCCCGGCTTCGCACGGCCTGCGACCTTGGCTGCCGCCGCTCAGTGGGCGAACTTCAGGGCCAGGAGGAGGCCGACGATGACCAGGGCGGCCGCGCTCGCCACCAGGGCCAGGCGCCGCTCGACGAAGGCGCGGATCGGCTCGCCGTAGACCTTGAGCAGCAGGGCCTCGCCGCCGAACCTGAGGCCGCGGACCAGGATCGAGACGCCGACGAACAGCCAGAAGGGCACCTGGCCGAAGCCCGAAGCGATGGCGGTCAGCTTGTAGGGGATCGGCACCGCGATCAGGATCACGCCGTACTGGCTGTACCACCGCTGGAAGGCGTGCAGGTCGCCGCCGGTAAGCGAGAGCAGCCACTCGCCCACGGGCTGCAGGTAGTGGCCCACCGCATAGCCGCAGCAGCCGCCGAGGATCGAGCAGACCGTGGTCATCGCGCCCAGCATCAGCGCCCGCTCGCGCCGCGACAGCACCACCGGCATCAGCAGGACGTCGGGCGGGATAGGGAAGAACAGCCCCTCGGCGAAGGCCATCGCCGCCAGCGCGCGCGGTGCGTGGTGTGAGGCCGCGAGCGACATCACCCAGTCATAGGTCTTGCGGAGCATCGGGATCCCGGCGGAGAGGTTGCGGCGTTGAGCTATCAGGCGCCGGAAACCTTGTCTTCCCGCTACCGGAAACTAGTTTCACATGATACGACCCCGGCGCCGGACAGGAGACCAGCCATGAACGTGGAGACCAGGCCCCAGGGATCCGACGGCGGGCGCGACCTGTTCGACAACCCGCTGGGCACCGACGGTTTCGAGTTCGTCGAGTTCACCTCGCCCGAGCCCGAGCGGCTGAAGGACCTGTTCGAGAAGATGGGCTTCACGGCGGTCTCGAAGCACCGCTCGAAGAACGTGCTGCGCTTCCGCCAGGGCGACATCAACTTCATCCTGAACATGGAGCCGGCCGGCCAGGCCGCCGAGTTCCGCCAGGTGCACGGCCCCTCGGCCAACGCCATGGCCTTCCGTGTGCGCGACGCCGCCAAGGCGTTGAAGCTGGCCGTCGAGCGCGGCGCGACGCCGGTCAGCGGGCCGGTCGGGCCGATGGAGCTGAACATCCCGGCCATCGAGGGGATAGGCGGCTCGAACCTCTATCTCGTCGACCGTTATGGGGCGCAGGAGATCTACGACGTCGACTTCACGCCGATCCCCGGCGCGGAAGAGGCGCGCGAGGCCAACGAGGTCGGGCTGACGTACCTCGACCACCTGACGCACAACGTCCACCGCGGCCAGATGGGCCGGTGGGCGGAGTTCTACGAGCGCATCTTCAACTTCCGTGAGATCCGCTACTTCGACATCGAGGGCAAGCAGACGGCGCTGATCTCCAAGGCGATGACCAGCCCGGACGGCAAGATCCGCATCCCGCTGAACGAGAGCCAGGACGAGCACTCGCAGATCGAGGAATTCCTCAAGGACTACAAGGGCGAGGGCATCCAGCACATCGCGCTGGGCACAGGCGACATCTACGACTCCGTCGAGGCGATGCGCGAGCGCGGGGTAAGCTTCCAGGACACCATCGACACATATTTCGACGGCATCGACACGCGCCTGCCGGGGCACGGCGAGAACGTGAACCGGCTCAGGGCCGACCGGATCCTGATCGACGGCGCGCCCAGCGAGGGGCAGGGCCTGCTCCTGCAGATCTTCACCGAGAACATGATCGGGCCGATCTTCTTCGAGCTGATCCAGCGCAAGGGCAACGAGGGCTTCGGCGAGGGCAACTTCAAGGCGCTGTTCGAATCGATCGAGCTCGACCAGATCCGCCGCGGCGTGCTGCCGGCGAAGGACTGAGCGCTTGTGGTCGCTCGTGGTCCACGGCGGGTCGGGGGTGATCGACCGGGCCGACCTGACGCCTGAGCAGGACCGCGCCTACCGCGCCGCGCTGGTGCAGGCGGCTGAGGCCGGGGCGGCGGTGCTGCGGGGTTCCGGCTCTGCGCTGGACGCGGTCGAGGCGGCCGTCCGGGTGCTGGAGGACGACCCGCTGTTCAATGCGGGCCGAGGCGCGGTCTACACCGCCGAGGGCCGCGCCGAGCTGGACGCGGCGATCATGGACGGGGCGACGCTGGGCGCCGGCGCGGTGGCCGGCAGCACGCGGACCCGCCACCCGATCTCGCTGGCCCGCGCGGTGATGGCGCATTCCGCCCACGTGCTGCTGGGCGGGGAGGGCGCGGACGCCTTCGCCGCCAGCCGCGGTCTGGAGCAGGTGGACCCCGCCTGGTTCTTCGTCGAGCGCCGCTGGCGGGCGCTAGAGCGGCACCTGGCCCGCGAAGGCCTGCCGATCCCGCCGCGGCCGAAGGGCGTGCGCCCCGACGCAGCGGTGGCCGCCCTGGCGCACGACGAGGGCAAGCGCGGCACCGTCGGCGCCGTGGCCTGCGACGGGCGCGGCCACGTGGCCGCGGCCACCTCCACCGGCGGCACGACGGGCAAACGCTGGGGCCGGGTGGGCGACTCGCCGCTGATCGGCGCCGGCACCTACGCCTCGGACCGGGCCGCCGCGGTCTCCGGGACCGGCGAGGGCGAGTACTTCATCCGGCTCGCCGTCGCCCACCGCATCTGCGCGCTGGTGGAGCTCTCCGGATTCTCGTTGCAGGCCGCCTGCGATCGGGTGATGCAGCAGGACCTGACCGGCCTGGGCGGGCAGGGCGGGGTGATCGCCACGGCGCCCTCCGGCGAGATGGCCTGGAGCTTCAACACCTCGGGGATGTACCGTGCCAGGATCGCCGAGGCCCGCCCGCTCGAGGTCGCGATCTACAAAGACGAAGCTTAGGGACAAGCCCGATGGCCAGCCGAAACTGGATTCCCGTCCGCGCCGCGCAGGGCCAGCACTCGCGCCAGGCGCATGCCGACATGCCCGAGGGCACCTATGAGCGGGAGATCTCCAAGGAGGGTTTCTTCGGCCCGGCGGCTTTCATCCACCACAAGCGCCCGCCCACCGGCTGGGTGAGCTTCGAGGGGCCGCTCAGGCCGCGCGCCTTCGACCTCGCCGCCCTGAACGCCGCCGAGCCCAGCCCCTGGGCGGCCAGCAAGGTGCTGTTCAACGCCGCCGTGGAGATCCGTTTCTGGAAGCTGGCGCAGGCGATGCCGGCGCTGGCCCGCAACGCCGACGGCGACCAGCTGCTGTTCGTGCACCAGGGAAGCGGCGAGCTCTTCTGCGACTACGGCCGGCTGGCGTTCGGGCCGGGCGACTACCTCTACCTGCCGCGCGGGACGATGTGGCGGCTGTCCCCCGCCGAACCCGCCGCGATCCTGATGATCCAGGCGACCAACAGCCACTTCGGCCTGCCGGACAAGGGCCTCCTGGGCGGCCACGCGCTGTTCGACCCGGCGATGCTGGAGACCCCGGTCCTTGACGAGGCGTTCAAGGCGCACCAGGCCGAGGCGGGCGAGTTCCGGGTGGAGATCAAGAAGCGCGGCGAGGTCTCGACGGTGACCTATCCTTACAATCCGCTGGACGCGGTCGGCTGGCACGGCGACCTGGCGCCCGTGCGGCTGAACGTGAAGGACCTGCGGCCGGTCTCCAGCCACCGCTACCACCTGCCGCCCAGCGTCCACACGACGTTCCTGAGCGACCGCTTCGTGGTCTGCACCTTCGCGCCCAGGCCGTTCGAGACAGACCCCGGCGCCCTGAAGGTGCCGTTCTTCCACAACAACGACGACTTCGACGAGGTGCTGTTCTATCACGCCGGCGACTTCTTCAGCCGCGACCACATCGAGGCGGGGATGATGACGTTCCACCCGTCGGGCTTCACCCACGGGCCGCACCCGAAGGCGCTGAAGAACATGCTGAGCCAGCCGAAGCCCGCGACCGACGAATATGCGGTGATGATCGACACCCGCGACCCGCTGGAGGTGGGCGAGGCCGCCGCCTCGGTGGAGAACGCCGCGTACGTCGACAGCTGGAAGACACCAGTTTGACCTTCGAGGAGGACATGGAGGCGGCGGCCCGCGAGGAGCTGGAGCGGGCGGTGACGCTGGGCTGGCGCCAGCTCGCCCAGCACACGCCGTGGGGCGACACCTTCGAGGGCTTCACGCCGGGCGGCCGCGAAGTCTGCTTCGAGCGCAGCTACCTGTGGGAGGCCGACGCCGGCGGCGACATCCGCGTCGAGGTGATGGTCTATGAGCCCCGGGCCTACGAGGCGGGCGTGAAGCTGACCCGCGACATCCGCCGCGAGACGGCGCAAGGAGCCTAGATGAAGCTTGCGTCCCTGAAGGGCGGCCGCGACGGGCGGCTGGTGGTGGTCTCCAACGACCTCGCCTGGTTCACCGAGGCGCATCACATCGCGCCAACCCTGCAGGCGGCGATGGACCACTGGGAGGGGCTGGAGCCCGCATTGCGCGGCCTGGCCGAGAGCTTGGAGCTGGGCGCCGTGCCGCGCGAGCGGTTCCACGAGCACCAGGCGGCGAGCCCGCTGCCGCGCGCCTACCAGTGGGCGGACGGCTCGGCCTATGTGAACCACGTGGCGCTGGTGCGGCAGGCCAGGGGCGCCGAGATGCCGGAGAGCTTCTGGACCGATCCCTTGATGTACCAGGGCGGCTCGGACGGGTTCCTGGGACCACGCGATCCGATCCCGCTTCCCGATCCCGAGTGGGGCCTGGACCTCGAGGGCGAGGTGGCGGTGGTCACCGGCGACGTGCGGCAGGGCGCGAGCCGGGAGGAGGCGCTGGCGGCTATCCGGCTGGTGATGCTCTGCAACGACGTCTCCCTGCGCAATCTGATCCCCGGCGAACTCGCCAAGAGCTTCGGGTTCTTCCAGTCGAAGCCGGCCTCGGCCTTTTCGCCGGTGGCGGTGACGCCGGACAGCCTGGCGGGCTGGACGGAGGGCCGGCTTTCCGGACCGCTCTCGGTCGAGCTGAACGGCAAGCCGCTGGGCGAAGCGGACGCCGGCGTCGACATTACCTTCGACTTCGGGACCCTGATCGCGCATGCGGCCAGGACCCGCAGCCTGGCGGCCGGGAGCATCGTGGGCTCCGGCACGGTCTCCAACCGCGGGCCGGACGGCGGGCCCGGCAAGCCGGTCTCGGAAGGCGGCGTCGGCTATTCCTGCATCGCCGAGGTGCGGACCATCGAGACGATCGCGTCCGGCGCGCCGAAGACCCCATTCCTGAAGTCCGGCGACACGGTGCGGATCGAGATGCGCGACGCCAAGCGCCACACGATCTTCGGCGCCATTGAGCAGACGGTGGCATGAGCGCGGACGGCGCCAGCCCGCCCGCCGGCGCGCCGGAGCTGAAGCTCGACGGCTATCTGCCGTATCGGCTGTCCGTGGCGTCGAACGCGGTGTCGGGGCTGATCGCGCGGGCCTATCAGGACCGGTTCGGCCTGACCGTGCCGCAGTGGCGGCTGATCTGCGTGCTGGCCGAGGACGGCGGGCTGACCCAGGGCCAGATCGTGGCCCGCACGGTGATGGACAAGGTGACGGTGAGCCGGGCCGCGCAGGGGCTTACGAAGCGGCGGCTGATCCAGCGGACCGACCACCAGGCCGATGGGCGCAGCCACGTGCTGGCCCTGACCCGGGAGGGCGCCGGCCTGCATGCCGAGATCGCGCCGCTGGCCTTGGCCTACGAGGCCGCCCTGATCGCAGGCTTGGCGCCTGAGGAGGTGGTCCTGCTCAAGCGCCTGCTGTCGCGGCTGCAGGCGGCGGCCGGCCAGCTCGCCGGCGAGGCCGCGCCCTAGCCGGTCCTAGCTCGTCCTAGTGGACGTAGACCGGCTCGCGCAGGATGGCCCAGCGGTGCGAGCCTTCGCCGAACGGCAGGTGGAAGCCGAAGGCGGCGCGCTTGCGCTCGTCGCGCCAGGTCTTGTCGAAGGAAAGGATGAGGGCTTCTTCCAGATCTTCCGGGATCTGGCGGACATCGTGCCCGAGGGCCTTGGCCACCTGCTGGATCACCATCTCGCGGTGGGCTTCGCCACCCAGCGACAGGAGGGCTTCACGGACTCGTTTGGCGAGGGTCTGGTTACCTTGTACCGGCCGCTTGCCGGCGATGACGGCGTCTTGGTTCATCGAGGTCGTCCCCAGAAAGGGTGTTGTTCGTGCCGTTCTGCACAGACACACCTTGCGCCCACCTCGTTTAACGCCGGATTGAAAGGTAGGTTGAACTCAAGGTTAATTCACAACCCCTGGATGCCGACGGAATCAGCCCGCGCCGAGCGCCGCGCCGGTCTGATAAACGACCAGCGCCCCGAGGTAGGCCAGCGTGGTCATGTAGGCGAACATAACCGCAGGCCAGAGCCAGGAGTTTGTCTCCCGCTTCACGACGGCGAGCGTCGAGGCGCATTGCGGGGCGAAGACGTACCAGGCGAGGAAGGCGCAGCCGGTGGCGACCGACCAGTGCTTCGCCAGCGTCGTGCCCAGAACGGCCGGCGAGGCGTCGCCGGCGCCCACGGCATAGACGGTGCCCAGCGCGGCCACGGCGACCTCGCGGGCGGCGAAGCCGGGGACCAGCGCCACGACCATCTGCCAGTTGAAGCCGATCGGCGCGAAGGCCGGCTGGAGGAAATGCCCGATCCGACCGGCGATTGAATAATCGATGGCGGGCTCGGTCGCGCCGGCCGGGGCGCCTGGGAAGTTGGACAGGAACCAGACGGCGATCATCAGCGGGAAGATGATCGTGCCCGCGCGCGTGAGGAAAATCCGCCCGCGCAGGATGAGGTTGCGCGCGACGTTCTCCGGGTCGGGCAGCTTGTAGGCCGGAAGCTCCATCAGGAACGGCTCGACGGCCCCGCGCCAGAACAGCCGCCGCGTCACGAACGAGACGCCCAGCGCCGAGAGGATGCCGGCGGCGTAGAGGCCGAACATCACCAGCCCCTGCTCGTTGACGAAGCCCCACACCGTGCGGCTGGGGATGAAGGCGGAGATGATCAGGGTGTAGACCGGGATCCGCGCCGAACAGGTCATCAGCGGGGCGACCAGGATGGTGGTCAGCCGGTCGCGTTTGTTGTCGATCACCCGCGTGGCCATGATCCCCGGGATGGCGCAGGCGAAGCTGGAGAGCAGCGGGATGAAGGCGCGCCCGTGCAGGCCGGCGCCGCCCATGATGCGGTCCATCAGGAAGGCCGCGCGCGCCATGTAGCCGAAGTCTTCCAGGAGGATGATAAAGAAGAACAGCACCAGGATCTGCGGCAGGAAGACGATCACCGAGCCGACGCCGGAGATCACCCCGTCGGTCAGGAAACTGGTCAGCAGGCCGGGCGGCAGGTGGGCGGCCACGAAGCCTGCGAGCGCGCTGAAGCCGTCGCCCATCAGGTCGCTGGCGGCCTTGGCGCCGAAGAACACCGCCTGGAACATCAGGAAGAGCAGTGCGAGCAGGATGGCCAGGCCCGCCACCGGGTGCAGCAGGACGGAGTCGACCTTGCCGGTGAAGGTGTCGGGCCGCTCGGGCGGGCGTACGCGCGCCTTCAGGATCCGCTGGGCCTCGCGGTGGGCGTCGCGGATCTCCCCGGCCGCGGGCTCATGCCAGTTGTTGGCGCCGCCCACCCCGCCGGCCTCGACCAGCGCCTCGACCTGGGCCAGCAGGTCGTCGATGCCGCGCTTGCGCGTGGCGACCGTGGTGACGATCGGGCAGCCGAGGTCGCGGGCGAGGCCGTCCAAGTCTATGCGCAGGCCCTGTCGCTGGGCGATGTCGTACATGTTGAGCGCCAGCACCATCGGCCGGCCGACCGCCTTCAGCTCCAGGATCAGCCGCAGCACCAGGCGCAGGTTGGTGGCGTCGGCGACGCAGACCAGGACGTCGGGCGCCTGCTCGCCGGAGAGCTTGCCCAGCACCGCGTCGCGGGTGACGACCTCGTCCGGGCTGCGCGCCCGCAGCGAATAGGTCCCCGGCAGATCGAGCACCGAGAGCGTCCGCCCGCTGGGCGTGGCGACCTGGCCCTCCTTCCGCTCGACGGTGACGCCGGCGTAGTTGGCGACCTTCTGGCGGCTGCCGGTCAGCGCGTTGAAGAGCGCGGTCTTGCCGGAGTTGGGATTGCCGACCAGCGCGATGCGGGCTGGTACGAGAGCGACTTCGCTCATTCCGGCGCTTCGGCGTCGTCCAGCAGCACCCAGACGTCCTCAGCGTCGCGGCGGCGCAGCGCCACGCGCATGTCGTCCAGCCGCACGGCGATGGGGTCGCGGCGGATCGCGCCTTCGTGCAGCAGCTCGATGCGGGCGCCTTCCACGAAGCCGAATTCCAGGAGCCGGCGCTGCAGCTCGTGCACGTCGACGCCGTGGTCGCCGGGATGGGTCTCGGCGCGCACGTCCAGGATCACGCCGCGGTCACCAGGGCGGGCGTTGCTCAGCCGCACAGCTTCGCGCCCGTCTGCGGAGAGCGGGGTCGCCTTGGCTGTTGCGCGGTTGAGGTCGTGCATGCGGAACGCTTCCGGAATGCGGGTTTGTTGCGATTGATTATCAGTTACGGTCGCAAAAGTCCATTCGCAAGTCCTCGTGCGGCTTTGTCGCGCCGGACGCCTTGATGCATCGCAAACGCGCCTCTCGAGCGACACCGGCGGTGACACCGGAACCGCGCCCGAGCTCGGCTGTTCTCCCCAGCGGGTGAGCCAAGGGATCTACTGCGGATGGACATGGTGCGAAGCGGCGTCGGCCTGATGCGGGCCGCCGTCCTGGCCGGGCCGGGCGAAATGCGGATCGAGGAGGTGGCGGTCCCCGAGCCTGGAGAGGGCCAGGTCCGCGTGCGGCTGGAGGGCTGCGGCGTCTGCGCCTCGAACCTGACGCCCTGGGCCGGGCCGGAGTGGATGCAGTACCCGACCGAGCCCGGCGGCCTGGGCCACGAGGGCTGGGGCGTGGTCGATGCGGTGGGGCCGGGCGTCGCCGGGGTCGCCGAGGGCGACCGCGTGGCCGCGCTCTCCTTCCACAGCTACGCCGAGTACGACGTCGCCGAGGCGTCGGCGGTCATTCCGTTGCCGCCGTCGCTCGCCGGGCAACCGTTCCCGGGCGAGCCGCTGGGCTGCGCGATGAACATCTTCCGCCGCAGCGACATCCAGGCGGGCCAGACGGTGGCCATCGTCGGCGTGGGCTTCCTGGGGGCCATCCTGACGCGGCTCGCGAGCGAGGCCGGCGCGCGGGTGATCGCCATCTCGCGGCGGCCGTTTTCGCTGGAGCTGGCCCGGCGGATGGGGGCGGCCGAGACGGTCGCCATGGACGACCACTACGCGATCATCGAGCAGGTGCGCGGGCTGACAAACGGGGTCTTCTGCGACCGCGTCATCGAGGCGGTCGGCAAGCAGTGGCCGCTGGACCTGGCCGCGGAGCTGGCCCGCGAGCGAGGCAAGCTGGTGATCGCCGGCTACCACCAGGACGGGCCGCGGCAGGTGAACATGCAGCTCTGGAACTGGCGCGGCCTCGACGTGATCAACGCCCACGAGCGCGACCCGCTGGTCTACGCCGAGGGCGTGCGCGAGGCGGTGGCGGCGGTCGCCTCGGGACGGCTCAATCCCAGCGGGCTCTACACCCACGCCTATCCGCTGGACGCGCTGGGCCAGGCGCTGGACGCCACCCGCGACCGGCCGGACGGATTCCTGAAGGCGCTGGTGATCCCGTGAGCGAGAGGCTGGCCAAGGCGCCCGCCCGCGCGGCGGCGCTCGACCGGCCACGAGTGGGGTTCCTGGGCGTCGGCTGGATCGGCCGCCATCGGATGCAGGCGATGCTGGCCACGGGTGCGATCGAGGCCAGCGCAGTCGCCGATCCGTCCGCGGAGATGGCCGAGGCCGCGGCCGCGCTGGCGCCGCACGCCGCCCGTGCAGAAGGTCTCGACGACCTGCTGGCGCTGGACCTCGATGGCCTGGTGATCGCCACGCCCAGCGCGCTGCACGCCGAGCAATCCATCGCGGCGCTGGAGCGCGGCGTGGCGGTCTTCTGCCAGAAGCCGCTGGGGCGCACGGCGGCAGAGGCCCGCGCGGTCGTCGGCGCCGCCCGCGCCGCCGACCGGCTGCTGGCGGTGGACCTTTCCTACCGCTTCACCGAGGGCATGCGCCGCATCCGCGAGCTGGTGCTGGGCGGCGAGCTCGGCCGCGTCTATGCCGCCGACCTCGTCTTCCACAACGCATACGGGCCGGACAAGCCGTGGTTCTACGACCCGGCGCTCTCCGGCGGCGGCTGCGTCATGGACCTGGGCGTGCACCTCGTGGACCTGGCGCTGTGGACGCTGGACTTCCCGCAGGTGGCGCGCGTGTCGGCGAGCCTGCTGGCCCAGGGCGAGCCGCTGGCGGGGCGGACGGATCGCGTGGAGGACTATGCGGTCGCCACGCTGGAGCTGGAAACGGGCGCGAGCGTGCGGCTCGCCTGTTCGTGGCGCCTGCAGGCCGGCTGCGACGCCGAGATCTCGGCGGCCTTCTATGGAACCGACGGCGGCGCGGCGCTGCGCAACCTCGGCGGCTCCTTCTACGACTTCACGGCCGAGCGGTATCGGGGCACGGCGCGCGAAACCCTGGCTTCGCCGCCGGACGACTGGGGCGCGCGGGCGGCGGCCGATTGGGCCCGGCGCCTCGCGGCCGGCGAGCGCTTCGATCCGGCCGCCGAGCGGCTGGTGGACGTCGCCCGCGTGCTCGACCGCATCTACGGGCGGTAGGTCTCAGGCGTTGACGACCGCCCCGTCGCGGCCTTTGGGGCGGGAGGTGCGGCGGGCGTTTTCCTCGAACCAGGCGATGGTGGCCCTCAGGCCCTGCTCCAGGCTGGTCCTGGGCGTCCAGCCCAGCAGCCGCTCGGCCTTGCCGATGTCGGGGCGGCGGCGGCGCGGATCGTCCACCGGCAGCGGCTCCAGCACAAGTTCCGACGGCGAGCCGGTGAGCGCCAGGACCGCGTCGACCAATTCCAGGATGGTCCGCTCGATGGGATTGCCGATGTTGACCGCGCCGGGCTGCGGCCCCTCGTACTCCATCAGCCGGACGAGGCCGTCGACGGTGTCGGCGACATAGCAGAACGAGCGGGTCTGGGAGCCGTCGCCGAAGACGGTGATGTCGTCGCCGGCCAGCGCCTGGCTGACCACGTTGGAGACCACGCGGCCGTCGCTGGCCGACAGCCTCGGGCCATAGGTGTTGAAGATCCGCGCCACGCGGACGTCGGCGCGACCCATCCGGTCGAAGTCGAAGCACAGGGTCTCGGCGGCGCGCTTGCCCTCGTCGTAGCAGGCCCGCGGGCCGGTGCAGCTGACGTTGCCGCGATAGGTCTCGACTTGCGGGTGGACGTCCGGATCGCCGTAGACCTCGCTGGTCGAGGCCAGCAGGAAGCGCGCGTCGGTCGCCTCGGCGAGCTTGAGCAGCTGGTGGACGCCGACGACGCTGGTCAGCAAGGTGTGCTCGGGATCGGCCTGGTAGAGCGGCGGCGAGGCGGCGCAGGCCAGGTTGTAGATCCGGTCGAAGCGCCTCTTGGCGATGCGGGCGGGCAGGGGCTCGACGATGTCGGCCTCGACCAGCTCGAAGCCGGCCATCCGCTGCAGCCGGCGAAGGTTATCGCGGCTGCCGGTCAGGAAGTTGTCGAGGCAGACGACGTGGGCACCGTCCTCGATCAGGCGCTCGCAGAGGTGCGAGCCCAGGAACCCCGCGCCGCCGGCGACCAGGACCTGCTTGCTGCGTCGGTTGGGCATCGGAAATCCTCAGAGACTGTCGCTGGCTGGAATGAGGGGGCGGGCGGCGCTTGCGGCCTCGCGCAGCAGGGCTTCGAGCTCGGCGGCGCGACGCTCGGCCGTGTGGTCGGCGAGGATCCGCGCGCGCGCAGCCTGGGCGATCGCCTGGCGTCGCGGCTCGGGGGTGGCCTGGAGGGTGTGGAGCACTGCCTCCGGGGTTTGCGCCAGCACGATCTCGCGGCCGGGCACGAACAGGGTCTCCAGGCCTCGCCAGACGTCGGAGATGATCGGCGCGCCGCAGGCGGCGGCCTCGAACAGCCGCACGCTGGGGCTGAAGCCGGCGGCGATCATGTCGGCGCGGGTGACGTTCAGGGTGAAGCGGCTGGCGGCATAGAAGGCCGCATGGTCGGCGGGCGCGACGTGCTCCAGCCGCTCGACGTTGGCGGGCCAGGCGATGTCGTCCGGGTACTGCGGGCCGGCGACGCAGAACCTGAGCTCCGGCGCGCGGCGGGCGGGTTCGATCAGCAGGCGCTCCAGGGTCGGCTGGCGGTCGGGGCTGTAGGTGCCGAGGTAGCTCAGGTCCCAACGGCGGGCGATGGTCAGAGGCCGGTAGGCGTGGGCGTCCACGGAGCAATAAAGGGCGCGGGCGGCCGGCGCGCCGTAGCGGCGCTCCAGCAGCCCCAGCGTCGGCCCGCCGGTGAAGGAGAGATAAAGGCGGTACCCGGGGATCAGCTCGGGGCTGATGTACGCCCGATCGCCCGCCGCCAGCTTGGCCAGGGTGACCGGCGTGTCGATGTCGTAGAAGGCGGTGACGCCGCCGGCGGTCGCTTGGACCCACCGGCCCACTTCGACGCCGTCGGGAACATAGGAGCCGACGATCACCGCGTCGGCCTCGGCGACCTCGACGCGCCAGCGGCGGAGATCCTCGACGCCGGCATAGAACTGCAGGTCGGCGAAGTCGCAACGGGCGAGGTCGCGGTGGGCGGCGTACCAAGGCGTGTCGCGCTCCAGGAAGGTCACGCGATGGCCGCGCCGGGCAAAGGCGCCCAGCAGGGCGCGGTAGGTGGTGGCATGGCCGTTGCCCCACGACGAGGAGAGCGAGAGGCCCAGGACGACGAGCTTCACGCGAGGCTCCTTTCGCGGCGCGCGGCGGCCTCGCGCCGGAGCAGGGCGTCCACCTCGGCGGCGCGGCGGGCGTAGGTGTGCTCGCCTGCGATCCGCTGGCGGGCGGCCTCGCCGATCGCCCGCGCGCGCTCCGGCGTCAGACCGGCTAGGTGCTCGGCCACGTCCGCGCCGTCGCGGGCGACCAGCACCTCCTCGTCCGGCGTCAGGAAGAGCTCGATGCCCTCCCAGGCGTCGGTGATCAGGCACGCGCCGGCGCCGGCCGCCTCGAACACCCGGGTGGCCGGCGAGAAGCCGACGTCGGCCATCGAATCGCGAGCGACGTTCAGCACCGCCAGCGGCGAGGCGTTGAAGGCGTTGTGCTCCGCTGTGCCGACGTGGCCGATGCGACGGATGTTGGCCGGCATGGTCTTGTCGTCCCAGCCATTGCCGCCGATCAGGAAGCGGCGGTCGGGCAGCCGGGCGGCCGGCTCCAGGAAGAACCGCTCCACGCGCGCCTCGCGGTCCGGAAGGCGGTTGGCGAGGAAGTTCAGGTCGCCAGCGAACCGCGGATCGGGCGTGACCGGATGGTGGGTCGATGGATCGAGGGCGTTGTAGATCGGCCGGCAGAGCCTGGCGCCGAGCGCCTGGTAGGCGTCCACCACCGGCGGGCCGCCGCCATAGGTCAGCACCAGGTCGAGCGACGGCAGCATGCGGCGCAGCGGGTGGTCGGGATCGGCCCTGAGTTCCGCCAGGGTGGCCGGGGCGTCCACGTCCCAGAAGATCCGCACCGCCTGCGGCCGGGCCGCGGCCATGACGCCCTCCAGCAGCAGGTCGTCGAACACCCCGACGCCGCTCGCCTTGACCACAACGTCGGCTTCGGCGGCGCGGGCGATGACCGAGCGGGCGGCCGCCTCCGTGGCGGGATAGACGACCACCTCGGCCCACTCCGGCGGCTCGATGTCGCGGTGGCTCTGCCGGTCGAAGGCGTCCGGCTCATAGAAGGTGACGGCGTAGCCGCGCGCCGCGAGCTCGCCCAGCATGCCGCGGTAGTAGGTGGCCGCGCCGTTCCAGTAGGCGGACAGCAGGCTCGATCCGTAGAAGGCGATCCTCATCCGGTTCTCTTGAGCTGGGGCTGGGATTGGGAAAGCCGCCCGGCGATCGCCAGCAGTTCTTCGGCGCGATGGGCGCAGGTGTGGCGCGCGAGGATCGTCTCCAGCCCCGACTGAGCAAGAGTTGCGCGCAGCTCCGGCACGAGTGTGAGGGCCCGCAGGCAGCGCTCCATCGCCGCGCTGTCGGCGGCGGTGAGGTAGTCGCGGCCCGGACGGAACAGGCCCTCGGCGTCATCCCAGGGGGCGCAGACCAGCGGGATGCCGCAGGCCAGCGCCTCGAAGACCCGGATCGTCGGGATGCCGGGCAGGGTCTTGACGTAGAACCGCCGCGGCACGTGGACGGTGGCTAGGTGGGAGGCGAACACCTCCGGCGCGCGGGCGTTGGGCAGCCAGCCGCGGTAGGTGGCGTCGTAGCGGGCGAGCAGGGCCTTGGCGTGGTCCGGATAGCGCACGCCATAGACGTCGAGCGGGAGGCCGGCGGCGCGGGCCGGAGCCAGCAGGAAGCGCTCCAGCTCCTCGCTGCGTTCGCCGTCGCCCCAGTTGCCGATCCAGACCAGCCCGTCGCGCGGTTCGTCGTCAGCCGGCGGATGGAACAGGCTGACGTCGGCGGCCTCGTGCCAGACGAAGACCCGGCGTCCCCAGCCCCAGCGGCGGTAGACCTCGGCCAGCGCCTCGCCGAACGCCAGCACGCCGTCGTAGCCGGAGAGGTCGAAGGCGCGGATCGCGGCGGGGTCGCTGACCGCGCGGTGATGAGTGTCGTGGAAGAGCAGGGTGAAACGTCCGCCGCTAGCCCGCACGCGGCCGATCGCGGCCACCAGGGCTGGGTCGTTCCACTCGTGGACGATGACCAGGTCGGCTCCGTCGAGCGCTTGGGCGGGGTCGAAGTCCTCGCCGTACGGCTGCGAGCTCAGTTCGGGATAGGCGGCGCGATAGGCGGCGAGGCCCTCCTGCCCATGATCCGCCAGCAGGTTTTGCAGGCTCCAGGCCTGCGCCGGCTCGTGCACCTGCACGTCATGACCCAGGCGGATCAGTTCGCGCAGCACACCGCGCAGGAAGTGGGCGTTGCCGTGGTTCCAGCAGGAGGCCAGCGAGTGGGTGAAGTAGACGATCCTCATGCCGCCACCTCGCGTGCGGCGCGGGCCAGCCGCGGCTGCAGGCGCCGATAGACGTCCAGGGTCCGGGCGCTCATCCGCGCGGCGCTGTAGCGGGCCGCCCTGGCGTGGGCCTTCGCCACGAGCGCCTCGCGCTCGGCGTCGTCGGCGACCAGCCGGTCGAAGGCGGCGGCGAACCCGTTCGCGTCTCGGGGCTGGACGAAGACCGCCGCGCCATCCCAGAGCTCGCGCAGCGTGGGGATGTCGGAGAGCACGAGGGCGCAGCCGGCCTGCGCGGCCTCCAGAACGCCCAGGCCGAAGGGCTCGTAGCGGGCGCTGGTGGCGTAGACCGCGGCGCGCCGCAGCCAGGCGGTCATCTTCCGCGCCGGCAGCCGCCCGAGCGGCCAGGCGCGGCGCAGCTCGATCCTGGCGCCGTTCGGGCCGTTGCGCGGCCCTGCGGCGAACACCGGCGCGCGGCAGAGGCCGGCCGCGGCGTCCAAAGTGGCGACGTCCTTGCCCTCGTCCCACAGCCGGCCGGCGGTCAGCACGATCGGCTCGCGCACCGCCGGCGGGGCACCGGCCGCAGCCTCCCGCCCATTCCAGACCACCTGCGGGGCCGGCATCTCGTAGGCCTGGCCGGTGGCGCGGGCGAAGGCCCGGGTCGGTGCGATCAGGGCGTCGCAGGCGTGCAGCCCTTCCCAGAGCAGCTGGGTGCGCCAGCGGAAGTCGCCCGGCATCGGCCCGTCCTTCACCGCGCTCCACCAGGTGGCCAGGCAGGAGTGGCAGGCGCCCAGCACCGGCGCCGAGAAGCCGCCGCCAGCCGCCAGCGCGGGGCTGTTCAGGTGGATCAGGTCGACCTTCTGGCCGCGCGCCAGGCCTCGCACGGCGGCCCCGACCTCCAGGATCTCGGCGGGCTCGGCGGCGGTCCAGTCCAGAGGCAGCAGGGTCTCGATCAGCGACAGGCCCGGGATGGCGTCGGCCTCGGCGAGCTGGTCCGGGGAAGGGGCCGGCCCCAGCACCACCAGCAGGATCTCGACGCCTTCGCGCGCCAGCCCCCTGGCGAGGTCCAGCGCATAGGTCCAGACGCCGCCGACCGCATCGGCGGTCATCAGCACGCGGCCGGCGCTCATGCGCTGGCCTCGGCCGGCGTGCGCCGCGCCGCCCGCTCCGCCGCCAGCCAATCGGCCAGCGCCGCGACGCCCTCGCGCCAGTCGAGCGGCTCGCCGAGCCTGAGCTCGCGGCCGGCCCGCGACGGGTCGGAGACGTAGTAGCGCTGGTCGCCGGCCCGCCAGTCGGCGTAGCTGACGTCGACCTTCCGGCCGGTGATCTGCTCGATGTAGCCGATCAGCTGGACGAGGCTCACCGCGTTGGCCGGCCCGCCGCCCAGGTTGAAGGCGCGGCCGCGCACCCGGTCGATGCTGCGCCAGGCGGCCATGTAGGCGTCCACCGCGTCGGCGACGTTCAGGATGTCGCGCACCTGGCGGCCGTCGCCATAGATGCTGATCGGCTGGCCCTCCAGCGCGCGGATCAGGAAGTGGGCGACCCAGCCCTGGTCCTCAGTGCCCATCTGGCGCGGGCCGTAGATGCAGCTCATCCGGAAGACGCAGGTCGGCAGGTCGAAGCTGCGCGCGTAGTCGAGCACGTACTGGTCGGCCGCGCCCTTCGAGCAGCCATAGGGCGTATGGAAGTCGAGCGGCCGGTCCTCGCCCACGCCGCGCGAGCGCAGGCCCTCGTCCTTCGGCCGGTAGGCGTCGCCCGCCAGCTCCAGGGGCGTGTCGGCGAGGTCGCCATAGACCTTGTTGGTGCTGGCGAAGATCACCGGCGTCGACTTGCGCCGGGCGGCCTCCAGCACGTTCAGCGTGCCGGCGACATTGACCTCGAAGTCCTCGACGGGCGTGACCAGGCTGGTGGTCACCGCCACCTGGGCGGCCATGTGGAAGACCACCTGGGCCTCGCGGGTCACCTCCTGGACGGCGCGTGCGTCGCGGGTGTCGGCGCGCACGGCGACGATCTTCGGGCCGTGGCGGGCTTCCAGCCAGGCGAGGTTCCGCTCCACGCCGGCCCGCGCCATGGCGTCGAACACGATGACGTCGTGGCCTTCGGCCGCCAGCCGGTCGGCGAGGTTGGCGCCGATGAACCCGGCGCCGCCGGTGACCAGCGCCCTCATGCCACCAGCCCGCGCATCTCGAGCTCCTTGCGGGCTTCGACGACGCGGTCCTCGGCTTCCTGGCGGGCCACCCATTCGGCGAGCTCGGCCAGGCCTTCGGTGAAATCCTCCTGCGCCTCGTAGCCCAGCACCGTGCGCGCCTTGGTGAGGTCGGGGATGCAGTGGCGGATGTCGCCGGCCCGCGCCTTGCCGGCGATCTCCGGCTCCAGGTCCGGACGGCCCATGGCGGCGGCCTGCAGGCGGGCGACCTGCTCGACGGTGCGGTCGACGCCGGAGCCGATGTTGAACACCTGGCCGTCGGCCTCGGCCCGGTCCAGCGCCAGCAGGAAAGCGCGGGCGACGTCGCGGACGTGGACGAAGTCGCGCCGCTGCCGGCCGTCCTCGAACACCATCGGCGGCACGCCGTTGGCGATCCGCGACGCGAAGATCGCGAGCACGCCGGTGTAGGGGTTGGAGAGCGCCTGGCCGGGGCCGTAGGCGTTCCACAGCCGCAGCGCCGAGCCGGCCATCCCGTACTGGCGGGTGAGCGTCAGCGTCAGCCGCTCCTGCACGAACTTGCCGATCGCGTAGACGCTCTTCAGGCCGTTCGCCTTGGTCTCCGGAGTCGGGACGGGAATGAGCGGACGGCCCTCGTCGTCCTGCGGATCCCAGGAGCCGTCCGGATTGCGCCCGCCGCGGACCACGTCCTCCATCAGCCGACCGTCGGCCGTGCGGTAAAGGCCCTCGCCGTAGATCGACATGGAGGAGGCGACGACCACCCGCTCGACGGGCTTGTCGATCAGCTGCTGGAACAGCACCGCCGTGCCGTAGTCGTTGACCGAGGTGTAGCGGTCGACCGCGTACATGCTCTGGCCGACGCCGACTTCGGCGGCCAGGTGCACCACCTGGTCGACGCCGCTCAGCGACTTCAGGACGGCGGCCTCGTCGCGCACGTCGCCTATCTGCAGCTCGACGTCGGCGGCCAGTTCGGCAGGGCGCTCGCGGGTCGGGTGAACCTGGTCGATCAGGCTGTCCAACACCCGGACGCGGTCGCCGCGGTCGAGCAGCGCCTGGGCCAGGTGACGGCCGATGAACCCGGCGCCGCCGGTGATGAGAACGGTCTTCGCCACGGCGCGCGCTCAGACGCTGGAGGGGCGGAGGGCCCGGTCTCGGGCGTGGCTGCGGCGGTCGGCGGGGTGGGTGGCGTCTGGCATTGGCATCCCTCAACTCTGGCCCGCCAGCTAACCCTTCTTCTTCATGTAAGTTCCCCACCTAGACTGTATTGGTTCCCTACACCGAAGCTCTGAAGCGCAGAAAAGTTTCAATATCCGGTGATAATTATCATTTGTTGCTGTAGTTCGGCACCGAACGGGCTGTCGCGCGCCGCATTTTATCTTTTGATAAGCGCTCGCTGCAAGTGAAGGCGGCGCAGGGAACAAAGCTCACACCAAGTTTATTCTGCGAAGGTACTTACCTCGGGAACATGCCCGCGGAATCCGCAGCAAGGCAGGGGTTGATGAGCCGCAACAAAGTCCGCGTGGGGATCGTCGGCGTCGGGAACTGCGCGTCCTCCTTCGTCCAGGGCCTCAGCCACTATGCCCAGGCCCCGTCGAACGCGCCGCCGCCCGGCCTGATGAACGTCGAACTCGGCGGCTACCATGTGGGCGACGTCGAGGTCGCCGCGGCGTTCGACATCCACGCCGGCAAGGTCGGCCGCGACGTGGGCGAGGCGATCCTGGCGGCGCCCAACAACACCACGGTGTTCGCCCGGCCCGGCAAGACCGGCGTCCAGGTCCAGCGCGGGCCGACACTGGACGGCATCGGCCGCTATCTCGCGGACGACATCGAGGAGGCCGACGCGCCGCCGGTCGACGTTGCGCAGGCGCTGCGCCAGGCCGGCGCGGACGTGCTGGTCTCATACCTGCCGGTGGGTTCGCAGCGGGCCACCGAATACTACGCCCAGCAGGCGCTGGAGGCCGGCTGCGCGTTCGTCAACTGCATCCCGGTGTTCATCGCCTCCAACCCGGTCTGGGCCAAGCGCTTCCAGAAGCGGGGCCTGCCGATCGTCGGCGACGACATCAAGAGCCAGGTCGGCGCGACCATCGTCCACCGCGTGCTGGCCAACCTCTTCCGCGAGCGCGGGGTCAGGATCGACCGCACCTACCAGCTCAACTTCGGCGGCAACACCGACTTCAAGAACATGCTGGAGCGCGAGCGGCTGGCGTCGAAGAAGATCTCCAAGACCCAGGCGGTGACCAGCCAGTACGACGTGCCCCCGGAGCCGGAGGACATCCACGTCGGGCCCAGCGACTACGTGCCCTGGCTCTCCGACCGCAAGTGGGCCCACATCCGCATCGAGGGCACCACGTTCGGCGGCGTCCCGCTGAACCTGGAACTGAAGCTGGAGGTCTGGGACAGTCCCAACTCCGCTGGCATCGTCATCGACGCGGTGCGTTGCGCGAAGCTCGGGCTGGACCGCCGATTGGCCGGTCCGCTGCTGGGGCCCTCCAGCTACTTCATGAAGTCGCCGCCGGAGCAGTACACCGACAACGAGGCGCGCGAGCGGACGCTGGACTTCATCGCCGGGGACGAGCGGGCGCCGGGCCGCGTGCGGGCGAGCGTGCAGCTCGCGTCATGACGATGGCCGGGCTTTCCCGCGACGAGATCCGCGCCCGCGCCGCGGCGCTCGGCGACTGGTTCCACAACATCGACCTGAACGGGGTCCCGACCGCGCCGGACCACTTCCTGAACGACTATCCAAACGTCAAGTGGCGGCGTTTCCAGCACGCGATCCCCAAGGACCTTTCCGGCAAGAGCGTGCTCGATATCGGCTGCAACGCCGGCTTCTATTCCATCGAGATGAAGCGCCGCGGGGCCGAGCGCGTGGTCGGCGTCGACTATGACCAGCGCTACCTCGACCAGGCCCGTTTCGCCGCCGAGGTGACCGGCCAGGACATCGAGTTCCACCTGCTCAGCGTCTACGACGTGGCCGAGCTGGGCGAGCGGTTCGACGTCGTGCTGTTCATGGGCCTGCTCTACCACCTGCGCCATCCGCTGCTGGCGTTGGACCTGATCCACGATCACGTGGCGGGCGACCTCCTGGTCTACCAGTCGATGCAGCGCGGCTCGCCAGAGGTGGCGCCGGTGCGCGCCGACTACGACTTCTTCGAGCAGGACCACTTCGACGCGCCGGGCTACCCCAAGCTGCACTTCATCGAGCACGAGTACGCCGGCGACTGGACCAACTGGTGGGCGCCCAACGCGGCCTGCTCGGCGGCCATGCTGCGCAGCGCCGGCTTCATGATCCTCGAGCACCCGGAGGAGGAGGTGTTCATCTGCCGGGTCGGCGAACGGCCGAAGCCGCTGGGGGCGGTCTACCCGGCGAAGCCGCGGACCAACGGCAAGATCAACGGCCACGCGATCGGCAAGCCGAACGGGGAGTGGCGGCCATGATCGAGGCGGTGAAGATCTGGAACGAGCCGAACAACAAGTCGCACTGGGATCCCAACCTGGATCCCGAGTGGGAATTGTTCGCCCGAATGACCCGGCTGGCGGGCCAGGCCATCGCTGCCGAGAACCCGGACCTGCCCCGCGTGCTGGGCGGCCTGTCGCCGATCGACCCGGCGTTCGTGCAGCGGCTGGAGCGGCTGGGGGCGCTGGACGAGATCGACGTGGTGGCGGTGCACGGCTTCCCGCTCGACTGGAACCTTTGGGCCATCGACGAGTGGCCGGCGAAGGTCGCGGAGATTCGGGCGGTCATCGACAAGCCGGTGTGGGTCACCGAGGTTGGCGTCTCCAGCTTCGGCTCGGAAGAGGTGCAGGCCTGGGGCGTGAAGAAGACCGCCGACCTCCTCATCGGCCAGGCGCCGCGCATCCACTGGTACTCGCTTTGGGACCTGCCGAAGACCTGGGAGGCCACCACCCGGCACAAGGAGGCCGAGGGTTCCTCCTACTACCGCCACTTCCACATGGGGCTGCTGCGCGAGGACGGCTCGCCGAAGCCGGCGGTCGAGGCCTATGCGCCGTACGCGGCCGAGATGGGGCTCTGCCAGTGGTTCCACTTCGAGGACCATCGGCTGGACGAGGCCGTGGCCTGGATGAAGCGGCTGGGCGTGCGCCATCTGCGCACGGGCCTCTCGTGGGCCGACAGCTTCCGGCCGGACGCGCTCGCCTGGTTCGACCGGCAGATGGAGGCGATCGCCGATTTCGAGGTCACCGTCACCTTCTGCTTCACGCCCGAGCATCGCGGGATCGAGCCGCACCACACCAGCCCACCGCAGGTCGCCGAGGAGTTCGCGGAATTCTGCGCGGCGATGGTGCGCCGGTATGCGCCCGCCCGTTCGGCTGATTGGGCCGCGGCGCAGACGGGGTCCCGGGCGGCCCTAGCGGCGGAGTGAGCCCCGGTGCAGGGCTGGACGCCGAACTTCAGCTGGATCGCGCCCGACCTGGCGGTGGGCGGCAGCTTTCCGGCAGGCGGGGCGGCCGAGCTGGCGCGCGAGCACGGCGTCGGCGCGGTGGTCGACGTGCGCTCCGAGGCCTGCGACGACCCGGCCGAGCTGGAGGCGTGCGGCCTCGCCTTCCTGCATCTGCCCACGCAGGACATGGCCGGTGTCAGCCAGCCGATGCTGGACCTGGGCGTGGCGTTCGCCGCCGAGGTGCGTGCGCAGGGCCGCAAGCTGCTGATCCACTGCGAGCACGGCATCGGCCGCTCGGCGACGCTGGCGCTCTGTGTGCTCGTCGACCGCGGGGCTGCACCGCTCGCGGCGCTGAGCCGGGCGAAGGACGCCCGCGCGCTCGTCTCGCCCAGCCAGGCGCAGTACGGCGCGTGGGTCGAGTGGATGCGCCGCCGTGCGCCGCAGGCCTCGATTCCCGCCTTCCATGAGTTCGGAATGATCGCCTACCGTCACCTCGCGGCGCCGGCCTGAGGTGCTGGTCTACGGCGACCACGCGAGCACCATCGAGGTCGCCGCCGCGCTCGGCGGCGTGGCCGCTGCGCTTAGCGAGGCGCAATGCGCGAGCCGTCCCCATCGCCACGAGCACCTGACGCGAGCCTTCATCGACGCGTCCGGCGTGGCGCAGGGGCTGATCGACGCCGAGTTCGACGCGCGCGGAGCCGACGACCTTTCGCCGCTGCACGCCGCCGCCATGGCGATGCTCGCGGTTCTCGCCCGCGGACTGGCCGGCGGCACGGCGCCTGGGCGCGAGATCCTCGCCGGCCTCACCGCCCTGACGCTGCCGCGCACGGTGACGGTCAGGACGCCGGAGGGCTACGCCTTCTATGCGGTCTATCCGGAGGCCTACGCCCAGTCCGCCGCGGCCTGGCCGTGGCGCGCGCCGCCGCTGGTGATCGGCGTGCGCAGCATCGGGACCGGCCTGGCGGCGGCGGTCGGCGCAGCGGCCGGCGCCGCCACGGTCCTGACCGTGCGGCCGACCGGCCATCCGTTCGCGCGCACGCTGCGGCTGACCCCGGCGCTGCGCGAGCTGATCGCCGCACACCGCGGGCCGTTCGCGGTCGCGGACGAGGGGCCGGGCCTTTCGGGCAGCTCATTCGGCTGCGTGGCCGACCTGCTCGAGGATCTCGGCGTCGAGCCCGAGCGGATCGTGTTCTTCCCGAGCCACGGCAACGACGTCGGCGCGCGCGCGAGTCCGCGCCACCGGGCCCGCTGGCGCCAGGCGCAGCGGCCGGTCCGCACGCTGGACGACCTGCTGCGCGAGCAGCCGATCGGCGCCTGGTTCGGCGACGTCGTCGGCGAGGTGGAAAGGGTCGAGGACCTGTCGGCCGGCGCTTGGCGCGAGGCGCTGTCCGCCGACGCCTGCGATCCGCCGCCGGCGGACCCCCTGAGGGAACGGCGCAAGTTCCGGCTGAGCTCGCCCCGCGGCCAGTACATCGCGCGGTTCGCGGGCCTCGGCGCGACCGGCGAGGCGAAGCTCGCCCCGGCGAAGGCGCTGCATGCCGCTGGATTCGCGCCGGAGCCGCTCGCCCTGCGCCGCGGCTTCCTGCTGCAGGGCTGGGAGGCGGGCGATCCGCTGCCGCCCGGTCCGCCGCCGCCGGACTTCGTCGAGCACCTGGGCCGCTACCTGGCCTTCCGAGCGCGAGACCTCCCCGCCGGATCGGACCAGGGCGCGAGCGTCGAGGCCTTGACGGAGATGGCCTGCGCCAACGCGCGGGAATTGCTCGGCGAACGCCAGGGCGCAGAGCTGGCGCAGCGGCTGCAGGAGCTTGCGCCAGGGGAGATCGGCCGGCGGGTCCACGTCGACGGCCGGCTGCACCGATGGGAGTGGCTGCGCCGGCCCGACCGCTCGTACAGCAAGCTCGACGCTCTCGACCATTCGCAGGCGCACGACCTGATCGGCTGCCAGGACATCGCCTGGGATGTCGCCGGCGCGGCCGCGGAGTTCGATCTTGCGCCCGGCGAGGTGGCGCAGATCATCGCCACGATCGAGAGGGCGCGCGTGGCGGTGGCGGCGGAGAGCCTGGCCTTCTTCGGCGCCTGCTACGCCGCCTTCCAGGGTGGGCTCTGGGCGATGGCCGAGGCCGCCGCCCCGCCCGCCGAGCAGGCTGCCGTCGCGCGTCATCGGCGGCGCTATCGCGAGCGCCTGAGCGCGCTGGCAAGCTATGCGGCGGCGCGCGTCGGCTGACGGTCCCGCAGGCCGGCAGTGAGCACGGCGTCGCGGCCATAGATGTCCTTCCGGGTCACCACGGCCTGGCCGTCCGGCGACGGCGCGACAGTGAAATAGACCAGGTAGACCGGGATCGGCGTGGGCAGGTCCACGCGGGTCTCGGGCTCCCCGGGCTCGTCCAGGCGCCGGGCGGCGTCCGGCGCAAGCCAGCGGGCCAGCCTCGGCGCATCGGCCAGGCGGACGCAGCCGGCGCTCTCCGTGCGCCGCGCGCCGGCGAACAGCGCCTTCAGCGGCGTGTCGTGCAGGTAGACGCCCAGCGGGTTGGGGAAGATGAACTTGACCTTGCCCATCATGTTCTGGCCGCCCGGACGCTGGCGCACACGGAGCGCAACGTCGCCCGCCGCCACCGCGGCCCAGTCCACCTGCGTCGGGTCCAGCGCGACGGCCTGCGGCGACCAGTCCGACAGCACCTCCATGTTCTGGCCCGTGAGGTAGGAGACGCCTTGCCGCAGCACGGCCGGTGCCACGGTGTTGCGCACCAGATCCGGCGGCACGTTCCAGTAGGGGCGCAGCACCGCATAGCGGATCAGCCCGGCCATGCTGGGCGTGGGCTCGCTGAGCTTGCCGACCACGACGGGCATGGAGTCGACCACCCGGTCGTCGTCGTAGAGCCGCAGCTCCTGGGCGGCGACGTCGACCAGCAGGTACCGGCGCCCCAGGTCGGCGGGCAGCGCGCGGGCCCGCTCCAGGTTGGCCAGGATCAGCTGGCGCCGGGCGAGCGGCGCTCCGGCGGCGCGGGCGGCGGCCAGCGCCTGGCGCAGCGCCACATAGGGCGGGCTCATCCGTCGGATCTCGGCGATCGCTGCGCCCAGGTCGGGCGCGCCGGCGGCGAACGCCAGCACGGCGCGCGGCGCGTAGCTGGGCCGGGCGACCGCGGGGTCGGTGAAGGTGATGTCGGCAGCGCGCAGCGGCGTGTGCAGGTCGGAGCCGTAGGCCGCGAGCGCGCCGGAAAGGGCGAGCTCGGCGCGGACCACGTCCGCCGGCGCGCCGGTGCGCCGCGCGGTGGCGATCAGCGCCTTCAGTCTGGCGGGGCCGTAGCGCTCCGGGTCGAGCCCGTCGTCGGCCGCGGTCTCGAGCACCGCTGCGAACCGCTCGGCCTCGGGGCGCAGCGTCCATCCGCGGACCCAGATCGGCCGATAGGCCTGGGACCGGTAGACGGCGGCGGCCGCGTCGGCGGGCTCGTGCGCGAGCGCGGCGCTGAGCTCGGGAGCCAGCGGGCTGAACAGCGCGGGCGAGCCGACCGGGGCGGCCGCGGGCACGGCCAGGCCGCAGAGCAGCACCAGGACCACGACCAGCCAGACGGACCGCCCCGAGGCCTGCTCGGGACGGTCCGCATCAGGCGAGAGACGTGGTGCGGTCAGCCGCGCTCCCCAGCCCTCGACGAGCCGGTCGCGTTGGAGCCGGAGCTGGTCGCGGTGTTCGAGCCGTAGCTGCCGGCGGCGTTGGCGCTGCTGCCGTTCGCGGTCGAACTCGAGTTGTAGGTCGAGTTTCTGTTGGCGCCGTTGGCGTTGCTATTCGTCGCGTTCGAACTCGAGTTGTAGCTCGAATTGTTGTTGGCGCTCGTGCTGGTGTCCGTCGAGCCCGGGGTCGAGCTGGTCGAGCCGGAGCTTGCAGTCTGGGCGACGGCTGCGCCGGCCAGAAGCACGGCGCCGACGGCGCCGATGATGGTGGTCGTCTTCATGTGGTGTGACTCCCTGGTTGGGTGGCCCAGCAACCTCACTGACGTGTGTCCTGTTCCTGATTTAGCATTTGAGAACAAGCCGATAGCCAAGCCTGCACTTCCGGCGTGGGCCTGGAACGAATTGGCTCAGGGCGATGTTCAACCGAGGCCATGAGGCCCGCGGTCCGGGAGCCGACAGAGACATGAAGCTGGCAGTCTTCGGCCTGACGGTCAGCTCGTCCTGGGGCAACGGCCACGCGACGCTCTGGCGCGGCCTGATCCGCGCGCTCGGCCGCCGCGGCTGCGAAGTGGTCTTCTTCGAGCGCGACGTCGCCTATTACGCCGCCCACCGCGACCTGACGGAGATCCCCGGTGCGCGCGTGGTGCTCTACCCGGACTGGGCCACGGTGGCGGCGGAGGCGGCCCGCGAGGTCTCCGAGGCGGACGCCGCCCTGGTCACCTCCTATTGCCCCGACGGCCCGGCCGCGTGCGACCTCGTCTGCGGCGAGGCGGCGCTCAGCGTCTTCTACGACATGGACACGCCCGTGACCCTGGCGCGGCTCAGCGCGGGAGAGGGCGTGGACTACCTGCCGGCCGATGGCCTGGGCGGCTTCGACCTGGTGCTGAGCTACACCGGCGGCCGCGCGCTCACCGAACTGGAGACGCGGCTCGGGGCGCGGCGTGCGCGGCCGCTCTACGGCCAGGTGGACCCCGACCGGCACCGGCCCGCCGCTGCGGACCCGCGGTTCGAGGCGGGCCTCTCCTACCTCGGCACCTATGCCGCCGACCGGCAGCCGGCGCTCCGCAACCTGTTCGTGGAGCCCGCGCGGCTGCGGCCGGACCTGAAGTTCCTGATCGGCGGCTCCGGCTATCCGGAAGATTTTCCGTGGTCGCCAAATGTCTGGTTCGCCCGCCACGTCGCGCCGCCCGAGCACCCGGCCTTCTTCTGCTCGTCGCGGCTGACCCTGAACATCACCCGGAGGGACATGGCCGCGTTCGGATGGTGCCCCTCGGGCCGGCTCTTCGAGGCTGCGGCCTGCGGGGCGCCGGTGATCAGCGACGACTGGGAGGGCCTCGGCGCCTTCTTCACGCCGGGCCGCGAGATCCTGGTCGCGCGCGGGACCACCGACGTGCTGCAGGCGCTGGACCGTGGGGACCTGGCCGAGATCGCGCGGGCCGCGCGCGAGCGCACGCTCGACGAACACACCGCCGACCACAGGGCGGGCGAGCTTCTGGCGTTGCTCGACGAGGCCGCCAGTCCCGCGCCACGCCCGCGCGCCGCCCCCCGCCTGGCGGCGGAGACTTAAGCTATGTGGGGCATCGTCCCGGCGGCCGGCCAGGGCTCGCGCATCCAGCCGCTGGCGTTTTCCAAGGAGCTGCTGCCGGTCGGCATCCGGCTCGAGGCCGGGGAGGAGCGGCCGAAGGCGGTGGGCGAGCACATCGTCGAGCGGCTGGCGGCGGGCGGTGCGCGCAAGATCTGCTTCGTCATCTCGCCCAACAAGACAGACATCCTGCGCTACTTCGGGGCCCAGGTCGGCCAGGCCGAGATCGCCTATGTAGTGCAGCCCCGGCCGGCGGGCCTCTGCGACGCCCTGTTCCGCGCGGCGCCGCTGATCCATCCCAGCGAACCCGTGGCCATGGGCCTGCCCGACACGGTCTGGTTCCCCACCGACGGGCTGGCCGCCCTGCCGCGCGACCGGCTGGCCTTCCTGCTGTTTCCGGTGGAGCACCCGGAATACTTCGACGCCGTGGTGACTGAGCCGGACGGCCGCGTGCTGGCGATCGAGGTGAAGGCGCCGCGGCCGCGCTCGGACTGGATCTGGGGCGCGTTTTCGATGCCGGGCGAGGTCTTCCACGCGCTGCACGCGCTGTGGCTGCGCCGCGAGCGGCAGGACGAGTATTTCGGCAGCCTGGTGAACGCCTGGATCGCCCAGGGCGGCGACGCGGTCGGGGTCCGCGCCGGACGACGCTACGTCGACGTCGGCACCCTGCACGGCTACCGCGAGGCGCTGGCGCTGCTGGCCGAGCCCGCGCGGGCGCTCACATAGTCAGCCAGCCCTCGGGCGCCTCCAGGCCGCTGGCGACCAGCTCCCGGGCCACCGTGCGCTGCAGGGCGCGCAGGCGCTCCGGCGTGGTGGCCTCGCAGCGGCAGGTGATCTTGGGCTCGGTCCCCGAGGCGCGCAGCAGCCACCAGCCGTCCGGCGTCGTCTTGCGCAACCCCATGGCCGGGTCGAAGGGCGCGCCCGGCGCGGCCCGCGCGGCGGTTTCGCGGACGATCCGCTCGGCCGACGGACAGGCGATCCGCAGCTCCGGCGTCGCGAGCGCGGCGGGCAAGCGCGCACGGAAGGCGGCGAGGCTTTCGCCGGTGCGCGACAGGGCCGCCAGCGTACGCACCGCCGCGTAGAGGGCGTCGTCCACGCCGTTCAGCCGGTCGGCGAAGAACATGTGGCCGCTGAGCTCGCCGGCCAGCTCAGCCCGCTCGCGCCGCATCGCCTGGCGGATCAGCACATAGCCGGAGGGCGCAATCACCGGCCGCCCGCCCAGGTCGCGGACGCCATCGAACAGCAGCTGCGAGCATTTGACGTCGCCGACCACGCCGGCGCCCGGGCGGCCGCGCAGCAGGTCGACGGCGAGGTAGAGGAGCAGCAGGTCGGAGGGCAGCGGCGTTCCGGTCTCGTCCACCACCCCGATGCGGTCGCCGTCGCCGTCGAAGGCGATGCCGAGCTCGCAGCCGTCGTTCCGGACCGCGGAGCCCAACTGCTCCAGGTTCGCCGCCACGGCGGGATCCGGGTGATGGTTCGGGAAGCTGCCGTCCACCGCGTCGTTGAGCAGCACATGCGCGCCGGCAAGCCGCGCCGTCAGCGCCCGCACGGCCGGGCCGGTCGCGCCGTTGCCGCAATCCCACGCGACCCGCATCGGGCGCACGCCGGCCGCCGCGGCCGCGAGGCTCTCGATGTAGGCGCCCATGACGCCGGCGGTTCGCGCCTGGCCGCCCGCAGCCGCCCGGCCGCGCCGCTGGACCAGGGCCGCCAAGGCCTCGCCATGGATGCGCTCGTCGCCCAGCAGCAGCTTCATGCCGTTCTCGCGCGGCGGATTGTGCGAGGCGGTGACCATAACCGCGCCGTCGAGCCCCAGCGTCGCCGCCGCGAAGCTCAGCATAGGGGTGGGACAGAGCCCGACGCGTGCGACCCGCAGGCCGCCCTCGACCAGTCCTGCGACCAGCGCGGTCTCCAGCCGTGGCGAGCTCAGCCGCCCGTCCCGCCCGACGGCGACGCGGGAGAGTCCCTGCGCGCGGGCCAGGTCCGCGTAGCTGAGGCCGAGGCTGTAGGCGCCGGCGGTGGTGACCTGGCGGCCCGCGACGCCGCGGATGTCATTGGCCCGCACCGCGGCGGCGGAGATCGGCCGGGACGCGCGGACGCCAGGCGAGCGCGAGCCGCGTCGTAAGGCGTGTTCAACGTCGAACGCCTGACCCATGGTCCCTGGCCCTGGTCCGCGGCGAGGCCGCTAGAGCCTAGTGGCCAGTCAGGACGTTGGTTCCCGCCTGGCCGCCGATGCCCGGAGCGGCCCGTCAACGCGTGAGAAGTGGTGCCCCAGGTCGGACTCGAACCAACACGTCCTTGCGGACAACAGATTTTGAGTCTGCCGCGTCTACCATTTCGCCACTGGGGCCCGTCGCCGAGCGGCCGGCACTCTAGGCGCCGGCGGCGAGCCGTCAACGTGGGCGTTCAGCCGGTCTTCTCGAAGGCCGCGCTGATGGTGATCGCCGTCTCGTCGCTGACGATCGGCACGTACTTGCCCATGCCGAAGTCGGATCGCTTGACCACGCCCTCGGCCCTGAAGCCCAGGGTCAGCACGTTCTTCTTGAAGCTGTTCGGGCCCGCGCCGTTGAAGGTGACGTCCAGCGTCACCGGCCTGGTGATCCCGTGCAGGGTCAGGTCGCCCACGACCTTGGCGGTGCGCGGGCCGGTGCGGGTCACCGCCGTCGAGACGAACTTCAGCCGCGGGAACTTGTCGCCATCGAAGAACTGGTCGGAGAAGAGGACGTGGTCCAGCTCGCGGTTGGTGGTCTCGAGCCCCGCGACCGGAACGGTGACCTCCAGTTTCGTCACTACCAGCTGCTTCGGGTCGATGGTCATCGTGCCGGCGGCGCCCGGGAAGATGCCGGAGAACTCGGTGAAGCCCATGTGGTTGGTGGTGTAGCGCGCCTGGGTCTCCTTGGTATCGATGACATAGGTTCCGGCCGGGATGGCGTCGGGGCCGAGCGCCGGATCGGCGGCCGCGCGCGCGGTGAACGGCAAGGTGGAGATCGAAGCCGTTACGGCGACGGCGAGCGCCGCGGCGAGGATGAGCTTGGGCTGCATGGAGAGAGACGCCTTTTTCGTGGCCCGGACGCGGGCCAAGGCCTAGCTTCCGAGATGGCGCGGCGGGATGTCCTGAGGGGCGTCTGAAAAGCTCTGAAGACTTCTGAAGCGTCGTTTTCCCGTCGGCCGACCAGGGCAGATACCCGGCCTATGAGCGCGTCCTCTCCCGCAAGGCTTCGCATCGGCGACTGGCGCCTGGACGCCGCCGCCGGGCGGATGTCGCGGGGCGAAGAGGTCGTGCGGCTGGAAGCGCGCACGCTGCGGCTGCTGCTCGACCTGGCCGAGAACGCCGGGGAGGTGGTCTCGATCGACGCGCTGCTGGACCGCGTGTGGGCCGGCGTCATCGTCACCCCGGATTCGGTCTACCAGGCGGTGGCGGCGCTGCGGCGGCTGCTGGGCGACGACCCCAGGCGCCCCGAGTACATCGCCACCGTGCCTCGGCTAGGCTATCGGCTGGTGGCCCGCGTGGAGCCCTGGACCGAGCCCGAGGTGTCCACGGGGCAGGGATCGAGGCCGCTGGGCGTCGGCCAGACGCTGGTGATCGCCGGACTGGTCGCGGTGTTCGCGGGCATCGGCGCGCTGGTGGTCCGGGAGCCTGCGCGCGCCCAGCGGCCGGCGGCCGCGCCTTCGGTGGGTATTTTGCCCTTCCTGGACATGACCCCCACCTCGAACCAGGACATCCTCGCCGACGACGTGACCGAGGGCATGGCCGACCGGATGGCGGCCCAGCGCGGGGTCCGCGCCACCGGCTTCCGCGCCGCGCTGCAGCTCCGTCGCCGTCGCCTGACCCCGGTCCAGGCGGCCCGCGAGCTCGGCGTCGCCTATGTGCTCGACGGCACGGTGCGCCTGGAGGGCGACCACGTCCGCATCGGCGCGCGGCTGATCCGCGGCGACACCGGCTTCGTGGTCTGGTCGCGAGAGTACCTGCCCACCCTGGCCCAGACGCCGGCGGTCGAGGCGGCGATCGCCGCGGCCGTGGCGCGCGAGGCCGCGAAGCCCGCCGCCTGAACGGGTGGCCTCAGGCCAGCACCTTGCCGGGGTTGAGGATGTTCCTCGGGTCGAGGGCGGCCTTCAGGGTCCGCATCAGGGCGATCTCGGCGGGCGAGCGCGAGGTGGGCAGGTAGGCGAGCTTCTGCAGGCCAATGCCGTGCTCGGCGGAAACCGAGCCGCCGCGCGCGGCCAGCGGGGCGTAGACCAGGTCCTCAATAGCGTGCCTGGCCGAGCGGTCGCCGACGCCGGCGATGACGTGCAGGTTGCCGTCGCCCAGGTGGCCGAAGACGGTTATCTGGGCGGCAGGCCAGCGGCCGGTCAGCGCCTGCTTCACTTCGTCCAGGTAGCCGGGCATCTCGGGGATCGGCAGGCTGATGTCGAAGGCGACGATCGGGCCGTTCCGGGCGGTCTGGCGCACGTCGTCGCGCAGGCCCCACATGCGGTCGCGCTCCGTCTGGCTTTTGGCGACCACCGCGTCGGCGACGAGGCCGCCCTCCAGCACCTTGCCGAGCACGGTCTCGAACCGCTCCGCGTCGGTCTGCGGCTCTGCGCCCAGGGCCTCGACCAGCACATAGAAGGCGTGGCCCGCCGGCAGGATCGGCCTGCCGGTCGCGGGCTCGGTGGTGACCAGGTCGTAGTACTCCGGCCACATCACCTCGAAGGCCGAGAGCGCCCCGCCGAGCTCGGCCTCCAGCGCGCGCATCAGCTTGGGCAGGTCGTCGAAGGCGTCGACCGCGAGGAAGGCGGTGTTCTGCGAGGCGGGCCTGGCGCGCAGGCGGAAGACCGCTCGCGTGACCACGCCGAGCGTGCCCTCCGAGCCGATGAACAGCTGCTTCAGGTCATAGCCGGTGTTGTTCTTGATCAGGTGGTTCATGGCGCCGACCACCGCGCCGTCCGCCAGGACCGCCTCCAGGCCCAGCACCATGTCCCGCGTCATGCCGTAGCGCAGGACGCGGTTGCCGCCGGCGTTGGTCGAGACCACGCCGCCCACCGTCGCCGAGCCGCGCGCGCCCAGGTCCAGCGGCAGGAAGAGGCCGGCGGCGTCGGCCGCCTCGCAGGCGCGCTCCAGCACGCAGCCGGCCTGCATGGTCATGGTCGAGCCGGTGGCGTCGATCTGCTCGATGGCCGCCATGCGCTCCAGGCTAAGCGCGATCGCGCCCTCGGCGTTGCAGCCGTCCACCAGGCCCGTCCGGCCGCCCCAGGGGACGACGGGCGTCCCCGCCGCGCTCGCCGCGCGCAGCACGGCGGCCACCTCTTCGGTGGAGCGAGGCCGAGCGATGGCGAGCGGTTTGCCGAGCCGCGTCCAGGGGCTGTAGGCCTGCTCGGCCGCCGCCTCGCCGCTGACCACGGCCTCGGCGCCGATCGCCCGCTCCAGGTCCGCGATCACAGAGTCTGCGACTACCGCGTTCATGGCGCGCCTCCGCTTCCCGTTCGATCAAGCATGCGCCGCGGCGGGCCGCGAGGGGAGGGCTTTCTGTCGGCCCGCTACATCACCGCGCCGAGCTGCCAGGGGACGAACTCCTGGCCGCCGTAGCCGAGCTGCTCGCTCTTGGTCTTGCGGCCGGACGCGACGGCCAGCAGGTAGTCGAGGATCTCCTCGCCCTTGCCCTCGATGGTGGCCTCGCCGCTGGCGATGGCGCCGCAGTCGATGTCGATGTCCTCCTCCATGCGCCGGTAGAGGTCGGAGTTGGAGGAGAGCTTGATCGACGGCGACGGCTTGCAGCCATAGGCCGAGCCCCGCCCTGTGGTGAAGGCGATCATCGTGGCGCCCGAGGCGACCTGGCCGGTCGCCGAGCAGGGGTCGAAGCCTGGGCTATCCATGAAGACGAGGCCGCGGCCCGGGATCGGCTGGGCGTACTCCACGACGTCGGTGAGCGGCGAGGAGCCGGCCTTGGCGACCGCGCCGAGCGACTTCTCCAGGATGGTGGTCAGCCCGCCGGCCTTGTTCCCCGGCGAGGGGTTGTTGTCCATCTGGGCGCCGTGGCGGGCGGTGTAGGCCTCCCACCAGGCGAGGCGGGCGCGCAGCTTGTCGGCGACGGCCGATGATGTGGCGCGCGCCAGCAGGAGGTGCTCAGCGCCGTAGATCTCCGGCGTCTCCGAGAGGATCACTGTCCCGCCCAGCGCCGCCAGCCGGTCGGAGGCCGCGCCCAGCGCCGGGTTGGAGGCCACGCCCGACCAGGCGTCGGAGCCGCCGCACTGCAGGCCGAGGGTCAGCTCGCTCGCAGGCGTCGTCTCGCGCCGGGCGGCGTCGACCGAGGGCAGCATGGCCTCGAGCCGCGCCAGGCCCTCCTCGATGGCGCGCCGGGTGCCGCCGGAATCCTGGATGGTGAAGGCCTGGAACGCGTCGCCCTCGACGAGGCCGTAGTCCGACTTCAGCCGGCCGATCTGCAGCACCTCGCAGCCGAGACCGACGAGCATGACGGCCCCGAAGTTCGGGTTGGCCGCCGTGCCCCACAGCGTCCGCTTGAGCAGCTCGAAGCCTTCGCCGGATCCGGCCATGCCGCAGCCCGACGCATGGGTGATCGGCACGATGCCGTCGACATTCGGAAAGCGGTCCAGCAGGCCTGAGCGCTCCGCCGCCTCGGCGATGTGCCGCGCCACGGTCGCCGAGCAGTTCACGGATGTCAGCACGCCGACGTAGTTGCGCACGCCGGTCTTGCCGTTCGCCCGGCGGAAGCCCTCGAACGTCCGTGGCGCGACCTCGCGCGCCCAGGCCTGCGCCGGCTCGGCCTCGTCCCGCAGAGCCGAGACGGCCAGGTTGTGGCTGTGCACGTGGGCGCCGGGCGCGATGTCCGCCGTCGCCGCGCCGATCACCTGGCCGTATTTGCGCACGGTGTCGCCGGCGCGGATCGGGCGGACGGCGACCTTGTGGCCATTGCCGATAGCCTCTGTGGCCGTGACGCCCTCGCTGGCCAGCGCCTCCCCCGCCACCAGCTTGCGCATGGCGATCACCACATTGTCGGCAGGGTGCAGCCGCAAGACGTTGGGGCGATCGGCAAGCGCGTTCATGGCGCCAGCATACAGGCCACCGGTGTCATGCGCAGCCCCGGGTGGCTGGGCAGGAGCGAGGGGCGTCAGGCGGCGACGGCCTGGGCCGGCGGCAGGAGCCGCAGGGGCGGGAGCTCCAGGTCGCCGGTGATCGACCAGGCCTCGGTAATGCGGCCACCCTCGTGGCGGAGCAGGTCGATGCCGCTGCGCCGCGGCAGGCCGAGCGCCGAGACGTGCCACAGGAGGGTCACGACACCTTCGCCGGCCAGCTCGCCCGGCTGATGCAGCGGCGCGGCCGCGAAGCCGTAGCGCAGGCTGACGAGGCTCCCGCGGACGGCGTCGACCACCGCCTGGAGCTCCTCCGGGCCGTGGGCGGTCGTCGCCCGGGCGATCATCGGCCGGCGGCCGAAGTAGACCGAGCAGTCGGGGCTGACCACCGCGCTCGCGGGCGCCTCGCCATTCCACAGGGCGGTCCAGCGCTGGGCGAGTCGGGCAGGGTCGCAGGCATGCATCAGGACGGTCCTTCCATGGCAGCGCCTCGACTTCTATCCGCCGCCTGCTGACAGCGACCTGTCAGCAGCGAGCGGTGTGGTAGAATCGGTATGGACCCGGGGGAATCACCACACATGAGCACGCCGCAATTCAGCGACGCGGAGAAGCGCGTCACGCTCTGGGGCGTGGCGATCGTCTTCCTGCTCTCGGCGCTCGACCAGACGATCGTCGCTACCGCCATGCCGCGGATCATCGCCGAGCTGAACGGCCTGGCGCTCTATGCCTGGGTCACCACCGCCTACCTGCTGTCGTCCACCGTCATGGTGCCGATCTGGGGCAAGCTGGGCGACCTCTTCGGCCGCAAGCCGGTGCTGCTCGCCGGCATCCTGTTCTTCCTGCTTGGCTCCTGGCTCTCGGGGCTCTCGGGCGAGTTCGGCCCGCTGCCGCTGCTGGGCGGCGGCATGGTGCAGCTGATCGTCTTCCGTGCGATCCAGGGCATCGGCGGGGGCGCGCTCTTCACCACCGCCTTCGCAATCATCGGCGACCTCTATCCGCCGCGCGAGCGGGGCAAGATCGGCGGCATGTTCGGCGCGGTGTTCGGGCTCTCCTCGACCATCGGCCCGCTGATCGGCGGCTACTTCACCGACCACGGCACGGTGACGCTGGCGGGCCACGTCGTCGCCGGCTGGCGCTGGGTCTTCTACCTGAACCTGCCGCTCAGCGTGCTGTCGCTGTTCATGATCCTCTTCAAGATGCCCAGGATGAGCCACCAGGCGAAGGGCAAGATCGACTTCATCGGCGCGGCCCTGATCATCGCCACGTTCGTGCCGCTGCTGCTGGGGCTGACCTTCGGGGGGCGCACCTACGCCTGGACGTCGCCGACCGAGCTCGGCCTGTTCGGCGGCGCGCTGCTGGGGCTCGGGCTCTATGTGGTCAACGAGCGGTTCGCCTCGGACCCCATCCTGCCGCTCGACCTCTTCCAGAACCGAGTCTTCACCACGGCGAACCTGGCGGGCTTCCTGGTCTCGATGAGCTTCATGAGCACGGTCGCCTTCCTGCCGCTGTTCATGCAGCTAGGCCAGGGCGTTGCGGCGACCACGTCCGGGCTCTCCACCCTGCCGCTGATGGCCGGGCTGATGGGCTCCTCGATCGCGGCGGGCCGGGTGGTCACCCGCACCGGCGCCTACAAGCCGCTGATGATCGCAGGCATCCTGGTGACCATCGTCGGCATCTGGCTGCTCAGCCGCATGCACGCCGACACCAGCCGGCTCGACCTCTCCTGGCGGATGCTGGTGCTGGGGATCGGGCTGGGCCCCGGCCAGAGCCTGTTCTCACTCGCCGTGCAGAACGCCCTGCCGCCGGACCGGCTTGGCGTGGTCACCTCGGCCAGCCAGTTCTTCCGCCAGATCGGCTCGACCATGGGGGTGGCGATCTTCGGCACCGTGCTGACCGCGAACCTGAACAGGAGCCTCGGCAAGATCATGCCGGGGATCGACGTGGGCAAGCTGCAGGGGATGGGCGCGGCCCGCGCCGCCGGCGCGCACGCGCCGCAGCTGCCGCCGTTCATCAAGACCATCATCACCGATGCGATCACCGGCGTCTTCTCGTTGGGCATCTATGTGGTCGCGGTCGCGCTGCTGGTGGTGTTCCTGATCCCGCGCGTCCCCTTGCGCGACCGCAGCCTCATGGGCGCCCAGGCCTCGCCCAAGGCGGACGATCCCGACACGGTGATCCCCGCCGAGGCGCACCTGTAAGGTCGGCGCTTCTTGCGCTCCCTCCGTCTCGCCGCGTCCCGCGTCGATCCAGCTCCCCCGTCGTCATCGCGACAGGGAAGGAACGAAATTTGACAGCAATCTGAGCCGCGTCAGTATCCCGCCCAAAGAAGTATCGAGGGGGAACGGCATGAAGCGCGTCTGGAGCGGGGCGATCATCGCGGCTGCGGCGATCGCGGCGGTCACCACACATGCGGCGTTCGGCCAGGCGCCGCCGACGCCGGCGCCCGGACCTGAGGCCAGCTTCGAGCAGCAGAACGCCTTCAATCCGCGCGCGGCGCAGCGGGCCGCGCTGGTCCAGATGCAGGCGCGCGGCGGCGAGCTGTTCGACCAGCGGTGCAAGGGCTGCCACATGCCGCCCGTCGAGCACGCGCCGTCGCGCGGCGAGCTGGCGGCGCAGTTCCCGAACGTGATCATCGACGCGCTGAAGACCGGCAAGATGCAGGCCATGGCGACCGGCCTCTCCGACGCTGATATCGCCGCCATCGCATCGTTCGTCACCGGCCAGGCGCCGGACGCGAAGTTCGACGTCGCCAGCGAGGCGAAGAACGCCTGCCCGGCGGGCGCCAGGTTCAACCCGGCGGGGCCGTCCTGGAACGGCTGGAGCCCGGACAAGCAGAACAGCCGCGTCGCGGCCGCGACGACCATCGGCGCCGCCAACGCCGCGAAGCTGAAGGTCAAGTGGGCCTTCGCCTACCAGGGCGGGCGCTACGGACAACCGACGGTGGTCGGCAACCGGGTGTTCGCGAGCTCGTCGTCGGGCCAGGTCTATTCCCTGGACAAGCAGACCGGCTGCGTCGCCTGGGCCTACCAGGCGCACGGGCCCGTGCGGGTCACCGTCTCGGTGGGCCGGAACCCGAAGGCGGCCTCCGGCTGGGCGGCCTATTTCGGCGACATGAACCGCAACGAGGTGGCGGTCGACGCGAACTCCGGCAAGGAGCTCTGGAGCGTCAACATCGATCCCGGCCCGCGCGGCATCCTGACCGGCGCGCCGGCGCTCTGGAACGGGGTGCTCTACGTGCCGCTGTCCTCGTTCGAGGAGGGCGTTGCGGGCCTGGCCTCGTACGAATGCTGCAAGCAGCGCGGCGCGGTCGCCGCCATCGACACCGCCACCGGCAAGATCCTCTGGAAGAGCTACACGATCCCGACGACGCCGGCGGCGTTCAAGAAGAACGCGGCGGGGACGCAGATGTACGGACCGGCCGGCGCGGCGGTTTGGTCGTCGCCGACCATCGATCCCAAGCGCGGCGTTCTCTACGTGGCCACCGGCGACAGCTACACCGACGTCGACGAGGACTATTCCGACGCGGTCGAGGCGATGGACCTGAAGACCGGCAAGATCAAATGGGCCCACCAGATGACCGACAAGGACAACTTCCTGGTCGGCTGTCCGCCCAGCCGTCCGGGTCCCAATTGCCCGACGCCGAACGGACCGGACTTCGATTTCGGATCATCGCCGATCCTGAAGCATCTCGCCGGCGGCAAGGACGTGCTGCTGGCCGGCCAGAAGTCGGGCAACGTCTATGCGCTGAACCCCGACGACGGGGCCTTCATCTGGCAGACCCGCATCGGCAAGGGCAGCGCGCTGGGCGGCGTGGAGTGGGGCATGGCCGCCGATGACACCAACCTCTACGTGGGCATCGCCGACCGCGGCATGCCGACGCTCTCGGCGCTCCGCCTGACCGATGGCGCGCTGATGTGGCGCCACCGCGCGCCGGAGCCGGCCAAGTGCAGCTTCCAGGGCCGTTGCGGCAACGGCTATTCGGGGCCGGTTTCGGTGGCCGGCGGCGCAGTGTTCGGCGTCAACCAGGACGGCCACGTCCGCGCCTTCGAGGCGAAGTCAGGCAAGCTCCTCTGGGACTACGACACGGCCGGCCAGCGCTATGACACGGTCAACGGGGTGAAGAACCAGCGCGGCGGCAACCTGGACGCCACCGGCATCACGTTCGCAGGCGGCATGGGCTTCCTGATGGCCGGCTTCAACGGGGCCTCCGGCTCCTCCGGCCCCGACAACGTGCTGCTGGCCTTCAGCCTGGACGGGAAGTAGCCGGCCCATGGCCTACGAACCGAAAACCAAGGCCACCGAGGCCGACGTGGACGGTTTCATCGCAGGCTCGCCGAAGCCGGCCGACGGCGCCGTGCTCTGCGCCCTGATGCGCCGGGTCAGCGGGCTGGAGCCGAAGATGTGGGGCCCGACCATCGTGGGCTTCGGCGAGCGCGAGTACGAGCTGGCCGGCGGCAAGACAGGCCGGATGATCGCGATGGGCTTCTCGCCGCGCAAGGCGTCGCTGGTGCTCTACATCAAGCACGCGACGGGCTGGGACGAACGGCTGGCGCGCCTGGGCAAGCACGCGACCGGCAAGGGCTGCCTCTACATCAACAAGCTGGCCGACGTGGACGCGGGTGTGCTGGCGGAGCTGGTCGCCGCCGCCTGGCGCGAAACGCCCCGGCTCTAGCTCCGCCGCCAGGGGAAGATCGCGCGCAGCGGCGGGTCGCGCAGCCAGAGCCCGCCCCAGGCGAACACCGCCAGGTAGGGTCCGAACAGGATATGGCTGGGCCACGGGTCGCCGAGGTTCCAGTGGATCGCCGCCGTTCCGCCCATCAGCGCCGCCACCAGCACGGCCCCCAGCACCGCCGTGCGCGGGAAGAGGTAGAGCGCCAGAATCAGCAGCTCCACGACGCCGATGCTGAAACCGGAACCCGGCGGCAGGCGCATCTGCTTCGCGGTCTCCTCGACGATCGGCGCGCGGGCGAGTTTCATGCCGCTGTCGAACAGCATGAAGGCGGTGAAGAGGCCGCTCAGCGCCCAGCCGGCGTAGCGCAGGAGCTTCGGGTTCGAAGCCGGCGCGCCGATCGCGATGGTGGTCATGGTTGCCTCCCTTGGGTCCTCGACGTCGAGCCTTGGGCTCTTTCGTTCATCGCCCATAGGACGGCCGCGGCCCTCCCGGCCCGACAGGCGTCTTGAATTTTAGCAGAACCCCGGTCGGCGATCGCCCCACTGTTGCTGTAAGCTCGACAGGCCCGCGGCTGGGCCGAGGAGGAGCGCCATGCCTATCCGTACCGTGTTCGCGATCACGCTGTTTGCCGGCTTGGCCGGCGCCGCGCCGGCGCTCGCCGATACGCTTTCCGAAGTCACCTCCCACGGCGTCGTGATCACGATCGGCGACATGGACATCCAGGTGAACTACACGCCCGACCACAAGCTGAACGCCATGGACGGCCAGGTCACCGGAACCTGGCGGATCGACGGCGAGAAGCTCTGCACAACTTCCAACGTCGATCCGGTGGAGAGCTGCTACGCCTATCCGAAGGACAAGAAGTCGGGCGACAGCTTCGTGATCGATACGCCGAACGGCTCGGTGCCGATCAAGATCCGCTGAAGGCGGCTGAGCGACGCGGCCGCCCGCCCGTGGCTACCGAGCGTCAGCTCGCAGCCTGCGCCTCGGCCGCCAGGCGGTCGATCTGGCTGCGGATGTGCGCGGCCTCGGCGGCGGTGTTGGCGAGGCCGATGGCGCGGTCGAAGGCTTCGCGCGCCTCGGCGTTGCGGCCCAACTGCTTGAGGAACGCGCCGCGCGCGCCGTGCCAGTAGAAATAGCCCGCCAGCGGCGCGGCCAGCGGCTCGATCATCGCCAGCGCTTCGTCCGCGCCGCGCGCCTTGAAGACCGCCACCGCCCGGTTCAGCGTCACCACCGGCGAGGGCGCCATCACCTCCAGGGCGCCGTAGAGCTGCTCGATGCCGGCCCAGTCGGTCTCGGCCGCCGTCTCGGCGCGGGCGTGCAGGGCCGCGATGGCCGCCTGCACCTGGTAGGCGCCCGGCCGGTTGTGGCGCATGGCCTTGTCGATCAGCGCCAGGCCCTCGCCGATCGCCTCCTGGTCCCACAGGCGGCGGTCCTGGTCCTCGAGCAGCACCGCCTGGCCATCGTCCCTGAACCGCGCGGGGGCGCGGGAATGCTGCAGCAGCGTGAGCGCCAGCAGGCCCATCACCTCGGGCTCGGTAGGGAACAGCCGCAGCAGCAGCCGGGCGAGCCGGATCGCCTCGTCGCAGAGCGGCGCGCGCGCCTCGACGGTGTCGAAGCCGGCTGTATAGCCCTCGGTGAACACCAGGTAGACCATCTGCATCACCGCCGCGAGCCGCTCGGACCGCTCGATTGGGCCGGGCGCCTCGAAGGCGACCTCCGCCCTGGCGATGCGGCCCTTGGCGCGGGTGATCCGCTGCTCCATCGCCGCCTCGCCGACCAGAAAGACGCGGGCGATCTGCCGAACGCTGAGGCCGGAGACGATGCGCAGGGCGAGCGCGATCTGCTGGGTCGCCGGCAGTTCCGGATGGCAGCAGATGAACATCAGCCGCAGGATGTCGTCGCGGTAGTGGGCGCCGTCCAGCCGCTCGGCCATCGGGGTCTCGACGTCCTCGACGTCGGAGATGGTCTCCTCCGGCGGCAGCTCGGTCAGACGCGAGGTCTTGCGCTTGCCGTCGAGGGCGGCGTTGCGTCCGACCATGATCAGCCACGACGCGGCGTCGCGCGGCGGGCCCTTCTCCGGCCAGCTGCGCAGCGCCCGGAGGCAGGCCTCCTGGAAGGCTTCCTCGGCGGTGTCGAGGTCGCGGAAGTAGCGCAGCAGGGCGCCGACCGCCTGGGGACGCGCCGAGGTGATCGCGGCGTCTATCCAGGCGAGGTCGCTCATGCCGGCGTCGCCTCCGGAACCCGCGCCGCCACGGCGTCGGCCGGCAGCTGGCCGTTGTTGAAGAAGTGCAGCGGGCGGATCTCATAGGCGCCGCCCGGGTTCACCGCGCCCAGCTCCTTGCAGAAGGTCAGCACCTCCTCCAGGTCGTCGCCGTTGATCAGGTAGAAGCCCAGGAGCTGCTCCTTGGTCTCGGCGAACGGGCCGTCGATGACCAGCGGCGTGTCGCCCTTGCGCAGGGTGGTGGCCGCGGTGGTCGGCATCAGCCGCGCGGTGGGACCGAGCTTGTGGGCCCAGCGCTGCTGCACCTGAGCCAGGTCGGCCATCACCTTGGCGTCCTGCTCCTTCGACCAGGAGAAGACGGCCTCTTCCGAGTTGTAGCAGAGGATGGCGTAGAGCATGGGTTTCCTCATGACCTGAAGGACGCCCGAGCCTACCCGCCTCCGACAGCGGAGCGCAAAATATCTCCTCTCCCTCTCGGCTTTGCCGGGGGAGAGGAGGCGCCTACAGCCCCGCCGGCGGATCGGCCCGGAGCATCCCGACCGGCGTCAGCACCAGCCGCTCGATCGCCTCGGCCATGGTCGCCGCGTCGGCCTTGTCGAGATTGCGCAGCCACCACGCCAGCAGGTTGAGGATGCCGGCCACGAGATGGTGCAGGATCAGGTCGTCGATGGGTCCGCGGGGCCTGGGCGGGCGCGCTTCGGCCACCGTGGCCAGGGTCTGGCGCAACATCTCGGCGCGGACCGTCTCGCCCGAACCGCCGGCGATCAGCGCCTTGTGCAGCGCCAGATGCTCCAGCACGAAATCGCACAGCGACCGCGCCGCGCCGCGCCGGTCGCGCTGTTCCAGGATCGGGCGCACCCGGAGCAGGAACTGTTGGGTGAGCAGGTCGGCGACGTCGGCGAGCAGGGCTTCCTTGTCGGCGTAATGGCGGAAGAAGGTCGCGTAGCCGACACCGGCCCGCGCGGCGATGGCGCGCACCGTGATCGCCTCCAGGGGCAGCTCCTCGGCGAGCGCGGTCATCGCCTCGCGCAGCGCCTGGCGCGTTCGCACAACACGGGCGTCTGAAAGCGTTGACATGATCCAGTCGGAATCCGTTATGATCCACTGTATATCGTAACGGAGCCTGCCCTGGCTGTCGCGGCGTAAGTCCGCAAGCGTGGGGCGGGCCGCGGGGACGCCCGCAAAGGCATAGGGCTGGAGGGACGGCATGAAGGTTTCCAAGCGTCAGACGATGCTGCTGGCGAGCGCCGCGGCGGCCATGGCCGCGTTCGTTGCGGTGCAGGCGAGCCAGCCGGCCCGGGCCGACGCCCAGGCGGCCGGCCCTGCCCGGGTCGACGACTTTCTGCTGGCCGACCAGGACCTCTTGGGCCACCAGCTCTACCGGCACGCCGACGACAAGGCCGTGGTGCTGGTGTCCTACGCCGCCGGCGACGCGCAGATCCGCGCCGACGCGCCGGCCCTGATGGCGCTGAAGGCCGCCTACGCCGGCAAGGGCGTGGATGTTTACGCGATCGACAGCCGACTGGGCGACAAACGCCCCGCGATCATCGCCGACGCCAAGGCCGCGGGCTTGGACGTGCCGATCCTCTTCGACTACGAGCAGCTGACCGGCGAGGCGCTGGGGATCACCCGGGCCGCCGAGGTGATCGTCGTCGACCCGCACGGCTGGACCGTCGCCTACCGCGGCGCGCTCACCGGCCCGGCCGGCGAGCCGCTGGCCAAGAACGCGGTGGACGCCCTGGTCGCCGGCCAGAAGGTCGCCCTGAACGGGCCGCCCGCTAAGGGCCAGGTCATCGCCTTCCCGGAACGCGCGCATTCGGCCGAGTTCGCCAAGATCTCCTACGCCAAGGCCATCGCGCCGATCATCCAGGCCAAGTGCGCCACCTGCCACCAGCCGGGCGGCATCGGCCCCATGCCGCTCAACAACTATGAGCAGGTGAAGGGCTTCTCGCCGATGATCCGCGAGGTGATCCGCACCCATCGGATGCCGCCCTATCTCGCCGACGAGACCGTCGGCGCGTTCCAGGACGACGACCGTTTGACGCCCACGCAGATGAAGACGCTGGTCCACTGGATCGAGGCGGGCGCGCCGCGCGGCGCGGGCGAGGACCCGCTGAAGAAGATCGCCTTCCATGCCCCGGAATGGCCGCTGGGCAAGCCCGACGTGGTGCTGAGCATCCCCGCGGTGAAGGTGCCGGCGTCAGGCGTCCTGGACTACACCCACCCGGTGGTGCCGATGACGCTGCCGGAAGGCCGCTGGATGAAGGCGACCACCTTCCGCGTGACCGACCGCCAGGTGGTGCACCACATCCTCTCGGGCACAGTCTCCACCGACCACAAGGGCGACACCTTCTCCGAATCGCAGTGGGGCGCCTCGCTGGGCGGCTACGGCCCGGGCCGCGGCTCCAACATCCAGCCGAAGGACACGGGCGTCTGGGTGCCGGCCTCCGGCGGCGTGGGCTTCCAAAACCACTACACGCCCTATGGCCGGGAGACGGAAGAGAAGACCCAGATGGGGCTCTACTTCTATCCCAAGGGGCAGGAGCCGAAGTACGTCCTGCGCACCTTCCTGATCTTCGATTTCTCCATCGAGATCCCGCCGGGCCAGGAATTCCACAAGGAAACCAGCTACGTCGTGGTCCCGAAGGACATGATCCTCTACGGCATCACCCCGCACGCCCACGTTCGCGGCGGCTCGACCCAGGTGTCGGTCATCTATCCGAACGGCAAGCAGGAGATGCTGCTCGCCCTGCCGCGCTACAACTTCAATTGGCAGTACGAGTACTTCCTGAAGGAGCCGCTGAAGGTGCCGGCGGGGTCCAAGATCCTCGCCAAGTGGACCTACGACAACTCCGCCCGGAACCCCGGCAACCCCGACCCGACCAAGACCGTCTAAGAGGGCGAGCAGACCTCTTCGGAAATGATGGCCACCTACCTGCACTACCGCTGGGTGGACGAGACGGTCGCGCACCAGACGCCGGAATACGAGAAGATGTTCCAGGCCAATCTGATGATGGGCATCCTCGACGACAACATGGACGGCAAGATCCAGCTCGCCGAACTGAAGGGTGGCGAGCAGGGCCCGGTCACCATGCTGAAGAAGTACTTCGCCCTGATCGACGCCAACCACGACGGCGCCCTCGACGCCACCGAACTGGCCAGCGCCGCCAAGCTGATGCCGCGGCGCGGCGGCCCGCGTCCGGCGCAGGCGGCTCCGGCCGCGGCTCCCGCGGGCGGCGCGGCGACCCCGACGGCCGGCGGCGGGCGCTAGGCGGAAGCTCGCCCCGCTCCCTCCGCACGAGAGGCAGCGGGGCGACACTTCGACAGGTGACGCGCGCGCCGCGACGGTGCATTCTTAGGCTGAAGAAAACTAGAAGAACCGGTACGGGGGGAGCTCAAGTTGCCGTCCATTCGCACGTGGCTTGCGGGCGTGATGCTCGCGGGTGTTTCCGCCGTCGCGGCCCAGGCCCAGCCGAGCGAGCAGGTCGCCGCCGGCAAGGCGGTCTATGACGCCCACTGCGCCGCCTGCCACGAGCAGGTCGGCGGCCGCGCGCCGAGCCGGGCGGACCTCGCCATGCGTGCGCCGGGCGACATCGTCCAGGCGCTGACCACCGGCATCATGGCCAACATGGGCAAGGGCCTCTCGGACACCGAGAAGCAGTCGGTCGCCGCCTACCTGACCGCGCCGGAACCGGGCGCGGGCGCCGCGCCGCCGGCGGCCAGCCCGTCACCCAACCCGCCTGGGCCTGGGCGCGCCAACGCGGGCGGCGGCAATGGCCGCGAGATGCCGCAGGTCGCAGTCCAGGGACCCAAGGCGCCCGATCCGATGTGCACCGTCGCCGCCCCGCCGATCCGGCCCGGGCCCGGCGACTGGACCAGCATGGGCGTCGACGACCGGTCCAGCCGGTTCCAGCGTAAGCCCGGCTTCGCCGCGGCCGACGTTCCGAAGCTGAAGCTCAAGTGGTCGTTCGCCATGACCGGCGGCGGCCAGCCGGTGGTGATCGGTGACTGGCTGTGGATCACCAACCGCTCCGGCAAGTTCTACGCGCTGGACGCGAAGACCGGCTGCGTGCGCTGGCACGTCGACGACATGGTCGCGCGCACCACGCCGCCGGTGATCAGGTCCGCGATCGCACCCAGCGGCTGGGCCACCTTCGTCGGCCAGTCCGACCGCATCGTGCGCGCGTTCGACGCCCAGACCGGCAAGGAGCTGTGGCGCACGCCCAGGCTCGAGGATCACCCGGTGTCGGTGCTGACCGGCTCGCCGGTGGTGGCCGGCGACAAGCTCTTGGTTCCGATCTCTTCCATCGAGGAGGCGGCGGCGATGTCCAAGGCCTACAGCTGCTGCACCTTCCGCGGCTCGCTGGCCGCGCTCGACCTGAAGACCGGCAAGCTGCTCTGGAAGACCTCGATGATCAGCGAGCCGCAGAAGGTCCTTCGCCAGAAGGACGGCGGCGGCCAGGTCATGGGTCCGGCGGGCGCAGCTGTCTGGGCGGCCCCCTCGCTCGATCTGAAACGCGGCCTGGTCTACGTGGTCACCGGCGACAGCTACACCGACGTTGACACGGTCGGTCCCGACGCGATGGTGGCCCTGGAGATCGCCACCGACAAGATCCGCTGGCGCCGCCAGGTGACCGAGAAGGACAACTTCGTGATGGGCTGCGGCCCGACGGGGGCGTCCGGCAACTGTCCGACGCCGCTCGGCCCCGACTACGATTTCGGCGCGACGCCGATCCTGATGAACGCCGCGGGCGGCAAGCAGGTGCTGGTCGCCGGGCAGAAGTCCGGCATCGTCTACGGCCTGAACCCGGACACCGGCGCGCTCGTCTGGAAGACCCAGCTCGGCAACGGTTCGGCGCTGGGCGGCGTGGAATGGGGCATCGGCGCGGACGACAAGCGCGTCTATGTGCCGATCTCCGACCTCGGTCTGCTGTTCGGCGAGGGCCGCCCCGGCGTGCCGCCCGCAAAGCCCGGCATGAACGCGCTCGATCCGGCGACCGGGGCGATCGTCTGGAGTACGCCCGCGCCCAAGGCGCCGTGCGTCTACGCCAGCGACAAGGGCCGGCCCAGCCGCTGCGCCCGCTCGCAGTCGGCGGCCCCGGCGGTGATCCCAGGCCTGGTGTTCGAAGGCGGCCTGGACGGCTGGTTCCGCGCCTATGACGCGGCCACCGGCAAAATCGTCTGGGAGTACTCCACGACGGCCCAGACCTACGACACCCTGAACGGCGTCAAGGGTCAGCCCGGCGGCGGCATCGATGGCATGGGGCCGACGGTCGCCAACGGCATGGTCTATGTGACGAGCGGCAACAACGGCGCGGCCCGCGTGGGCTCCAACGGCGTCAACGTGCTGCTCGCCTTCTCGGTGGACGGCAAGTAGGGCCTTCGACGATGCGCCTGCGCCTGCCGACCGGCCTCATCGCCGCGGGGGCGGCGCTGGCCTTCGCCGCCCTCGCCGTCCTGCCGGCGATGGGCCAGGACGTCCCGCGCGCCGTCGCCGCGCCGAAGCCCGGGTACGTCGTGCCGCCGGAGAACTCGGCCGGCCTCTATCCGGTGGCGGGCGAGCCGATCTTCAAGGCCAAGTGCGCGAGCTGCCATGAGCCCGCCGTGGGCCGCGCGCCCACCCGCGAGCTGCTCGCCGCCCGCTCGCCGGAGGAGGTCTACGACGCGCTCACCATCGGGGCGATGAAGCCGATGGCCGAGGGGCTGTCCGACGCCCAGCTCTATGGCGTGGTCCGCTTCCTCACCGGCAAGCCGCCGGTGCCGAACCAGGTCCAGGGTCCCGACCCGAATCCCTGCCCGACGCACCCGGCCCTGCAGCCCTCCGCGCCGCAGTGGAACGGCTGGGGGCGCGATGTCGAGAACAGCCGCTATCAGCCGAACCCCGGCTTCAAGGCCGCCGACATCGGCCGCCTGAAGGTGAAGTGGGCGTTCGCTTACCCGGGCACCAAGAACAGCCAGCCGCTGGTGTTCGGCGGCCGCGTGTTCGTCGCCAGCATGGGCGGCAAGGTCTATTCGCTCGACGCCAGGTCCGGCTGCGTCCACTGGCGCTACGACTGGCGCGGCGGCGCGCGCGCCTCGATGTCGGTGGGTCCGCTGAAGGCCGCACCCAGTGGCTGGGCGCTCTACCTCGGCGACGACCGGATGTTCGTCCACGCCTTCGACGCCGCCTCGGGCAAGCCGCTGTGGGAAGTCCGGGTCGGCGACCACAAGGTGGGCCGCATCACCGGCTCGCCGGCGCTCTACAAGGGCGTGCTCTACGTGCCGCTGTCGGCCTCCGAGGAGAGCCAGGGCAACGTCGCGGCCTATCCCTGCTGCACCTTCATCGGCACGGTCGTGGCGGTCAGCGCCACCGACGGCAAGATCCTCTGGACGCGGAAGATCCTGGACGCCGCGCCCCAGCCGACGCGCAAGAACCCGGCCGGAACCCAGATGTACGGCCCGGCCGGCGGGGCGCTGTGGTCGGCGCCGACCATCGATGGCAAGCGCGGCCTGCTCTACGTGGCCAGCGGCGACAGCTACACCGAGGTCTCGCACCCCACCTCTGACGCGGTGATCGCCATGGAGCTCGCCACCGGCAAGATCCGCTGGGTGAACCAGGTGCTGGCGGAAGACAATTTCATGTCCGGCACGATCAACGGGCCGTTGGGCAAGCGTGGGCCGGACTACGACTTCGGCTCCTCGCCGCACCTCGTCACCCTGGCCGGCGGCAAGCAGCTGCTGGTCACCGGCAACAAGTCGGCGATCGTCTATGCGATGGATCCCGACACCGGCAAGACGGCCTGGCAGTCCGAGAAGCTGGGGTCCGGCGGCGCCGGCGGCGGGGTCGAATGGGGCTCGGCCACCGACGGGCGCATCTTCTACGCCCCGCTCGCCGACCGGCCCGAGCGCGGCAAGCCCGGCCTGGTCGCCCTCGACCTCAAGGACGGCCACATCCTCTGGCGCGCGGATTCGCCCAAGGGGCTGGCCTGCAACGTGCCATCCGGCCGCTGCTCGCCCAGCTACTCCCAGGCCGAGACGGCGGTGCCCGGGGCGATCTTCTCCGGCGCGCTCGACGGCCGGCTGCGCGCCTACGCCGCCGCCGACGGCAAGGTGCTCTGGGAGTACGACACGACGACGCCGCTCGACGCGGTCAACGGCGTGAAGGGCGCGCCGGGCGGCTCGCTGGACATGGGCGGCCCAGTGGTCGCCGGCGGCATGGTCTATGTCCACTCCGGGTACGGCGGCAGCGCCGGCGCGTCGAACCTGCTGCTCGCCTTCTCCGTGGATGGGAAGTAGCCGGCGCTAGCTCCGCCTGGGACCCACTGAGATGGCCCGGTGGAGCAGGGTGGCCACCGCGAGGCCAAGCGCCTGCAGCAGCGCGCCGATGATCAGCGCGCCGTGGACGTTGGCGTCGCTCACCGTCTGCGAGGCCAGGAGCGGCCCCAGCGCGGCGGCCAGGAGCTGCACCGCCCCGCTCTGCATGGCCGCGCGGCGGGAGGGGTCCGCCTCGACCGTCATCGGCACCAGGAACGGGCCGGCGACGAAGGCCGCCATACCCGCCAGGCCGGTCACCCCCACGAACAGCCATGCCGGGGCGTGGATGGCGTAGACCGCCCAGGTGGCGAAGAAGGCCGCCGCGCACACCCAGAAGACCGTGATGTAACGCACCCGCCCCGCCAGAAGCGTGGCCAGAGCGCCGCCCGCCATCTGGCAGGCCAGCGCCACCGAGATCGCCGTGCGGCCAACCGCCACGCTCAGGCCAGCCTCTTTGGCGAGCGGGATAACGTAGACCGACACCGCCGTGATCGAGGCCGCCATGCACAGCGTTCCGGCCAGCGCCACCCAGCCGCGGAACGGCGGCGCACCGGAGGTTTCGCCGCCGCCCTCGATCGTCCCCAGCCTGGACGGGCCGAACAGCGCGACCGGGATGGCGAGCGCGGCGCCGAGGGCCACCACGACATAGCCGCCGTTCGCGCCGAAGCGCGGTAGCACCAGCGCGGAGAGCCCAGTGGCGACCGCCAGCTGGCTCAGCCCCATGCCGGTGAAGAGGACGGCCGCCCAGCGCTCGGGCGTGGCGGTCCGCGAGATGAAGCCGATGGAGATCCACAGGAGGACGCCCTCGGGCACGCCGGCCAGGCCCCGCACCAGCATCACCCCCTGGCCGCTCGCCCTGAGGGTCGCCAGGTCGATCACCACCAAGATCGCGGCGGCCGCGATCGCGATGACCCGCAGCCGGACCGGCTTCAGAACGATGCCCGCCGCCCCCGTCACCACCGCCGTCGTCAGGGCCTCCAGCATGGCGGTGAGGCCGATGCCCGAGGCGTCGAGCCGCCCCTCCTCGGCGAGCGCAGCCAGCAGCAGGCTCATCAGCCCGGAGATCAGCAGGGCCAGCAGCCCGAGCCCGATCGCCGCGGCGGCTTCGACCGGCGTGAACGGCGGGCCAGCCACCTCGTCCACGAGGTCGTCCGGCGCCGGCGCGCCCAATCCAGGCTCGGCGCTCATGAACGTCCCCTCCGCAGGTTCAGGTCCGGCAGCTTCGCCACGTTCCCTCGCGGACGCCTAGGCCCAATCGCGTTACGAGGCGCAGCCGAGCCCTACGCCGGCGCCAGCACCGTCATCACCAGCTCACGCCGGATCGAAAAGCCCAGCGTCTCGTAGAGGCCGATCGCACCGGCGTTGGTCGCATAGGCGTGCAGGAACGGCTGCTCGCCGCGCGCGAGGATCCGGTTCGCCACGATGCGGGACAGGGCGGCCGCATAGCCGCGCCCCCGATGGTCGGGATGGGTGCAGACCCCGCTGACCTCGGCGAAGCCGTGCGGCTGCATCCGCTCGCCGGCCATGGCCACGAGGCGGCCGTCCTGCTTGACGCCGATGAACGCGCCCAGCCGATGGGTCCTGGCGAAGAACGGCCCCGGCCGGGTCAGGGTCGCCAGGGCCAGCATCTCGCCCGCCTCTGCCTCGCCGATCGGCTCGACGGCGAAGTCCGGCGCCGGGCCGGGCGTGATCGCCTCGGCAGTCATCTGCACGCAGATCGCTCGCGACGCCACCACCGCGCCCGGAATCGCCGGAGCCTCGTCCCGCTCGACCAGGGCTGCCTCGCCGTGCGCCCGGATCAGCGCCGCCAGCCCTTCGAGGCTGGCCCCCGAGGTGTCCGCAACGGCGGCGAACATCGCATAGGCCGGATCGAACCGCAGCGCGCGCCCCTCCGCCAGCGCCAGCGGCGCCTGGCGGCCGGTCAGCGAGGCCCAGATCGGCCGGTCAAGCGGATGCGCGGTCATGCGCCTGCATATCGGAACCCGCGGCCAGCGACACAATCCGTAGCCAAGCTTGCGCAGCTCAGCGTTGACGAGCGGTCCGGCGCTGCCCAAACCGCGCCGCGTGAGCCCCGCCGCCGTCCGTCATGACCAGCACCACATGCTCGGCATCGCCTATCGCGTCGCCGCGATGGCCTGCATGGCGGTGCTCTCGGCGATCGTGAAATGGACCGGTCAGCACGGCATGCCGGTGTTCGAGATCATCTTCTTCCGCAACGCCTTCGCCTTCGTGCCGCTGGGGCTCTACATCTGGCGAACCACGGGCCCCCGGGTGCTGCGCACCCAGCGCCCCCTCGGGCACCTGACCCGCAGCGCCATCGGCCTGACCGGCATGGTCTGCGGCTTCTCGGCCGTGCAGCACCTGGCGCTCACCGAGGCCACCGCCTTCAACTTCGCGGCCCCGCTGTTCATGACCGCGCTCTCGGCCGTGGTTCTGGCGGAGCCGGTCGGGCGCCACCGCTGGGCGGCCGTCGCGGTCGGGTTCCTGGGCGTCCTGATCATGGTGCGGCCCGCCCCCGGCCACATGAACCTGGTCGGCGTCGCGCTGGCGCTGGGCGGTGCGGTCTGCTCGGCCGGCGCCATGGTCGCGGTGCGCCAGATCGCGCCCACCGAGAAGGGCACCACCATCGTCTTCTACTTCACGCTCGCCGGCACGGTGATGGGGCTCGTCGGCTCGCTCGCCCACTGGGTGGTCCCGGACGCCAGGCTCCTGGCGCTGCTGATCGCCGGCGGCCTAATCGGCGGCGTCGGGCAGATGTTCCTGACCGAGGCGATCCGCACCGCGCCCGTCGGCGTCGTCGCGCCCTTCGACTACACCCAGCTCGTCTGGGCGACGGGCCTTGGGTTCCTGGTCTGGGGCGAGGTCCCCAAGGCTTTGACCCTGGTCGGCGCGCTGATCGTGGCGGCGAGCGGCGTCTACATCCTGCATCGCGAGCTCGTGCGCCGCCGCCAGCCTGCGGCCGCTGTGGTCTGACGCGGCGGAAGCCCGCGTTGACACGTGCCCGCCGCAGGAGGAGTCTTCGCCCGGAACGCCGGTCTGCGGCTTCGCACCGGCGCATGGAGCGAAGATTATGCGACGGCTTTTCGTCTGCGCGGCCGGGACCGCTGCGCTGCTCGCCGCCGGCGGGGCGTACGCCTCGGTGACGGTGATCGGGGGCGGCCTGGCGGAGGCTTGCTCCAAGGCGGCCCTGCAGGGCAAGACGGAGCTCAGCTTCGAGCGCACCTGCACCCAGGCGCTGGAATCCGAGATGCTGTCGGCTCGCGACCGCGCCGGCACCTTCGTCAACCGCGGCGTGCTGCGGCTGCGCCGGGCGAACTTCGAGGCCGCGATCAAGGACTTCAACGCCGCCGTCGGCCTGCAGCCGAACATGGGCGAGGCCTACGTCAATCGCGGCGCCGCCTCGATCGGCGAGCACCGCTACGCCGAGAGCCTGCCTGACCTCAACAAGGCGATCTCGCTTGGCGTCGAGGAGCCGGCCAAGGCCTACTACAACCGCGCGCTGGCCTATGAGGGGCTGGACGACGTGAAGTCGGCCTATTTCGACTACCAGAAGGCCGTCGAGCTCAGCCCGCAGTGGGAGGCGCCGAAGAACGAGCTCCTGCGCTTCCACGTTTCCTCGAAATAAGCGCAAGCGGCGTAGCGGGCGCGAGGCCCGGCGCCCATCTAGGGCAGGGGCTCGGCTGAAGAGGAGCCTGCCATGTTGCGGATCCTGATCGTCTCTCTGGCCCTGGCGGGCGCCTTCCCCGCAGCGGCCCAGGACCTTTTCGGGCTGTCCGCCGCCCGGGACGCCGATCGCCTCGCGGCCGAGCAGGCGATCCGCCAGCGCGAGATCGCGATCACCAACGAGCTGTCGCGGCTGCAGGCGCAGGCCCAGACCAGCCAGGCTGCGTCCGATATCGCCGCCCTTCGCGTGCAGCCGGTGGTCCCCACCGTGCCCTATGACCCGAAGGCGCCGCCGCCGAAGCTCGACACCCGCAAGCTCGCCCAGATCCCCGACGCGGCGCTCGCCGACTCCAACGCCAAGGTGCGCGCCGCGGCGGACAACCGGCGCTAGAGCCTGGCCCGCGCCGGAGCCGTAGCGCCCGCTCTGCGTTAGAGCCGCTTCGAACACCTCACGAGGACCTCATCCATGCGCTGGTTGGGCGGAGACGAGTCCGGCAACATCGAGGACCGGCGGGGCCTTGGCCCGGTCGGCGTCGGCGGGGTCGGCGTGGGGGGCCTGGTGCTGGCGGCGATCGGCTATTTCGTCTTCGGAATCAGTCCGCAGCAGACCCTGAATGCCGTGAGTTCGGCGGGCGGCCAGGGCGGCTACGAGCAGCAACAGCAGGGCGTCCGCGGGGCGCCGAGCGACCAGGAGGGCCGCTTCGTCGACGTGATCGCCACCTCGGTCGACAAGGTCTGGAGCCAGGTCTTCCGGCAGCAGGGCCAGACGTACCGCCCACCCACCGAGGTGCTCTACGACCGCGCCACCGGCACAGGCTGCGGCATGGGCCAGTCGGCCATGGGCCCGTTCTATTGCCCGGAAGACCAGAAGGTCTACCTGGACCTCTCCTTCTGGAACGAGCTCGACCAGCGGTTCGGCGCCTCGGGCGAGGCGGCCCGGGCCTACGTCATCGCCCACGAGATGGGCCATCACGTGCAGCACCTGCTGGGCCAGGACCGCGAGGCCCGCGCCGAGGGCGCGCGTGGCCCGACCTCCGGCTCGGTGCGCCTGGAGCTGCAGGCCGACTGCTACGCCGGCGTCTGGGCAGCGCACGTCTCGGAGGTCACCGGCGGGAAGGTGGCGCTGGATCCCAAGGACATCGAGGACGGTCTGCGCGCCGCCGCCGCGGTCGGCGACGACACCCTGCAGCAGGAGACCCGCGGCCAGGTGGTCCCCGACAGCTTCACCCACGGCACTTCGGCGCAGCGCACCCGCTGGTTCCGCACCGGGGTCACCAGCGGCGATCCCGCCGCCTGCGACACCTTCCGGACGCCGAACCTTTAGCGCTTCTTGCGCCGGCTCTCTTCCTCGGCCAGTTGCTGGGCCGGCGGCCTGGGCAGCTCGGCCAGCACCAGCTTGCCGTCTCCGTCGCGGTCCAGCCGCTTGAAGCGACGGTCGGCGGCGGCCTGGAACTCGGCGCGGGTGATGCGGCCGTTGAGGTCCGCGTCGGCGCCGCTCACCGGCTCGGCGTCATTCAGCAGGGCATAGGCCGCCGCGCCGACCGGCGGTCCCTTGGCCCGGCGGCTCGCGCCCAGGTCGGGTGCCGGGCCCGAGGGGCCCTGATAGGCCGAGGCCGCGCCGCCCAGCGAGCCCGCCTGGGCCAGGATCACCTCGCCGCCCCACAGTCGTTTCGGCGTCCCGCGTCCCGGCTCCGCGGCGGCGATGAGCTGGCCCAGCAGCACGTCGGGCGCGACCCGGTGCTCGTAGAAACTAACTTCAGTCCCGTCGAGGTAGCCGTTGCGGTCCTGGTCCAGGGCGTCGAAGAACCAGAGGTGGTCAGCCCGGAACTCGTCGCGGTCGAGGGCGCCGTCGTGGTTGGTGTCGGCGGTGTCGAACCACGCCTTCACCGGATAGGGATCGCCGGGACCGGACCGCCAGGGCTCGCCGCTCGGGCTCATGAAGAGCTGGGTGAAGCCCTCCGGCGGGGCCGGCGTATGCCGGTGGTGGACCGGCGCGGGCGGCTCCGCGGCCGGCGCGCCTGCGGCCTCGGGGGCCGCGGGTCTCGGAGCCGCAGGCTGCTGCGCCGGGGACTGGGCCAGGGCCGCCCCCGCCACGAGCGCCGCGCCCGCCGCCGCCATCCATGTGCGCATGACCAACCCCCTCAAGCTTGCCAGTTCATCCCAAGCCCAACCGGCGGCGGATTCAAGGCCGCTTCGCCTTGATGGCAGGCTGGGCTAATCGGCCAGCGCCGCGGGCGCGGGCTCCAGGCCCAGGCAGACCGCCACGCAGCGCCGCGCCAGGAGCTCGCCCGGATCGATGAACTCCACCTTCAGGTCGGACGGTCCCATCACCAGCGGCGCCTCGGTGCAGCCGGCGATCACCGCCTCCGCCCCGCCCGCCACCAGGTCGGCGGCATAGCCGATCATCTCGCGGCGCGCCTCCTCCAGCTTGCCGGCCTTGATCTTGTAGATGGTGGCCATGAACTCCTCCTGCCGCTCCGGCGTGAGGCTGACGAGGCCCATGGCCTGGGCCGCCAGGTATTCGCGGTAGAGCCTGAGCGCCCCCTTGGTGCCGAGCACGCCGACGCGGCGGGCGCCGCCCTCGCGGGCCGCCTTGGCGCCTTCGCCGATCAGGTCGATCAGCGGCAGGCCCGAGGCGCGCTGGATCAGGTCGGCGTGCGCGTGGGCGGTGTTGCAGGGCATGGCAAGGACCTGGGCCCCGGCGCCGGCCAGCGCGCCCGCCATCTCGGCCAGCACCACGCCGGCCGCCGAGCTGGTGAGGTTGCGGTCCGGCACCTTGGGATTGAGGTCCATCAGCACGCGGATGTGGTCGGCGTCGCCCTTGGCCGGGGTGAAGGCCTGCAGGTTCTTCAGGAAGTCGAGGGTGGCGGCGGGACCCATGCCGCCCAGCACGCCCAGCACCAGCGAAGGCCGCTCCGAGAGCTCGGTCAAAGTTTGCCCTCCATCACCGACTGGTAGCCGAACAGGCCCTGCGCGCCGCCGGTGTGCAGGAAGACCACGGTCTCGCCATCGAACCGTCCGGCCTGGGCCAGCGCGATCAGGCCCTTCATCGCCTTGCCGGTGTAGACCGGGTCCAGGAGGATGGCGTCGGTCCGCGCCGCGAGCTTCAGCGCCTCGATCACCGCGTCGTCCACCAGCCCGTAGCCGGCGCCCACATAGTCGCAGTCGGCGACGACCAGGTCGCGCGTCACCCGGTCCTTGTGGCCCAGCAGGTCGGCGGTCTCCTGCGCCAGCTTGAAGACGTTGGCCTCCTGCGCCTCTTTCGGGGCGCGCACGCCGATGCCCAGCACGGGAATGTCGGCGCCCATCACGGCCAGGCCGGCGACCAGGCCGGCGTGGGTCCCGGCGCTGCCGGTCGCGGTGACGATGCGGTCTATCTCCAGCCCGATCTCGTTGGCCTGGCTGACCAGCTCCAGCGCGCACTCGACGTAGCCGAGGGCGCCGATCACGTTGGATCCGCCGCCGGGGATCACATAGGGCCGGCCGCCCCGCTCGGCGACCTCGGCGGCGACCTCGGCCAGGGCGGCGTTCATATCGGTCCCGCCCGGCACGCGGCGGATCGCGGCGCCCATCAGCTCGTCCAGCAGTACATTGCCGCTCTGGGTGTAGTCGGTGGCGTTGGAGCCGGTGCGGTCCTCTAGGATGATCTCGCAGGCGAGGCCGAACCGGGCCGCCGCGGCCGCTGTCTGGCGCACGTGGTTCGACTGGGTGGCGCCCTGGGTCACCAGGGTGTCGGCGTCGTTGGCGAGCGCGTCACCCAGCAGGTACTCGAGCTTTCGGGTCTTGTTGCCGCCGCCGGCGAGCCCCGTGCAGTCGTCGCGCTTGATCCAGAGCTCAGGCCCTCCGCCGGGCGAAGTGGCGAGCGCCTGGGTCAGCCGGGGCAGCGGCTCCAGCGGCGTGGGCAGGTGGGCGAAGCGGACGGGATTGTAGCGGGCGAGGTGCATGGCCCCCGCCTAGCACGCCATCGCCGCCGCGCGCGAGCCCGCAAACCCGGCCAAGTCGCCGCCGTGACTACAACCCTGGATTTTCATTGCCGATTTCGCACCTCGCGTACCGCGTTCACCGACGCCGGTTGGCGCCTAAACAGTGATCACCTGGATGGAAATTCCACGTGACCGGGCGCACAGGTTCCGCCACGCTCAGCCACAGGGCTAGTTTGAGACGCCGTGTACGGACGGCGAAATTGGGGGACATCATGCGGGCAATCCACGGCGCCGGTCGGCGCACCTTTCGCGCCGCCTTGGCCGCGTCAGGGGCCTTGGGCGCCTTGCTCGCCTGCGGAGCGCCCATCGCCGCAGCCGCCGCGGCGGCTGCGCCCGCGCCGGCCAGCGACGTGCAGGAGGTGGTCGTCACCGGCGTGCGGGGCGCGCCGCGCACGGTGGTCGACAGCCCGACGCCGATCGACGTGATCAGCGGCGCCGAACTCGAGAAGACCGGCCGCGCGGGCGCCTTCCAGGCGCTGCAGACCCTTGTGCCCTCGTTCAACCTGCCGGCGCGCGCCGGCGGCGGCACCTCCACGGTCATCGCGACCGGCGGCCTTCGCGGCCTCAACCCCGACCAGACCCTGATCCTCGTCAACGGCAAGCGCCGCCACAAGACCTCGCTGATCAACTCGGTCTCCTCGCTCTACAACGGCTCGGTGCCGGCTGACCTGGACCTGATCCCGACCTCGGCGATCGGCCGCATCGAGGTGCTGCGTGACGGCGCGGCGGCCCAGTACGGCTCCGACGCCATCGCCGGCGTGATCAACATCATCCTGAAGGACTCGGAAGGCGGGTTCCTCTCGTCCAGCTACGGCGAGAACTTCGACCGCAACGACGGCCGGCTGATCCAGGCCCAGGGCCACTACGGCTTCAAGGTCGGGGACGCGGGCTTCCTCAGCCTCTCCATCGCCACCAAGGAGCAGGACCTTTCCAACCGGGCGATCCCGGTCGCGGCCAACATCCAGATCTATCCGAAGCTCGTGCCATCGGGCCTGCCCGACCCGCGTGAACTGACCGTCGACCGGCTGGTAACCCAGAACTATGGGGTCCTGCCGCAGGAGGGCGTGAACTTCGGCTACAACGGTCACTACGACCTCTCGAAGGATGTGCAGCTCTATTCCTTCGGCACGCTGAGCCGGCGTCTGACCGACCTGCCCTTCACCTTCCGCGCGCCGAACAACGTCAACACCTTGCCGCAGATCTATCCGGAGGGGTTCCGACCGGACCTGGTGATCCGCGAGTCCGACTATGAAGTCGCGCTGGGCGCGCGCGGCGAATGGCAGGGCTGGGCCTGGGACCTCTCGACCCAGGTCGGCCGCAACCACGCCACCGAGAATACCTCGAACACCATCAACGCCAGTCTCGGCCCGACCAGTCCCACGGTGTTCTACGTCGGCGCGCTGACCGCCGGCGAATGGACCAACTCGCTGGACCTGACCAAGGCCTATCCGCTGGCCGACGGCGGCAACCTGCAGGTCTCGCTGGGCGCCCAGCACCGGATGGAGACCTATCGGGTCTCGCAGGGCGAGCCGAACAGCTACGCGGCGGGACTCTATGTGATCCCCGCCGGCCAGCCGTTCGCGGGCCAGCGGCCGGCCACCGGCGCCCAGGCGACGCCGGGCTTCCAGCCCAGCGACGCCAGCGACTCCCAGCGCAACAGCTACGCCGCCTACGCCGAGGTCGACTGGACGCCGTCCAAGCGCTTCGACCTGGGCGCGGCGGCCCGTTACGAGAACTACGACGATGGGTCGGGCGACACGCTCGTCGGCAAGATCAACGGCCGCTTCGAGCTGACGGACTGGCTGGCGGTTCGCGGTTCGGCGTCCACAGGCTTCCGTGCGCCGGGCCTGGCGCAGGAGCACTACGCCGCCTCGTCCAGCCAATTCCGCCTGGTGGCCGGCGTGCTGAACCTGCTCCTGATCAAGACCCTTCCGGTGGGCTCGCCGTCGGCGGTGGCGCTCGGCGCCAAGCCGCTGGAGCCGGAGACCTCGAAGAACTACAGCGTCGGCCTGACGCTGAGCCCGACGTCCGACCTCACGGTGACGCTCGACGCCTACCGCATCGAGGTCGACAAGCGCATCGCCATCACCTCGACGCTGACGGGCGCGGCCGTCTCGAACATCCTGATCGCCCACGGCCTCTCGGGGGACCTCTCGGCGCAGTACTACACCAACGCCATCGACACCCGCACCGACGGCGTCGACCTGGTGGCGACGTGGCGCCACGACCTCGGCGACTACGGCGACCTGCGCGTCAGCGGGGGCTACAACTACAACAAGACCAAGATCATCGGCATCATCCCCAACCCGCCGGAGCTGAGCGCGCTGGGCCCGACGTTCGTGCTCTTCGACAGGCTGAGCCAGGGCAACCTGACCACCGCCTTCCCGAAGGACAAGATCAACCTGGCCGAGACCTGGACCTGGCGCGACCTGGGCGTGAGCCTGCGCGAGACCCGCTTCGGCAAGTACACGATCCTGCAGAACATCCCGGCCAACGACCGCTCGTTCGGGGCGGAATGGATCGTCGACGTCGAGGTCAGCTACAAGCTGCCGCACAACGTCACCCTCGCGGTGGGCTCGAACAATCTGTTCAACATCTACCCGGACGCCAACGGCATCTTCAACACCGCGACCGGATCCGGCCAGTATCCCGGCACCTCGCCGATCGGGTTCACCGGCGGCTCCTATTACGGCCGCATCCAGTGGGACTTCTGAGGCCAGGGCCATGAGTGTGCGTAGTCGAACCCTGCTGGGCGTGGCCGCCGCGGTCCTGGCGCTGGCCGCGCCGGCGTTCGCCAAGGCGCCGGCCAAGGTCCCGCCGAAGGCCGCCCACGGCGAGATCCTCTGGGACACCTACGGCGTCCCGCACGTCTACGGTAAGGACGAGGCGGGCGCGTTCGAAGGGTTCGGCTACGCCACCGCCCACAATCACGGCGACATCGTGCTTCGGCTCTATGGCGAGGCGCGCGGGCGCGCGGCGGAGTATTGGGGCGGCCAGGACAACATCGACAGCGACCGGTGGATCCTGACCAACGGCGTGCCGGAGCGCGCCGCGCTCTGGTATCGCCAGCAGACCCCGCAGTTCCGCAAGGACCTGGACGCCTTCGCGGCCGGCATCAACGCCTACGGCAACGCCCACCCCGAGGCGCTCGACCCGGCGGTCCGCCAGGTGTTGCCGGTCAGCGGGATCGACGTGGTCGCCCACGCGCACCGGCTGATGCAGTACATCTACATCGCCCCCCAGGCGCGCACGATGGGCGGGACCGAGGGGCCGGGCTCCAACGCCTGGGCGGTCGCGCCGTCGAAGTCCGCCAGCGGCCACACCATGGTGCTGGCCAACCCGCACCTGCCCTGGCCCACGAGCTACTTCACCTATTTCGAGGCGGGGCTGAACTATCCTGGCTTCCACCTCTATGGCGCGACCCAGGTGGGCCTGCCGGTCCTGCGCTTCGCCTTCAACGACCGGATGAGCTTCACCAACACCGTCAACACCCTGCTGGGCGCGACCGACTACGAGCTGAAACCGGCGCCCGGCGGCTACTTGGTGGACGGCAAGGTTCTGCCGTTCACGACCACCACCAGGACCTTCAAGGTGCGCCAGCCGGACGGGTCGCTGACGACCGAGACCCTGCCGATCCGGACCTCCATCTTCGGACCGGTGTTCGAGCGCAAGGACGGCAAGCTGCTGGCCCTGAAGGTCGCCGGCCTCGACCGGCCGGGCGGCCTCGAGCAGTACTGGGACATGGCCAAGGCCAAGGATTTCGGCCAGTTCCAGGCGGTGCTGCGGCGCCTGCAGGTGGCCAAGTTCAACATCGTCTACGGCGACCGCGAGGGGCACATCCTGTTCCTCGACAACGGCATCCTGCCCCGGCACGACAAGGGCGATCTCGCCTTCTGGAGCGGCAACGTCCCGGGGGACACCCGCGCCAACCTCTGGAGCCAGATCCACAGCTACGAGGATCTGCCGAAGGTCGTCGATCCCGCCTCGGGCTTCGTGCAGAACACCAACGACCCGCCCTGGGTCGCCACCCTGCCGTCGCCGATCCAATGGAAGGACTTCCCGCCCTACTTCGCGCCCAACGGGCCAGAGAGCCTGCGCTCCCAGCAGTCGGTGCGGCTGCTGGCCGAACCCGGCAAGATCAGCTTCGAGGATTTCGTGGCCCGCAAGCTCTCGACCCACACCCTGATGGCCGACCGGGTGCTGCCGGAGCTGGTGGCCGCGGCGGAGGCGGACCAGGACCCTGAGGTCAGGAGCGCGGCGGCGCTGCTCAAGGGCTGGGACCGCGAGACGGTGGCGGGAAGCCGCGCGGCCCTGCTGTTCGAAACCTGGGCCAACCGGTTCTCGCCGAACAACTTCACCAGCCAGGCCAACTACCGCTTGAAATGGTCCCCAGACCGCCCGGTCGACACGCCAGCCGGCCTCGCCGACCCGGCCAAGGCCGTGTCCATGCTGAAGGCGGCCATCGCGGAGATGAAGGCGAAGTACGGCGCCGTCGACCGGCCATTCGGCGAGGTCTCCCGGTTCGCCATCGACAAGGTCGACCTGCCCGGCAACGGCGGCTTCGGCAACACCGGCATCTTCCGCACGATCACCTGGGGCCCGCTGAAGGACGGCAAGCGCACGCCGCAGCATGGCGAGACCTGGGTGTCGCTGGTCGAATTCTCCACGCCGATCAGAGCGGTGGGCCTGATGAGCTACGGCTCCTCCAGCCAGCCGGGCTCCCCGCATCGCGGGGACCAGCTCAAGCACCTCTCCGACAAGACCCTCCGCACGCTCTGGACCACCCGCGCCCAGGTCGAGCAGCACCTCGAAGCCAGAACGCCATATTGAAGGAGTTTCCGATGATCCGCCGCACCGCGATCTTCAGTCTCGCCGCCGTCTTGGCGCTGGGCGCCGCCCCCGCGCTTGCGGCCAGCCCGCACGACGGGAACTGGGAGGCGGTCGTCTCGAAGGCGCCCGGCAGCACGATCGAGCCGGGCTTCAAGCTGATCATCAACTTCAAGTTCAGCGACAACCACCTAGTCTACCATTCGGTCAACACGACCCGGCCGGACAAGCCCTACATCTCCGACCACGAGACGAGCCTCGACGGGAAGGTCTTCCCGTTCCCGAACCAGGAGCGGTTCAACCAGGTCTCCGCGCTGCAGACCGGGCCCGACGACCTGCAGATCCTGAAGATGAAGGACGGTGACGTCGTCGCCGGCGAGTTCTGGACGTTCAGCGCCGACGGTAAGACCGCCGTGCGTCGCGGCGTCGCCAAGAACCCGGAAGGGAAGTCGCACGCCTACCAGGAGCACTTCGTCCACAGGTGAGCGGGGCCGCTCACGGCGCCGCGGAGAGAGAGCGTTACGGCCGCTGGCGCTTCGGCAGGGCGGCGACCTCTTCCGGCGTCAGGCGCTCCAGGCGGTCGACGATGCAGCGGGTTCCCCGGACCGCAACGTCGAGGTCGATCTTGCGGCAGATCCGCCCGGAGCCGGTGCGATCTACCATGACGATAGGGTCCGACGACACCGCGGACGCGAGGCAAGAGTTGCTCATCACCGCCCGGTAAACCCCGCGGCCACCGACGTCGAAGTACATGGTGTGGTCGTCGCCGACCGTGTGGTTGCGGATGTCGCTGCGCAGGAAACAGCCGGGCTCGTTGGCTTTGGGCTGGGCCTGCGTGGGGAGCGCGATCGCGGCGGCTGCGGAGCAGGCGAGGGCGAGCGCGAGTGTCTGGACGGGTGTCATGGCGGCATACCTCCTGGCGCCTAAAATCGTAACACGGCTGGCGCCGTTCCGCTGAACTCCGGCTGAACGCCTCGCCCTTTCCGTCAGGCTAGGGAGAGCAGCTCCAGCGTCGCGGCGTCCTCGCGCCCATCGTGCCAGCGCGCCAGGGCCTGGCTGTAGATGCCGCCGTCGCCGCCAAAGGTTCGCGAGAACAGGGTCATCGACGAGACGAACTTCAGGTCGTCGGGCGAACCGAAGAGGGCGTTGAGCGACGCCGCGTCCGCGCGCAGCACCGCCTCGGTCGCGCGCGCCAGCCGCGGGCCCAGGGTCGGATGCGCCAGATAGGCCCGGGCTTCATCCATCGAGGCGATGCCGAAATGCCGGGCGGTCGGCGAGCGGCCGAGGTCCTTGAGCTGCGGGAAGACGAACCACATCCAGTGGCTGCGCTTCCTGCCCGCGCTCAGTTCCGCCAGCGCGTGCTCGAACACGCCGGCTTGCGCATCCACGAACCGCTGCAGGTCGAAGTGGTCGTCCATCGTCCCGACCCTAACCCTTGCGTCGGCGTGTGGCCCGCAGTTCATCCGCCAGCTCGATCCACACCGGCGCGTGGTCGCTGGTCTTTTCCCAGCTGCGCACCTCGCGCTCGACGCCGGCCGCCGTGAGCCTCGGCGCGACCCCAGGGCTCAGCAGCAGGTGGTCGATGCGCAGGCCCGCGTCGCGCGCGAAGGCGTTCCGGAAGTAGTCCCAGAAGGTGTAGATCCGCTCGCCCGGGTGCAGCGTCCGCAGCGCGTCGGTCCAGCCCTGGGCGACCAGCCGGGCATAGGCCGCGCGCACCTCCGGCCGGAAGAGGGCGTCGTCCAGCCAGCGCTCCGGCTTGTAGACGTCCAGGTCGGTCGGCATGACGTTGTAGTCGCCGGCCAGCACCACCGGCGCGCCGGACGCCAGCAGGCCCGCCGCGTGCTCCGTCAGCCGCTCGAACCAGGCCAGCTTGTAGGCGAACTTCGGGCCTGGCGCGGGGTTGCCGTTGGGCAGGTAGAGGCAGCCCACGATGAGCCCGTTCACGGCGGCCTCGATGTAGCGGCTGTGGCTGTCGTCGGGGTCGCCCGGCAGGCCGCGGCGGGTCTCGTGCGGCGTCGAGCCGCGCGCCAGGATGGCGACGCCATTCCAGCTCTTCTGGCCATGCCAGATCGCGCCGTAGCCGGCCTGCTCGATGACGGCGAGCGGGAACTTTTCCTGCGGCGCCTTCAGCTCCTGCAGGCAGACAATGTCCGGCCGCGCCGCCTCCAGCCAGCGCAGCAGCACCGGCAGGCGCCCGTTCACGCCGTTGACGTTGTAGGTGGCCAGCCGCATGGCGGGCTCAGGACGGCGGCCCGGCCGCCACGTCGTGGCGCACCGGCGCATGGTTTAGCAGCGCCACGAGCGCCGCGCCGCCCAGCACGTTGCCGATCAGGGTCGGGAGCAGGAAGCCCACGAGGTAGTCGCCGGCCGAAGCGCCGCCGGTCAGCACGCCGTAGGCTGTCTCCGTCGATCCGGCGATGATGTGGCTGAGCTTGGCCAGCGCGACCACCCAGGTGAGCAGGACGATGATCAGGAGCTTGGCGGACCCTGCCGGCGGCAGCAGCCAGGCCATCAGCCCGATCAGCCAGCCGGCGAACACCGCCTTCACAAGGGTGACGCCGAAGGGGTTCGCCAGGCTCTCGCCCAGCAGGGACTTCATGGCGTCGCTCGCCTCCGGTGGCAGCGGACTGGCGTAGGCGAGCGCGGCGGCGAACAGCCAGGTCCCGGCGAGGTTGGCCACGAGCACGATGGCCCACAGCCGCAGCATCGCCAGCGTGGTCTGCGCGTCGCGCCGGGTCAGCGCCGGAAGGGTGGCGGTGAGGGTGCTCTCGGTGAACAGTTGCTGGCGGCCCAGCACGACGACCACGAAGCCCACCACATAGCCGAAGCTGGCGACCGCATGGGCCCAGCCCTCGGCCGGCAGGGCCGCCTTGAGCAGCGCCTGCACGGCGAAGGAAAAGCCCATCGACAGCCCGGCCGCCAGGCCCGACCAGAGGAGCGCCGCGGCCGGCCGCTGCAGGTCGGTCTCGCCCTCCTCGCGGATGATCCTGTGGATCACCACGCCGCGCAGCGGAGCGTAGTCCTCGGCTTGCTTTTCCTGCTCGGGGTCGAGGGGCGGCGATGACGGGCCGGCGTCGCTCATGGCTGCTCAATGGCGAAGCCGGCCCGCGGTTGCTGTGCTTGTCGTTTGAGACTCAGTGCATGGAACGCTTCATGGCGCTGATCTCGTCGTGCTCGGCGCGGATCTGCTCGAAGGCGCGGCTGACGATCTGGCGGCACTGCGGCGGCAGGTCGTCGTCGCGCAGGGCGTGCTCGTACTTGCCCTTGATCACGTCCTCGCCGCGCTCGACCTCGTCGATCACCGCCTTCTCGCTGCCGCCGGTGATGGCGTTCTTCAGCTCGGTGAACTTGTTGTGCGCCTCGCCCATCATCGACTGGTCGGTCTCGGGCTCGCCGCCGAAGCTGCGGACTTCCTGCTGCAGCTGGCCAGCGAGCTCACGGCGGCGCTGGGCGCGCTCGGAGAACAGGCTCCGAAGCTGCCCCTCCTTGGCGTTCTCGGCGGCCTCCTTGTAGCCGTTGGCGCTGTCCAGGGTGGTCTCGATCAGGCTGTTCAGCACCTTCACGGCGTGGTCCTGGCCTTGCATGGCGATACTCCGATTGCGGGATGGGAGCCCGCAAAACCGGTCCGCCGCGGTTGGGTTCCGTCGCCTGCCGCTTACCGCCCCTCGAATACCGGCTCGCGCTTCTCGACGAAGGCGCGGGCGGCTTCCTTGTGGTCGTGGGTCTGACCGCAGTGGACATGGTGGGTGGCCTCGAGGTCCATGCAGTCGTCCCACTCGCCGGCCATGGCGCGGTTGAGGTTCTCCTTCATGTAGCGGTAGGCGACGGTCGGGCCCTTCGCCAGGCGAAGCGCGATCTCGCGGGTCCTGGCCTGCAGTTCGTCCGGCTCCACCACCCAGTTGGCCAGGCCCAGCCTGAGCGCCTCGTCCGCCGTGACGCGCTCCGACAGGAAGTAGAGCTCGCGAGCCTTCGCCGCGCCCACCAGCTGGGTCAGGAAGTAGGTGCCGCCGTAGTCGCCCGAGAAGCCCACGCGGGCAAAGGCGGTCGTCATGATGGCGGTCTTGGCCATGACCCTGAGGTCGCAGGCGAGCGCCAGCGACAGGCCCGCCCCCGCCGCTGCGCCGGGCAGGGCCGCGATGGTCGGCTTGGGCATCCTGAAGAGCTTGCCGGCGGTCGCGCGCTGGTTCAGCCGCTGAGTGGCGATGGCCTCGTCGATCGTCACCGGCCGCCCGGCGCCGGTGTTGCGCTCGTTCATGCCCTTCACGTCGCCACCGGCGCAGAAGCCCTGGCCGGCGCCGGTCAGCACGACAACCTTCACCTCGGGGTCGGTTTCCGCCGCGGCGAGCTGGCTGCCCAGCGCCTCGTTCATCGCCCCGCTCATGGCGTTGCGCGCCTGCGGCCGGTTGAGCGTCAGCGTCAGCACGCCCTCTTCCAGGTCGGCCAAGAGGTCCTCTGTGCCGGTGTCGAAGCTGGCCATGGCGGTTCCTTCCAATTGCTGGTCGCGGAGACCCTAGGCCCTGACGTGGCGGGAACGGAAGCCCGGTGAGGGCGCTTGGCTCTGCAACCGCCAAGCTGGACCGTCCGCCGAGGGAGTCGGATTTTTGCTACGCCCGCAGACCGAGATGCTCAGCAAGGTGCCGCGTGTCACGCTGGGGTTCTGGATCATCAAGATCCTGGCCACGACGCTGGGCGAGACCGGCGGCGACGCGCTCTCCATGCAGCTGAAGCTGGGCTACCTCGTCGCCACCTTGATCTTTCTGGCCTTCTTCGCGGTCACCGTCACGGCCCAGGTGGTCTCCCGTCGGTTCCATCCACTGTTCTACTGGGCCTGCGTGGTGGCCACGACCACGGTCGGCACGACCACTTCTGACTACTTCGACCGTTCGCTGGGCCTGGGCTACGTGAAGTCCTCGGCCATTCTGCTGGCGCTGGTGATCCTGATCCTCATCCTTTGGCGGCGCACGACGGGCTCAATCGCCGTGGACCGCATCACCACCCGCACCAACGAGGTGTTCTACTGGCTGACCATCCTGGTCTCGAACACGTTGGGGACGGCGCTGGGCGACTTCACCGCCGACGACCTGGGGGCCGGCTTTGAGGGCGGCGCGCTGATCTTCGCCGGCCTGATCGCCGTCGTGGCGGTGCTGCATTTCCTCAAGGCCGCACCGCAGGCGATCCTGTTCTGGGCGGCCTATGTGCTGACCCGGCCGCTGGGCGCGACGCTCGGTGACACGCTGACCAAGCCGCTGGACCACGGCGGGCTGAACCTCGACCGCATCGTCGCTTCGCTGGTGATCCTGGCGTTGATGGTGATGGGCGTCTGGATCAGCGAGCGGCGCCAGGCCCGCGCGGGCGCCGTCGAACCGCCGGCTTGACCTGACCGCGCGCAAGGCGGCTAGGCTCCTCGCCGACAGAACGGGAGGAGCTCATGCGTCTTCGGCAGATCGCGCTCGTCGGCCAGGACCTGGCGGCCTGCGAGGCCGACATTCGTGCGATCCTCGGCCTTGACTACGCCTACGATGACCCGGGCGTCGGCGCCTTCGGCCTGAAGAACGCGGTCTTCCCGGTGGGCGAGACCTTCCTGGAGGTCGTCTCCCCAAAGCAGGAGGGCACGACGGCCGGCCGCCTCCTCGAAAAGCGCGGCGGCGACGGCGGCTATATGGCGATCCTCCAGGTGCGCGACATCGAAGACGCCCGCGCCCGGCTGAAGGCCGCCGGCGCCCGCACCGTCGCCGAGACCGACCGCGACGGGGTGCACATGAGCCACATCCATCCCAAGGACATCGGCGGCGCCATCGTCTCGGTCGACCAGATGGAGCCCTGGGAGCGGTGGGAGTGGGGCGGGCCGGTGTGGCGCGACCACCTGCGCACCGACACCTCGACAGCGATCGTCGGCGCCGAGATCCAGGGCGACGATCCGGAAGCCTTGGCGAACCGCTGGAGCCAGGTGCTGGGCCAGCCGGTGGTCCGCGAGGACGGCGGCTGGCGGATGACGCTCGACGAGGGCGGCGAGATCCGCTTCGTGACCGCCGCCGATGGGCGGGGCGAAGGGCTCGGCCGCTTCGACGTGGCGGTGAAGGACCCCGAGGCCGTCCGTGCGGCCGCCAAGGCGCGCGGCAGGCTGCAGGGCGACGACGTCATCCTCTCCGGAACTAGGGTGCGGCTGGTGCAGGCCTGACCGCCTCAATTGCGCTTCCGCCAGCCCTCGTTCGGGCGTAGGTGTTGCAGCCTTCCTCGGGGCGCCGCCGGCAAGCGGCTGAGAGGCGGGTTCTTCCCCGCGACCCGTCGAACCTGATCCGGGTCATGCCGGCGAAGGGAAGGGATGAACCCCAACCGACGCCCGTGGTCCGCCCGTTTGGAGCGTCGCCTCATGAACAAGCCCGCCGGCCATCTCAAGCCCAACAGCGTCCCCACCGGCGAGCGCCCCGGTTCGCGGAAGGTCTACCAGCCCGGCGTCCTGTGGCCGGACATCCGCGTGCCGTTCCGCGAGGTGGCGGTGCACCCCTCGTCGGGCGAGCCCGCGCTGACGCTCTACGATCCGTCCGGCCCCTACACGGACCCGACTTCGGTCGTCGATATCGAGAAGGGCCTCTCCAAGGTGCGTGAGCCCTGGGTGGTCTCCCGCGGCGACGTCGAGATCGTCGAGACCCCGCGCGAGGTGAAGCCCGAAGACAACGGCTTCGCGAAAGGCGAGCACCTGGCGCCCCAGTTCACGGCGCCCCGCCGCGTCTACCGCGCGCGTGCGGGCGCAGCGGTGACTCAGCTCGAGTATGCCCGCCGCGGCGTCGTCACGCCCGAGATGGAATACGTCGCCATCCGCGAGAACCTGCGGCGGGCGGCCGGCGATCCGGCGATCCGCGACGGCGAGCCCTTCGGCGCCGAGATCCCCGACCACTGCACCCCGGAATTCGTCCGCGACGAGGTGGCGCGCGGCCGGACAATCATCCCGGCCAACATCAACCACACCGAGCTCGAGCCGATGGCGATCGGCCGGAACTTCCTGGTCAAGGTCAACGCCAACATCGGCAACTCGGCCGTGCTCTCCACCGTCGCCGACGAGGTGGACAAGATGGTCTGGGCGATCCGCTGGGGAGCCGACACGGTCATGGACCTCTCCACCGGCCGCAACATCCACAACATCCGCGACTGGATCGTCAGGAACAGCCCCGTGCCGATCGGGACGGTGCCGATCTACCAGGCCCTGGAGAAGGTGAACGGCGTCGCCGAGGACCTGACCTGGGAGGTGTTCCGCGACACCCTG